>NZ_JAFCLY010000019.1:0-153318 GCF_018130185.1 Bradyrhizobium sp. AUGA SZCCT0182 | reverse complement strand
CGCCAATGCCGTAATCAGGTCCGGACAGCCTTGGAAAGGCGCTAACGCCTCTTGACAGCTAACACGGTAGATCCCGGCTCAAGGCCGGGACGACGGAAGGAAAATTTACGCAGCCAGATCCGCGACAACAGCATCGAGCACCGGAAAACCGGCCTGCGTCACCCGCAGCCGGCCATCGGCGTCGACGATGATCGCGCCTTCTTCGCGCAGCACGGCGATCCGGCCGGGATCGAGCGTGCGGCCCGACAGCGCGGCGTAGCGTTTGGGATCGATGCCTTCCGCAAGCCGCAACCCCATCAGCAAAAATTCGTCGGCGCGCTCTTCCGAGTTGAGAACGTCGTCGGTGATGAAGCCATGGCCGTTGGCCTCGACCCGCATCAGCCAGGCTTCGGGACGTTTCTCGGTCGCGATCGCGTGTCTTTCGCCATCGATGTCGAGGCGGCCATGCGCGCCGGGGCCGATGCCGGCATATTCCTCACCGCGCCAATAGACGAGATTATGTTTGCACTCCGCGCCCGGCCGCGCGTGGTTGGAAATCTCGTAAGAAGGAAGACCCTGCGCGGCGCAGACATCCTGCGTCACGTCGTAGAGCGCGCGGGCGACGGCCTCATCCGGCGTCTTCAACTTGCCTGCAGCGTGCAATCCGAAGAACGGCGTGCCTTCCTCGATCGTGAGCTGATAGAGCGACAGATGTTCGGCGGCTTCCGAAATCGCCAGCTTCAGTTCATCGGCCCACATCTGCGGCGTCTGGTCGGGGCGGGCGTAGATCAGGTCGAACGAATAACGATCGAAGGATTGCCGCGCGATCGCCACCGCATCCAGCGCCTCGCGCGCGCTGTGCAGGCGGCCCAATGCTTTCAATGAGGCATCATCCAGCGCCTGCACGCCGAGCGAGACCCGGTTGACGCCGGCCGCGCGGTAGCCGCGGAAGCGCGTCGCCTCGACGCTGGTGGGATTGGCTTCCAGCGTCACTTCGACATCACCAGCGACGCGCCAGTGTTTGCCGATTGCATCCAGGATGGCGCCGACGGTCTGCGGCGCCATCAGCGACGGCGTGCCGCCGCCGAGAAAGATCGAGGTGACTTCCCGTCCCGGCGCGCGCTCGGCGGAAGTTTCAATCTCGCGCGCAAAGGCACTGACGAACCGCGCCTCGTCGATCGGCGCGTGCCGGACATGGCTGTTGAAATCGCAATACGGGCATTTCGACAGGCAGAATGGCCAGTGCACATAAACGCCGAAAGCCGCTTTGCCCTGAGGGCGCTCGAAGCTAGCCAAGGCAGATCTCCGCCAGTTTGACGAAGGCGCGGGCGCGATGCGACAGACCGAGCCCCAGCGGCGGCAGGCCGTGCTTCTCGATGCTGGCCATCTCGCCGAAGGTGCGGCCGTGCCCATCGGGCAGGAACGACGGATCGTAACCGAAACCCTCGGTGCCGCGCGGTGGCCACACCAAAGTTCCATCGACCCGCGCCTCGACCTCTTCGAGGTGGCCGTCGGGCCAGGCGACGCACAACGCCGATACGAAATGCGCCTTGCGCTTGTCAGGCGTTTTGGCGCCGCGCTCCTGCAACAGGCGTTCGACCCGCGTCATCGCCGCCATAAAATCCGCAGGTTTGCCGGCCCAGCGCGCCGAATAGATCCCGGGCGCGCCGTCCAGCGCATCGACCACGAGGCCGGAATCATCGGCGAAGGCCGGAAGCTGCGCGGCTTTCGCGGCTGCGATCGCCTTGATCGCGGCATTGGCCCGAAAGGTCTCGCCGGTCTCCTCGGGCTCATCGAGGCCGAGTTCGCCCGCGGAGATCGCCTCGACGCCATGTGGCGCCAGCAATTCGCGCATCTCGGCAAGCTTGCCGGGATTGTGGGTCGCGATCACCAGGCGGCCTGTGATTCGACGGTGCATGATCAATCAGACTACGCGACGGCCATCTTTTGCAAGTCCACCAGACGCGCGACGCCCTTGCGCGCCAGCGCCATCAGCGCCAGGAACTCGTCCTGCGAGAACGGCGTTTTCTCCGCGGTGCCCTGCACCTCGATGATGCGGCCGTCGCCGGTCATGACGAAATTGGCGTCGGTATCGGCCTCGGAATCCTCGGCATAATCGAGGTCGAGCACCGGCGTGCCCTGATAGATGCCACAGGAGATCGCCGCGACATTGTCGCGGAGCACATTGGCTTTCAGCATGTTGCGGCTCTTCATCCACGAGATGCAGTCGGCCAGCGCCACCCAGGCGCCGGTTATCGAGGCGGTGCGGGTGCCGCCATCGGCCTGGATCACATCGCAATCGACCGTGATCTGACGCTCGCCGAGCGCTTCAAGGTCGACAGCCGCGCGTAGCGAGCGCCCGATCAGGCGCTGGATTTCGACGGTGCGGCCGCCCTGCTTGCCGGTGGCGGCCTCGCGGCGGGTGCGTTCCAGCGTGGCGCGGGGCAGCATGCCGTATTCGGCGGTGACCCAGCCGCGGCCCTGACCCTTGAGCCATGGCGGCAGGCGTTCTTCCAGCGTGGCCGTGACCAGCACGTGGGTATCGCCGAATTTCACCATGCAGGAACCTTCGGCGTATTTGACGACGCCGCGTTCCAGCGACACGGGGCGCAGCTCATCGGGCGCACGGCGGCTTGGCCGCATGGGGAATCCTCCGAAAAATCAAGTAAAAGCGGTTCGCGGTGCTTGTAGGAGGGGGAGCGGGCAGCGGCAAGGGCCTTTGCCACCTCTTTGAGGTGTAATGCGTGCTTGTCACCGGCCCTCCGGATAGACAGATTAGGGGCAGCTGTGAGGGAGTAATTGTGGCCCACCACGATCCAATTGGCCTGATCGCACCGAATGCCGGGCTGGCCCAGCTCAATGAGCGCTCGCGCGACATTTTTCGTCAAATCGTCGAGAGTTACCTCGCAACCGGCGAGCCGGTCGGCTCGCGCAACATCTCGCGGCTGATCGCGATGCCGCTGTCGCCGGCCTCGGTTCGCAATGTGATGTCGGACCTCGAACAGCTCGGCCTGATCTACGCGCCGCATACCTCGGCCGGCCGGCTGCCCACGGAACTCGGCCTGCGCTTCTTCGTCGATGCGCTGATGCAGGTCGGCGACCTCACCGAAGACGAACGGCAGTCGATCCAGACCCAGCTTGCCTCCGTCGGCCGCGCGCAGTCGGTAGAGGCGGCGCTCGGCGAAGCGCTGACGCGGCTGTCGGGCCTGACGCGTGCCGCCGCGGTGGTGCTGACCGCCAAATCCAATTCGCGGCTGAAGCACATCGAATTCGTGCGGCTGGAGCCGGAACGCGCGCTGGTGGTGCTGGTCAGCGAGGACGGCCAGGTCGAAAACCGCGTGCTGACCCTGCCGCCCGGCGTTCCCTCGTCGGCGCTGACGGAAGCCAGCAATTTCCTCAATTCCCGCATTCGCGGCCGTACGCTTGCCGAGTCGCGCCTCGAACTCGAAACCGCGCTGACGCAAAGCCGCGCCGAACTCGATCAGCTGACGCAGAAGATCATCGCGGCCGGCATTGCGAGCTGGTCCGGCGGCGAAAGCGAGGACCGCCAATTGATCGTGCGCGGTCACGCCAATCTGCTCGAGGATCTGCATGCGCTGGAAGATCTGGAGCGCGTGAAGTCGCTGTTCGACGATCTCGAGACCAAGCGCGGCGTCATCGATCTGCTCGGTCGCGCCGAGCGCGCCGAGGGCGTGCGGATCTTCATCGGATCGGAGAACAAGCTGTTCTCGCTGTCCGGTTCCTCCACCATCATCGCGCCCTATAGCGACGCCGCCGGCCGCATCGTCGGGGTTCTCGGCGTGATCGGGCCGACGCGGCTCAACTATGCAAGGGTGATTCCGACGGTGGACTATGCCGCGCGCATCGTCAGCCGCATGCTCGGTGGCTGATCCGGCCCGAAAAAAGCTTCGCTTTGTTGTTTTGACGCCTTTCCCGGCGCGAACCGGGCCCCACCCCGGATCAGGTCCGGTGCAGGCATCACTCGAAAACGCCATGGAACGCTTGATTTTCGCCCGCTAAAGCACGATATCCCGGGCAGCAAATCCCCATTTAACCGAACGGTTCTTTTGAGAAGGCAGACTTATGACCGATCCCAACCGGCCGAATGATGATGCGGCGGCCCAGAGCGGCGAGCCCGTGGTCTCAAAGCCCTACATCATGCCTGATGATCCCGAAGAAGGATCGGTCGAGGCGTTGACGAAGGAAGCGGCTGAAGCGCGCGACAAGATGCTGCGCACGCTGGCGGAGATGGAAAACCTGCGCAAACGCACCGCCAAGGAAGTTGCCGATGCGCGGGCCTACGGCATCACCGGCTTCGCGCGCGACATTCTCGATATCGCCGACAATCTGCAACGCGCGCTGGATGCGGTTCCTGAGGAAATGAAGGCCTCGGCCGACCCGGCGCTGAAGGCGTTCATCGAAGGCGTCGAGCTGACCGAGCGGTCGCTGCTCAACACGCTGGAGAAAAACGGCGTCAAGAAATTCGATCCGTCGGGTGAGAAGTTCAATCCGAACTTCCAGCAGGCGATGTACGAAGTCCCTGACGCGTCGGTGCCGGCGGGCACCGTGGTGCAGGTGGTGCAGGCCGGCTTCATGATCGGCGAGCGCGTGCTGCGTCCGGCGCTGGTCGGCGTCTCCAAAGGCGGCGCCAAGGCGGCGCCCGCCGCCGACGTCACGATCTAAGCCGAAAGAGCCGATCCGACCTACGCGTCCATCGGCTTCTCATTCGCCTTCGGCCAGTAGGTGCCAAAGCTCCAGAGATTGCCTTCCGGGTCCCGGCAGGCGAAATCGCGGCTGCCGTAGTCGGTGTTGTGCAGCTCCATTTCGATTTTGGCGCCTGATGCCTTCACCTTGGCGCACAGCGCGTCGGGATCCTCGACGGCGACATAAAGCGCGTCGGTGCGGCGGCCGGAGATGTCGCCAACCAATCTGCCGTACTCATCGTCACGGGCCTGACCGAGCATCAGAAGCGACGCGCCGCAGGCAAGTTGTGCGTGCTGTACCACGCCGTCCGTGCGGTAGACGACATGCTCGGTGAAACCAAGCACATCCTTGAGCCAGCGGATCATCGCCTCGGCATCCCTGCAGCGCATTGTCGGGTAGATGCGCTGCGCGTCATTGCTGTTCGTCACGGCAAACTCCTTCTTTCGGCTTCACCGCGTCAATATGCTGATACGCCGGCGGCGCCGGCTTGAAGATTTGTTACCAGTCGGAAAGCGCTTCGTTCGGACGTGTCAGCCGGCTGTCGATCAGCGCCAGACGCCGTGCCCAGGCCGTCGGCGTCTCGCCGGCCAGTTCGCCGAATTCGCGCACCAGATGGGCCTGGTCGGAAAAGCCGCTCTCGGCGGCAATCCCGGCCCAGCCGGGAGCTGTCCCGCTGCGTGCCAGCCGGCAGGCCCGGTGAAAGCGCATCATGCGCGCGATTGATTTGGGCGCGAGGCCAAGCTCGGATCGAAAACGCTCGACCAGATGTTTGCGGCTCCAGCCGATTTCACCTGCCAGTGCCGTGATCCGCGCGCTGCCCGCGGTCAGCGCCAGCCGGCGCCAGGCGAAGGCGATCTCCGGCGACGGCAGATGATTGGCGCGGCCGGCGATGAAGTCCTCGAGCAGGTCGAAGCGGTGTTGCCAGCAAGCCGTCGCGCCCAGTCTCTCGCGCAATTGCCGGCCTTCGTGGCTGAGCACGTCGCCGATATCGACCATGCGCGCGGCAAGACCTGCGACGTCGCCGCCGAAAAAGCGGTAAGCGCCGAGCGGCGTGAAATCCACCTGCACGCATTCGGCGCCGCCATCGGACTCGATATGAACAGGCCCGGCGTAGAGGCCCGCGGCGAAGCTTGGCTGGCGGTCGGCCGCATCGGGCTCCCGGCCGAGCGCGATCAGGAACGGGCTGCCAAGGCTGATGATCAGCGGCACAATCAGGTGTGCGGCTTCACGCTGCGAAAACCGGCCAAGCGCATGCTCGCGGTAGCCCGTCATTCCCGTGATAAGGCCGGCCGTGCGCTGTGAAGGCGCGCGGCGGATCATCTCGAACGCGAGCGGTGCGCCTAAATCCGACATTGTGCTCTCTCGCGAGAGAACGCTCTACTTTAAGCGGCGATATCGCTGGACTGGATGCGCTTGACGCCGGCCTCGCCCATATCGGCCCAGGCTTTCGCGAGCGAGCCTTGGGTATCGATGCCGCGGCAGGCGTCTTCGACGACATAGGTCTCAAAGCCGGCCTTGCGGGCGTCGAGCGCGCTCCATGCCACGCAAAAATCGGTGGCGAGACCGGCGAGGAACACGCGTTCCACCTTGCGCGCCTTCAAATAGGCGGCAAGCCCCGTCGTGGTCTTGCCATCGGCTTCGGTGAAGGCCGAATAGCTGTCGACGTCCTTGTTGGAGCCCTTGCGGATGACAAGTCCGGCATGGGCGATCGAAAGGTCCTTTGACAGCGCAGCGCCTTCGGTGCCCTGCACGCAGTGATCGGGCCAAAGCACCTGCTTGCCATAGGGCAGATCGATCGTCTCGAACGGTTTCTTGCCGGAATGCGTGGTGGCGAACGAGACATGGCCTGACGTGTGCCAGTCCTGCGTCAGCACGACGTTGGCAAAGCTCTTGGCGATGCGGTTGATGACGGGAACGACCTGGTCGCCGTCTTTCACCGCAAGGCTGCCGCCCGGCAGGAAGCAGTTCTGAACGTCGATCACCAGCAACGCCGACGCATTGTCGGGTTTGATCGACGCGGCCAAAGAGGTACTTGGCCCAAGGGCCACAATTGTCGTAGCGCCGAGACTCGTCATAAGCAGCCTGCGATTCAACATGTGCGCCTCCCACGTAGCGAACCCGACGGCGAGAAGCTTAGTTCCATCCGTATACGAACGTAAGCCCGAAATTTAGGGCTTGCTAGCGCAAATTGGTTGCTTGCGAGCTGTCATCCAAAAGTGCCTCACTTGCCGCTCGCGCTATGAAGGAAAGCAGCCCATTCCTCTCGCGCCGTGATGCGGAGGATTCCGGGACGAAGAGCCCCGGCCGGCAGTTTCAGTTTCTGACTTGCCGACGTAGCGGGCTCGTTCAACCTGATCGATCCGAAGAGGTCATTAAGCGTGGGTGTGCATCGCTCGCGAAAAATCTCTTCCGCATCGTGTGTTGCCCTGATGCCGAGGGCATAGACTTCGGCGGCATTTGACCGGACGCAGGCCCGAAAATCCGACAAGTACTGCTGCAATGCTGCATCGTCATCGGCTTGCTGTCCGAATGATGAGCCGGCCGTGAGCGAAATTGCGACCGCAATCGCAATGATTGCTTTGTTCGTCATAGCCACTGGCCTCGATTTGCGAGCTATCGGGCATCGTCAGCGCGGGCGAATTCCGTCTCGCACGGCGCGGAAACGCGTGAACGCGGTGGTCCAGCCGTCGCGCGGCGAACTGCCGATGATGCGCAGCGAATTCTGGCCGCCGAACCGCAACCATTGCACGATCGTCACCGGCGTATTGTCCTTGCCGCTGGTGGCTTCGATGCGGGTTTCGTATCCGGGCTGGCCGTCGATGCGGACCGCCTCCGACATCGTGATCCGCCCGTCGCGTACGCCGGGAATCGTCGTCGCCATCTGCTGGGCAAAGCGTCCGCGGTCGTCGGGCTGCGCCGGCGCCGATCCGACCAGGCCGACGATCATGAAGGGCGCGGTTTCAAAACCGCTTTTTTCGTCGCCATCGGCAATGATCAGCGCGGCGCCCGGCGCCAGCGTTCGGACCGTCTTGAAATTGCTGAGCTCGGCCATCCTGAACGGCATCAGGCCGAGCTGCTCATCGACCGGAACTTCGTTTCGGATCACGGCGGAAGCGAACATCTGGCGGATGGCGTCGTCGGTGTAGATCCGGGAGGCATTCTCCGGCACCTGCACGGCGACGTAGCCGGAGAAGGTCGGACCCGGCACGATCATCGAGTAGCGCCGGACATTGGTGGCGCCGTCCTTGGCGTTCTCGGCGGTGTAATAGGCGAGCCCCGCCGCCGTCTCGATGCTCTCCGGCTTGATGCCGCCGGTGCCGCCCGGATTTGCCTTGAAAGCATTGGCGACCTCGCCATAGGCCTCGGCGGGCAGGTCCGCCACCAGCACCTTGACGCCCTGATCCTCGGTCTCGAAGCCGACAAATGATCTGGCTTTGACCAGGCCGACCAGCGGCGTCATGCCGACCCGCGCGCCCGGCGGAAAAACCGGGTCGGCGGCGAACGCGGCGCAGGTCGCGGCGATGGTAAGGGCAACCGCAGCGAGGTATCGAACAGGCTTCATGAAGGGTCTACCGAGTTTACATTGAGGCCGTTCAATGGTCGGCCAGCGCAGCCCTCAAGGGTTCGAGGGCTTGGTTTAGTCAGCCCGCTTTTAGCGGTTTTGATGTCCCTGCAACAGGGCAGGGGCGGCGCCCGTTCCCTCATCGCGTTCCGAAACACCGGAATTTTCGCGCGATATGGCGGCTAGCCAAACGTTTTCGGGCAATTTTGGCGGCCTGCCGGACCGCCGGTCAGGTCCACACAGCGGCCAAATACCGCGCTGGCGGCGATCATGAACTGGGCTGATTTTCGGACGTGGTGATGAGTGCGCGCTCACCTCCTTGCCGATTTGTTAACACGGCTGAAGGCCTGAACCTTGACCTGCCCTGAGCTGACACAATCTTTCAAACGTCAGCATTTTCAGGCCCTAAGGTTGCGTTCGGTCCTTGCGGGCAGGACCCCCCCTCCTATATGAGGCTCACCGTCGCAATATCGCGAGTAATTGATCGTTGGGGGTTCGGTTAGGTGCGCCGTCCAGGGCCCAGCCAACCTGCCGCAAAAAAGAAGGATATGAGGACCATGGGAAAGGTCATTGGGATCGATCTCGGCACCACCAATTCGTGCGTCGCCGTAATGGATGGCAAGACAGCTAAAGTCATCGAGAACGCAGAGGGCATGCGCACGACCCCGTCGATCGTCGCTTTCAGCGATGATGGCGAGCGCCTCGTCGGCCAGCCTGCCAAGCGTCAGGCGGTGACCAATCCCGAGCGAACCTTCTTCGCGGTCAAGCGCCTCGTCGGCCGCCGCTATGACGACCCGATGGTCGAGAAGGACAAGAAGCTCGTCCCCTACAAGATCGTGAAAGCTTCGAACGGCGACGCCTGGGTCGAAGCCGATGCTAAGACCTACTCGCCCTCGCAGGTCTCCGCTTTCATTCTGCAGAAGATGAAAGAGACCGCGGAAGCCCATCTCGGCCAGAAGGTCGAGCAGGCCGTCATCACGGTTCCCGCCTATTTCAACGACGCGCAACGTCAGGCCACCAAGGACGCCGGCAAGATCGCCGGCCTTGAAGTGCTGCGCATCATCAACGAGCCGACCGCGGCCGCGCTCGCCTACGGCCTCGACAAGACCAAGACCGGCACCATTGCGGTGTACGACCTCGGCGGCGGCACCTTCGACGTCTCGATTCTCGAAATCGGCGACGGCGTATTCGAGGTGAAATCCACCAACGGCGATACGTTCCTCGGCGGCGAAGACTTCGACATGCGTCTCGTCAGCTATCTGGCCGATGAGTTCCAGAAGGAGCAGGGCATCAACCTGCGCAACGACAAGCTTGCCTTGCAGCGCCTGAAAGAGGCCGCCGAAAAGGCCAAGATCGAATTGTCCTCGACCACGCAGACCGAAATCAATCTGCCGTTCATCACGGCCGATCAGACCGGTCCGAAGCATCTGACGATGAAGCTGACCCGCTCGAAGTTCGAGGCGCTGGTCGACGATCTCGTCCAGAAGACCATCGAGCCGTGCCGCAAGGCGCTGAAGGATGCGGGCCTCACCGCCGCCGAGATCGGCGAAGTGGTGCTGGTCGGCGGCATGACGCGCATGCCGAAGGTTCAGGAAGTGGTGAAGCAGTTGTTCGGCAAGGAGCCGCACAAGGGCGTGAACCCGGACGAAGTCGTCGCCATCGGTGCGGCGATCCAGGCCGGCGTGCTGCAGGGCGACGTCAAGGACGTGCTGCTGCTCGACGTGACCCCGCTGTCGCTCGGCATCGAGACGCTGGGTGGCGTGTTCACCCGCATCATCGATCGCAACACCACGATCCCGACCAAGAAGAGCCAGGTCTTCTCGACCGCCGAGGACAACCAGAACGCCGTCACCATCCGCGTCTTCCAGGGCGAGCGTGAAATGGCGGCCGACAACAAGGTGCTCGGCCAGTTCGACCTGATGGGCATTCCGCCGTCGCCGCGCGGCATGCCGCAGATCGAGGTGACGTTCGACATCGACGCCAACGGCATCGTCAACGTCTCGGCCAAGGACAAGGCGACCGGCAAGGAACAGCAGATCCGGATTCAGGCCTCCGGCGGCCTGTCCGACGCCGACATCCAGAAGATGGTCAAGGACGCCGAGGCCAATGCGGCCGAGGACAAGAAGCGCCGCGAGGCGGTCGACGCCAAGAACCATGCCGACAGCCTGGTGCATTCCACCGAGAAGGCGCTGGCCGAACACGGTTCGAAGGTCGAGGAGAGCGAGCGCCGTTCCATCGAGGACGCCGTCAGCGACCTCAAGGAAGCGCTGAAGGGCGACGACGCCGAGGCGATCAAGGCCAAGACCAACACGCTGGCGCAGGCTTCGATGAAGCTCGGCGAGGCCATGTACAAGCAGCAGGCCGAAGCCGACGCCAAGAAGGATGCGGCCAAGGATGACGTCGTCGACGCGGAGTTCACCGAAGTCGACGACGACAAGAACAACAAGAAGTCGGCATAAGCGGGCTTTCGATCATGACCCTCACACCAAAGAGCGCGCGGCGTCTCGATGGGTGGGGGTCATTTTTCGTTAAGCGCGAGGCGGCATCCTCAACAATGCACCCTTGCGGCATGAAGACGAAATTCGGACGGAACTGACGGATGTCCACCAAGCGCTGCTATTACGAAACCCTGGAAGTCGAACGGAGCGTGGACGACGGCAAGCTCAAGGCTGCGTTCCGCAAGCTCGCGATGAAATGGCATCCGGACAAGAATCCGGGCGATGCTTCCAGCGAAGTGAAGTTCAAGGAAATCAACGAAGCCTATGAGGTCCTGAAAGACGGCGACAAGCGCGCCGCCTATGACCGCTACGGCCACGCGGCGTTCGAGCAGGGCATGGGTGGCGGCGGGCCAGGATTCGGCGCCGGCTTCGCCTCGTCGTTCTCGGATATTTTCGAGGATCTGTTCGGCATGGCCGGACAGCGCGGGCGCGGTGGCGGTGGCCGCGAGCGCGGCGCCGACCTGCGCTACAATATGGAAATCACGCTGGAGGAAGCCTTCCTCGGCAAGACCGCCCAGATCGAGATTCCGGTTTCGGTCACCTGCGAATCCTGTTCCGGCACCGGTGCCAAGGCCGGCACCAAGCCGAAGACCTGTTCGCTGTGCGGCGGGCAGGGAAGGGTGCGGCAGGCCCAGGGCTTCTTTACGCTGGAACGAACCTGTCCGGGCTGTCAGGGCCGCGGCCAGATGATCGAAGACCCCTGTCCCTCCTGCGCGGGCTCAGGCCGGGTGACGCGCGACCGGACCCTGTCGGTCAACATTCCGCAAGGCGTCGAAGACGGCACCCGCATTCGCCTCGCCGGCGAGGGCGAGGCTGGCGTCCGCGGCGGACCGCCCGGCGATCTCTATATTTTCCTGTCGCTGGCGACCCACGAATTCTTCCAGCGCGACGGCGCCGACCTGCATTGCCGGGTCCCGATCTCGATGGTGGCGGCCGCCCTTGGCGGTGAATTCGAGGTGCCGACCATCGACAAGGGCAAGACCAAGGTGAAGGTGCCGTCGGGAACACAGTCCGGCCGGCGATTCCGCATCGCATCAAAAGGCATGCCGGTGCTCCGTTCGCGCCAGACCGGCGACATGTATGTACAGGTGATGGTCGAAACGCCGCAAAATCTGACCAAGAAGCAGCAGGAATTGCTGGCCGAGTTCGAAAAGCTGTCGTCGGGTGCAACCCAGCCGGAGGCGGCGGGTTTCTTTACTAAGGTCAAGGACTTCTTCGGTAGCCGCGCTGCCCCGCAGTAAGCCTTTTGCTTGACCATGAGAGCTGCGACCTATACCTCTTTATGACCGTTTTCTGACATAACCGCCGTTCGCGGTCCCGCCTGGTAGCGACATGCCTCTGCAATCGTCCGTGCGTGCGTTGAAGAAACCTCTCCGTCTTGACGACGAGGTGCGTTTTCTCCGTTCATGGATCGAAAAGCCGCTGCACATGGGCGCGGTGATGCCGTCCAGCAAGCTGCTCGCGCGCACCATGGCGCAATATGTCGACGTCGATTCGAAAGGACCGGTCGTCGAACTTGGCCCCGGCACCGGCGCGATCACCAATGCGCTGATCGAACATGGCGTCGATCAGAAGCGTCTCGTGCTGGTTGAATATAATCCGGGCTTCTGCGCGCTGCTGCGCGACCGTTATCCGCACGCCAAAGTGGTGCAGGGCGACGCCTACAAACTTCGCGACTCGCTGTTGAAGGTTCTCGACATGCCGGCCTCGGCCGTGGTCTCCGGCCTGCCGCTGGTCACAAAGCCGATGCTGACGCGCCTCAAATTGATCCGCGACGCCTTTACGGCGCTGGCACCGGGTGCGCCCTTCGTGCAGTTCACCTATTCGGTTGCGCCGCCGATCCCGAAATCGCTGCCCGGCGTGTCCACAGAAGCTTCCGAGCGGATCTGGATGAACCTTCCGCCCGCCCGGGTCTGGGTGTATCGCAAGGGCTGATATCTCCCGGCGCGTCAGCGCGGCGGGTTTGGCCCGAACCGCGATTTATAAAATATGTCCGCGCTGAAAATCCTCGTGATCCCGGGATCGTTTCGCACAGGCTCGCACAATGCGCGGCTGGCGGCCGCTGCCAGCCATGAGCTCGCGCTATCCGGCGCCGAAGTGACACGTATTTCGCTGTCGGATTTTCCGCTGCCGATCTATGACGGCGACCTGCAGGCGAAATCCGGCGTGCCGAAACACGCTGTCAATCTGAAGCGCATGATCGGTGCCCATCATGGCGTCCTGATCGTGACGCCGGAATATAATTCGTCGGTGCCGGCGCTGGTGAAAAACACCATTGACTGGATCAGCCGGGTGCAGGACCCGCATGAAACCCGCGGCCAGGTGTTTCGCGGCGCCGTGTTTGCGATCGCATCGGCCTCGGGCGGACGGCTCGGCGGCACGCGCGCGCTGGCGGCACTGCGCCTGATTCTGACGGCCTGCCACGCCAGCGTGGTTCCGAACCAGTTCGCGTTGTCGTTCGCGGACCAGGCCTATGACGAGATGGACCGTCTGAAACATCCTGCCGATGTCGAGGCGCTGCAAGCGCTGGTGCGGCAGCTGATCGACCATTCCCAACGCATGATGTGAGGTGACATGCAGCCTGCCAGTATCGCTCCGAAAGACCGGTTGATTGTGGCGCTCGATCTGTCCGGCGTCGCCGAGGCCGAAGCGATGGTGGCGCGGCTCGGCGACAGCGTGACGTTCTACAAGATCGGCTATCAGCTCGCCTATGCCGGCGGCTTGCCGCTGGTCCGTCAATTGTCCGGCGCGGGCAAGAAAGTGTTCGTCGATCTCAAGCTGCACGATATCGGCAACACCGTTGCACGCGGTGTCGAGAGCATCGCAAAACTGGGCGCCACTTTTCTTACCGTGCATGCCTATCCGCAGACCATGAAAGCCGCCGTCGAAGCGCGCGCGGGCTCAAGCCTGAAAATCCTCGCCGTCACCGTGCTGACCTCCTATGACGACGGCGATCTGCATGCCGCCGGCTATCGCCTCAACGTCTCCGATCTGGTCGAGGCGCGCGCCCAGCAGGCGCAGGTGCTCGGCGTCGACGGGCTGGTGAGCTCGCCGGAAGAGGCGGCGAGTTTGCGCAAGATCGTCGGCCACCAGATGAACCTGGTGACGCCGGGCATCCGGCCGGCGGGCTCTGCGACCGGCGACCAGAAGCGCATCATGACACCGGCGCGCGCCATCGCCGCCGGCGCGGATTATCTGGTGGTGGGACGGCCGGTCACCGAGGCCGCCGACCCCAAAGCCGCCGCGGATGCCATTCAAAGCGAAATCGCGCAGGCACTGGCGTAGTCAACAGCAGGACAAGAAACGGGAGAGCAAGATGGCCAAGGGATACTGGATCGGTCGCGTCGACGTCAGCAATGACGAGGGCTACAAGCCCTATGCGGCGGCCAATCTCGCGATCTTCAAGAAGTTCGGCGGGCGCTACGTCGTCCGCGGCGGCAAGTTCACCGGCGTCGAGGGCCAAAGCCGCTCGCGCAACGTGGTGATCGAGTTCGACAGCTACGACGCCGCGATGGCCTGCTATAACTCACCGGAATACCAGGCCAACATCAAAGTTCGGCAGCCGCACTCGATTGCCGAGCTGATCGTGATCGAAGGCTATGACGGCCCGCAACCCTAGCGTCTAGTTTTCTTCATCATGCCCGGGCTTGTCCCGGGCATCCACGTCTTGCTTTGGTCGCGCAATAGAGACGTGGATGGCCGGGACAAGCCCGGCCATGACGGGTATCGAGGCCTGATCGGTTGCCGGAATGGCCCCATCCCGCTATAGGGCTTGAAGAGGTGAAGCCATGGCCGACATGCGTTTGATCGTAGCTGGAGCCGGCGGCCGGATGGGCCGCGCGCTGGTGCGCGTCATCTCGGAGACGTCAGGGGCGGTTCTTGCCGGTGCGCTCGAAGCGCCGGGTTCGGAACTGCTGGGCAAGGATTCCGGCATACTCGCCGGCCTGCCCGAAAATGGCGTCAAACTCTCTGCCGATCTCTGGGCGCTCACGGCGAACGCCGACGGCATTCTCGATTTCACGGTTCCCGCCGCCACCATCGCCAATGTGGCGATCGCCGCCGAGCGGAAGCTGGTGCACGTGGTCGGAACCACCGGGCTGTCGAGCTCCGACATGGCCGTGATCAAGAGCGTGACGTCCCGCGCCATCGTCGTGCAATCAGGCAATATGAGCCTCGGCGTCAATCTGCTGGCGGCCCTCGTGAAGCGCGTCGCGCAATCGCTCGATACCGATTTCGATATCGAGATCCTGGAGATGCACCATAAGGCCAAGGTCGATGCACCGTCGGGCACCGCCCTGATGCTGGGTGAGGCCGCCGCCGCGGGCCGCGGCGTCGACCTGCATCTGCATTCGGCGCGCGGACGCGACGGCATTACCGGCGCGCGCAAGGCCGGCGATATCGGTTTTGCGGCGCTACGCGGCGGCACCGTCACCGGCGAACACAGCGTGATCTTCGCCGGTGCGATGGAGCGCATCGAGCTGACCCACCGCGCCGAGGACCGCACCATGTTTGCGCAAGGCGCGGTCAAGGCGGCGTTGTGGGCGCAGGGCAAGACGCCCGGCCTGTATTCGATGGCCGATGTGCTCGGCCTCGGGGACTTCTGAAGCTTCGACAACGTGCCCGAATGCGTAGCTTGAATTAGCTGACCGGACCTACGGACGGTCCTGCAATGACCGCTCCATGATGATTGTGCGCTCTTCACCGTAGTAGCTGTCGCGCACGGCCCTGAACCCGAGCTGCCCGTAGAACGTTTCGGCGCTGATTGAAGAAGGCACCGCCAACGTCGGGATGTTTCTCTCGCGTGCCGTGCGCTCGACCTCGGCCATCAGCAGCTTGCCGATACCGCGGGCCTGAACGTCAGGGGACACGAAGACGGTGCGGACCACGTTTCCATCGAGGCTTGCCGTTCCAACGACACGACTATCAATCGCGGCAACAAAGACGGTGCGCTTGCCGATCAGCTCCAGCACGGCGCTCGGACTAAAGCTGTGCTCGATCCTCTCGATGATCTCTTCTGCATAGTCCTTCGCATTGGTTTCGCGCAGTGTGCGTATAATGACCGCGCTTATTTCGTCGGCGTCATCCTCACGCGCCGGCCGGATCGTGCATTCCATCGGTCGTCTCCGCTCGCCAACGGTCGCATAAGCGATTGCACGCCCTAGCCTTGCTTGTTCGGGCGCAGCAACGACATGCCGGTCATGTCAGCCGGTTTCGGCAACTGCATTAGGTCGAGCAGTGTGGGCGCGATGTCCGCCAGCCGGCCCTCCGCCAAGGTCACGCCGCCGCCCTGCAGCAGCAGGGGCACCGGGTTCGTCGTGTGAGCCGTATGCGGACCGCCGGTGACAGGGTCGCGCATCATTTCGCAGTTGCCGTGATCGGCGGTCACCAGCAGCGCGCCGCCGGATCGCTCGATCGCCTCCGAGATTTTCCCGAGCGCGGTATCGACGGTTTCGACCGCCTTGATCGCGGCCGTCAGGTTTCCCGAGTGGCCTACCATGTCCGGATTGGCGTAGTTCAGCACGATCAAATCGTACTTGCCTCCGTCGATCGCCTCCACGGCTTTCGCCGTCAGTTCGGCGGCCGACATCTCCGGCTGCAGGTCATAGGTCGCGACCTTGGGCGAAGGCACCATGATGCGGTCTTCGCCGGGAAAAGGTTCTTCCCGTCCACCGTTGAGAAAATAGGTGACGTGGGGATACTTCTCCGTTTCGGCCATCCGCAATTGCGTCCGGTTTGCCGCTGATGTGACTTCGCCCAGGATGTTTGGAAACGCCTGCGGCGGAAATATCCTCTGCATCAGCCGGTCCAGATCAGAGCTGTATTGCGTCATTCCAACGGCGGCAGCGAACCGGACGCTGCGTCTGCGTTTGAAGCCGTCAAACGACGGATCGAGCATCGCACCAAGAATCTCGCGGACGCGATCGGCGCGGAAGTTGAAGCTCAGCACGCCGTCGCCATCCCTGATGCCGGCGTAATTGCCGATCACCGACGGTACGACGAACTCGTCGGTGACATCGTGCGCATAGGCATCTGTTATTGCCGATTGTGCGTCGGCAAAATGCGGACCTTCGCCCTCGACGATGGCGTCATAGGCTTTGCCAACGCGTTCCCAGCGTTTGTCGCGGTCCATCGCATAATATCGCCCGACAACGGTTGCGATCGGAACCTGTGGCGGCAGCGCCGCGGCCAGCCGCTTCAAATCATCGGCTCCCGATCGCGGCGGCGTATCGCGTCCGTCCGTGAGTGCGTGTACGACCGCCGGCACGCCGTGCTCAGCGAGGATCGCGGCCAGTGCGGCGACGTGATCCTGATGCGAATGGACGCCGCCCGGCGACACCAGTCCGATCAGATGACAGGTGCCGCCGCTCTGCTTCAGCGCCTGGACCAGGGCGCCGAGCGCCGGCGCGGACTTGATTTCGCCGGACGCAATGGCGTCGTTGATCCGCGGCAGGTCCTGCATCACCACGCGGCCCGCGCCGATGTTCAGGTGCCCGACCTCGGAATTGCCCATCTGCCCATCGGGCAGCCCGACATCCCGTCCGGATGTCCTCAGGAAGGCGCGCGGACCCGCGTTCCACAGGCGGTCGAAGTTCGGGGTTTTGGCCTGACGAACAGCATTGTCGGCCGGATCCTCCCGCCAACCCCAACCATCCAATATCGCTATCATCACCGGGCGGCGTTTCTGCATCGACGGGCCTTTCGCTGTTTACCCCGGGCGTGGTTGTGAGCGATCGATACGCGATCGTCAATCGACGCGCGCCGTCAGTGTTCCGGCCGGGTGCTCTGCGAGGTTGGCATATCAGCTATGGGTAATGGGAGGCCGTAGGATGGGTTGAGCTCTTCGCGAAACCCATCAATTGCGCGACAAACGTGATGGGTTTCGCAAGGGCTCAACCCATCCTACGAACCACGAACAACGATCTCAATGCAGCCCGACCTGGCCGGCTTCCCAGCCCAGCATCGCCTGCTTGCGGGTGATGCCCCAGTGATAGCCGGTGAGCGCGCCGCCTTTGCCGAGTGCGCGATGGCAGGGCACTACGAACGACACCGGGTTGCGGCCGACCGCAGCACCAACCGCGCGAGAGGCTTTTGGATTCTTGATCTTGTTGGCGATGTCGGAATAGCTGACCGCGCGGCCCATCGGGATCTTCAGCAAGGTTTCCCAAACGCGCACCTCGAAATCAGTACCGATCAGGACCACGCGCAGCGGCTGGTCCGGCCGCCACATCCTGGTGTCGAAGATGCGCTGCGCGAGACCGGCCGTGCCGTCGCGATCCTCGACATAGGTAGCGTTGGGCCAGCGCCGCTTCATGTCGGCGAAAGATGCCGGCTCCTCGCCGGGATCGGCGAAGGCAAGCCCCGCAAGGCCGCGGCCGCTGGCGATCACAATGGCAGTGCCGAACGGCGAGGGATGGAAACCGTAGCGCAGCGTCATGCCGGCGCCGCCGTTCTTCCATTCGCCCGGCGACATCGCTTCATGCGTCACGAACAGATCGTGCAGCCGGCCCGGACCCGACAGGCCCGAGTCGAGGGCGGCGTCGAGCACGCTGGCCGAGTCGCGCAACAGGCCCTTGGCGTGATCGAGCGTCAGCGCCTGCATGAAGTCCTTTGGCGTCAGCCCGGCCCAGCGGCGGAACAGAAGGTGTAATTCATCTGGCGTCACCGAGGCGGCATCTGCCATCGCTTCGATGGTCGGCTGCGCGCGCCAGTGTTCCGAGATGAAGGCGATGGCGCGGCGCACGGAGTCGTAGTCGCGCAGCGCGGCGTTCTGGAGGCCCGGCTTGGCCAGGCGCTGGTCATGTATGGCTGATATCATCATGGGATCAGATTTAGGGCTCATCCGACGTCCAAACCACCCGATTTCCGATAGGGATTACATAGCGTTTTCAAGCGAAGTGGGCACCGGTTCGCGTGAAGAAAACGCGTCAAGGCTGCGTTACAGGATTATACGTGATGCCGCGTTTGGCCGATTGCAGCGCGGCAAGTAAGGCTTTGGCAAAGCTCGCTTTTTCGTCGGGGCCCAAAAAATGGCCAACCGAGACGCGGCGGCCGCGCGAGACCAGATAAAGCCGCTCGATGCCGAATTCGGGGTCGCCGGTCTGATCAAGCCGCACCCAGAGCGGATTGAGCACCCACTCCACCACATGGCCGCGGTGGCTGACCCGGCGCACCCGCAGCTCCGACGGCGTCACCGTGATTTCCTCCGACGCATTGGCGCTGCGGAAATTGACCCGGAACGCCCAGTAAATCACGAGCACGTCGAGCCCGAAGAATCCGAACACCGGCCAGGCGCCCATCAACAGAAACGCGACGCCCGCGACAAAGCTCACCGCACAAAGGAACGCCATCAGCACCAGGAAACCGGTGCGGTTGAGCGAACGATGCGGCGTCAGCCGCGCCGAAAACAGCTTCGGCTGGTCAACATCCCGATCAAAGTCGTTGCTTGCGGTCATCGCTGGTCAGTATACCCGGATCATGGCCAAAATCATCCGCGCTAAAGCTGCCAAAAAACCAAACGTTCCACCCGTGCCAAGTAAAACCCCAAGTAAAACCGCAAGGAAAACAGCCAAAAAGGCCACGGCCAGGAAGCCGGCCAAAGCGTCCGCCAAGCCCGTGGCGAAGCGATCACCAAAGCCAAAACCCTGGACCTCAGCCGAGGTCCATGAGGCGTTCAGCCGCTTTCGGAAAGCCAATCCGGAGCCGAAGGGCGAGCTCGAACATCTCAACCCCTACACGCTGCTGGTCGCCGTGGTGCTGTCGGCACAGGCGACCGACGCCGGCGTCAACCGCGCGACACGCGCGCTGTTCGCGGTGGCCGACACGCCCGAGAAGATGCTGGCGCTCGGCGAGGACACCGTGCGCGACTACATCAAGACCATCGGGCTTTATCGCAACAAGGCCAAGAACGTCATCGCGTTGTCGGAAAAACTGATCGCCGAGTTCGGCAGCGAAGTGCCGCGCACCCGGGCCGAGATCGAAACGCTGCCCGGCGCCGGCCGCAAGACCGCCAATGTCGTGCTCAACATGGCCTTTGGGGAGCACACCATGGCTGTCGATACCCACGTGTTCCGTGTCGGCAATCGCACCGGAATGGCGCCCGGCAATAACGTGCTCGAGGTCGAGCTCGGGCTGGAAAAAGTGATCCCGTCCGAGTTCATGCTGCACGCCCACCACTGGCTGATCCTGCACGGCCGCTACATCTGCCTCGCCCGCAAGCCGCGCTGCGATGTGTGTTTGATCAACGATCTCTGTAAGTGGCCGGAGAAGGCGGTGTGAGGTTTGTGGTTCTTACCTCGCCCCGCTTGCGGGGAGAGGTCGGATCGCACTTGCGATCCGGGTGAGGGGGTACAGGTCCTTCGGCAATCTTTGCTCGGAGAGAGGCCCCTCACCCCAACCCTCTCCCCGCAAGAGCGGGGCGAGGGAGAAGATACTCACACCACCGGCATTCCCGTGCGCCGCGAAGGCTCGATCAGCTCCGGCCGGGGGCCGCTCAGTCGCTTGTGCATGTGGACCATGAAGGCCATGCCGAACAGCGGCGTCGCCAGGTTGACGATCGGGATCGAGACAAAGGCGGCGATGAAGAGCCCCGCAGTGAACACGGTCGCCGCATTGTCCTTGCGCATCGCCTTGGCTTCCGCGGGCGAGCGGAAACGCATCGCCGCGAGCTCGAAATATTCCCGCCCGAGCAGCCATGCGGTGGCGAAGAAGAAAATCAGAAAACCGGCGCCGGCGAACAGCACGAACGGCAGTGCGATCAGATAGACCAGGATGGTCAGCAGCGCCGTCTTGAGGCCTTCGGGGATCGCGACGCCGAGCGGCAGCGCGGAGCCGGGCTTGTCTGCCGGATAATGTTCGCGCTCGACATGGTCGGCGACGTCGTCGACGAACACACTGGCAACCAGCGAGGTGATCGCCGGCATCAGGAAAATGCCGCCCAGCACGACGCCCAGCCCGGCCGTGATCGAAATGATCCAGGCCAGGATGTTCAGCGACGTGTGAAAGCCCGGGCCCAGCAGCCCTTCCGCCCAGACCTCGCCATATTCGGCGAACCAGCTCATGAGCCGCTGCAACCCGACCGCCAGCACCGTGATCAGCACCAGCGCCAGCCCGATCGAGCGCCACAGGATGGTGCGCATCGGCGGGGACAGGATTTGGGAAAGCGCCTTGACGGCGGCGTCCAGCATGATGGCCTCTGTTTCTCGCGAAAAACCCTCGCGAGAGGTAGAGATGCAATCGGGCTTCGGCAAGACCCGGCAGAAGGCCTGGGCAGAAGACCTGGGCAGGGATCGCCGGTGACGATCCCGCCCATGCATTTGCGTCATGCAGCCGTGACGGCACCATCAGGCAGATTATGTTTTCCCGGCAAGTCCTGAAGGCCTAGTCTGGCCGACGACAGACGGCGCAAGGGAGA
Source organism: Bradyrhizobium sp. AUGA SZCCT0182 (assembly GCF_018130185.1). Taxonomy (NCBI): domain Bacteria; kingdom Pseudomonadati; phylum Pseudomonadota; class Alphaproteobacteria; order Hyphomicrobiales; family Nitrobacteraceae; genus Bradyrhizobium; species Bradyrhizobium sp. AUGA SZCCT0182. The sequence continues at coordinate 132,164 of NZ_JAFCLY010000019.1, read as the reverse complement.
AACCATGACCGGGACGGGACTGCCGCTCGAGGGCGTGAGGGTCGTCGAGATGACCCATATGGTGATGGGTCCGACCTGCGGCATGATCCTGGCGCAGCTCGGCGCCGAGGTGATCAAGGTCGAACCACCCGTCGGCGACAAGACCCGCAGCCTCGGCGGCATGGGGGTCTCGTTCTTCCCGCTGTTCAACCGCGGCAAGCGCAGCGTCGTGCTCGACCTCTCCAAGGCTGAGGATCGCGAGACCATGGACCGGCTGCTTGCCAGCGCCGACGTGTTTCTGGAAAATTTTCGCGACGGCCAGCTCGACAAGCAGGGGCTCGGCACCGAGGATTTGCGCCGCAAGCATCCGCATCTGATCGTCGCCGGCCACAAGGGATTTCTCTCCGGCCCCTACGAGCACCGTCCGGCGCTCGACGAGGTCGTGCAGATGATGTCGGGCCTCGCCGCGATGACCGGGACGCGCGACAAGCCGCAGCGCGTTGGTTCTTCCGCCAACGACATCATGGGCGGCATGTTCGGCGTGATCGCGATTTTAGCCGCGCTCTACCAGAAGCGCGGCGGCAACAAGGATGGCGCCGATATCAGGATCGGGCTGTTCGAGAACTGCCTGTTTCTCGTCGCGCAGCACATGGTCGAATATGAAATGACCGGCCGCAAGCCGCGTTCGATGCCGGAGCGCGAACATGCCTGGCCGATCTATGACATCTTCGACACCGCCGGTGGCGGCCGCATTTTCATCGGCGTCGTCACCGAAGGTCACTGGCTGAGTTTCTGCCGCGAGTTCGGCTTGCAGGAATTTTTGGACGATCCGACCTTGCGCAACACCACGGAGCGGATCATGGCGCGGGACCGGATCATTCCGCGCGTCGCCGAAATGGTCAAAGGCTGGAACGTCACCGAGCTTTCGGCCAGGCTCGACGCGCTCAACATCTGCTTCTCGCCGATCAATCGCCCGGAGGATCTATTGCAGGACCCGCATGTGCTGCGCCCCGGCGGGCTCGTCAACAATTTCAACGCCGATGGCGCGCCGTTCCGCGTTCCCGCATTGCCGGTGGAATGGAACGGCGGCAATATCGGCGAAGGCTTGCATGTGCCTGATCTCGGCGCCGATACCGAGACAGTCAGAGCCGAACTCAACAAGAACAAGCTCTCTTCAACCGACAACGCTGCGTGAGGCTGCCATGACCCGTCTTCAGGACGTCTATCCCGACAACAAGATCATTCTGCGCGAAGTCGGTTTGCGCGACGGGTTGCAGCTGGTGAAGAAGTTTCCGTCCACCGCCGCCAAGCAGCGCTGGATCCGCGACGAGTACGCCGCCGGCGTACGGCATTTCGAGGTCGGCTCGTTCTTGCCCGCGAAAACCTTTCCGCAATTCACCGATGTGCGCGACATCATCGCGACCATTGCGTCGCTGCCGGGTGCCTATGGCATCGCGCTGACGCTGAACGAGCGCGGCGTCAACGAGGCGCTGGAATCAGGGGTGGCTGAAGTGGCCACCGTGGTCTCGGCGACCGAAGAGCACAGCCAGGCCAATGCCAACCGCTCTCGCGAATCCGCCATCGCCAACGTCAGGCGGCTCTGCGAGCTCCGCGACGCAACCGCCCACAAGCCTGTCGTGAACGCCGCGATCTCGATGGCGCTGGGCTGTTCGATCGTCGGTGCCGTCGACCCGAATGAGGTGATCAAGATCGCGGAAAAGCTGTTCGAGGCCGGTGTCGACATGGTCGCGGTCGCCGACACCGTCGGCTATGCCGGGCCGAAGCAGGTCGGGGAATTGACGGCGGCGGTGGTGAAGATCGCGGGACCAAAGCCGGTCTGCATTCATCTGCACGACACCCGCGGCATGGGCATCGCCAACGCTTCGGCCGCGCTCGACGCCGGCGCGCGCGTGCTGGATGGATCGCTGGGCGGTCTCGGCGGCTGCCCGTTCGCGCCGGGCGCGACCGGAAATGTCGTGTTCGAGGACCTCGTGTTCCTGTGCGAGAGCAAGGGCTTTCCGACCGGCATCGATATCGAAAAACTGGTCGCGGTGCGATCAATCCTGAAATCGGAAATGCCGGACGAGCAACTCTATGGCGGCATGGCGCGTGCCGGACTGCCGTGCGGGACGGCGAAGGCGGCGTGATTCTTCTCCCTCGCCCCGCCCTTGCGGGGAGAGGTGACCCTTCATCCGTGTTTATGCCCACCCTTGCGCGGCTTCTTGTCCGCTGCCGTGGTCGGGATCATCACCACGCGGCCGTAGCGCACGCCGCGCTCGGCGATGATGTGGTCAGCGAAATGCCGGACCTCGCCGCTTGAACCCTTCAGCGCCGTGACCTCCATGCAGCTGTCGTCGTCGAGATGGACGTGCAGCGTCGCCAGTGACAGATCGTGATGGCCGTGGAAATTCTGCACCAGCCGCTTCGACAGATCGCGCGCGGCATGGTCGTAGACATAGACCAGCGCGGCGACGCATTGCCCTGACGGCGCGGCGTCCTCGGCGCTTTGCTGCAAACCGGCGCGGGCGAGATCGCGGATGATCTCGGAGCGGTTCTGGTAGCCGCGCGCCTCAGCTGCGGCGTCGATCTCGGCGAGCAAATCGTCTTCGATCGTGATGGTGATCCGTTGCATCTTGAGATTCCGTGCTTTCGGCGGTATGACATTTATATTGTATCGTCATACCGGGCTTGCTAGCGTGAGGGGCCGGGTTGTGTAGCGCAGTCGCTCTCGGACTGTAGCAGTTATCATGCGGGGTCACGGCGGGTGCGTAGAGTCTTGTTGCGGATATTTTCCGCTACGGCTTCTTCTGCCGTCGTGATGCTCCCCGCCGAGGCGCAAGAGCGGGCGTCTCAGCCTGGCCAGCTTCCGCCGGTAACCATCACCGCTTCCGACCCAACGCCCAAGCGGGCCGCTCGGTCGAAACCATCGCAAAATCGTGGTGCTGGAAATAGAACCGCCATTCGCTCGAACCAGCCAGTTGCCGCGGGTGCCAGCGGTGTATCGCCTGGTACTTCACCCGATGGCGCCGCTGCCTTGCAGCCAACCGCCGCCAGCGCCGTGCGCATCAGCGGCGCGGAAGTGAATGCCGTCCCCTTTCTGCGGCCCGGTGAGGCGCTCGAGGTCGTGCCCGGGCTGATTGTCACCCAGCATTCCGGCGAGGGCAAAGCCAACCAGTATTTTTTGCGCGGCTTCAACCTCGATCACGGGACCGACCTCTCGATCAAGGTAGACGGCATGCCCGTCAACATGCCGACACATGGCCACGGACAGGGCTACGCGGACATCAACTTTCTGATCCCCGAGCTGATTCAGTCGCTGAATGTCCGCAAGGGTCCGTACTTCGCAGATGTCGGCGACTTCAGCTCCGCCGGTTCCGTCGAAATCGACTACCTCACCAGGCTGCCGAAAAACCTGGCCGAGCTCACCATTGGCAGCTTCGGGTATCGGCGCGGGGTGGCCGCCGGTTCAGTCGCGGTCGGCGCGGGTACGCTGCTCTCTGCCATCGAAGGCGTGAAGTACAACGGTCCATGGGACGTGCCGGACGATGTGCGCAAGATCAACGGCGTCATGCGCTACAGCCAGGGTACCGCGACCGACGGATTGACGCTGACGGGCATGGCCTATTCCAACGCCTGGAATTCGACCGATCAGGTTGCGCAGCGCGCCATCGACCAGGGCGTGATCGGCCGCTTCGGCACGCTCGATCCGACCGATGGCGGTGTGGCCAGCCGCTTCAGCCTGTCCGGCAATTTTACGCATTCGAGCGAATACGGGCAGAGCAAGATCAACGCCTATGTCGTCCGATCCAACTTGCAGCTCTACAACAATTTCACCTATTTCCTCGACGACCCCGTCAATGGCGACCAGTTCAACCAGCTCGACAGCCGTACCCTCGGCGGCTTCGATGCACGGCACGCCTTCGATTGGCGCCTCGGCGGACTTGAGACGCAAACACGCATCGGCCTGCAAAGCCGTTATGACGATATCCATGTCGGCCTGTTCAAGACGCAGCAGCGAGGTTGGCTTTCGACCGTGCGCGAGGACCGCGTAAGGGAAGGCAATGTCGGCGTCTGGATGGACAGCACCACACGCTGGACAGACTGGTTGCGTACCACTGTCGGCATTCGCGAGGATGTCTTTGCCGGCAGCGTTCTGAGCGACACGCCTGAAAACTCCGGCAATGCGCAGGCTTCGATTGCGAGCCCGAAGGCCGGCATCGTGCTTGGACCCTGGTACAAGACGGAGTTTTATGGAAATGCCGGCTACGGGCTGCACAGCAACGACATCCGTGGCGCGACGATCACGGTCGATCCGATCGACAAGGTAACGCCGCAGGATCGCGTGCCGCTGTTGGTGCGGTCGAAAGGCGCCGAACTTGGCGTCCGCACCAGGGCGATCGATGGACTCACAAGCTCGGTCGCGGTCTTTGTGCTCGACTTCGATTCCGAACTGCTGTTCGTCGGCGATGCCGGCACCACCGAGGCCAGCCGGCCGAGCCGCCGGGTTGGCGTGGAGTGGACCAACAAGTACAGACCGGTGCCGTGGCTGACGTTCGATCTGGATGTTGCGTATACAAGCACCCGCTTTACCGATTTCGATGTCGCGGGCGATCGCATCCCCGGTGCGCCGGCCTGGATTGCGAGTGGTGCGATCACCTTCGGCAATGAAACCGGCTGGTTCGGCGCGCTGAAGGGACGCTATTTCGGCCCGCGTCCGCTGATCGAGGACGACAGCGTGCGTTCGCTGTCATCGCTGATCTTCAATGCGCGCGCCGGTTATCGGTTCGACAATGGACTGCGCCTGCAGCTCGACGTGCTCAATCTCTTCAACGCGAAGAGCAACCAGATCGAGTATTATTATCTGTCGCGGTTGCCGGGCGAGCCGATCGACGGTGTTGCCGATCGCCATGTGCATCCGGCGGAGCCGCTCGCGGTGCGGCTGACGCTGGCGGGGAGATTTTAGAACCTACGCCGCCTCAATAACCCTGTTGCGCGGACGGGCGCGGCGTTGCGGCGGGCGGACCGGGACATATTCGACGGCGAGGAAATGCTCCGACACGGTCACGCGTTCGACCATGGTCGTTTGCACGGTGACGTCGCTCATTTCTTCAGCCGAAACCGGAACCGGCGCCTCTTCGTTAGCCTCCTCAGGAACAAGCGACGGCGACTCGACTTCTGGAAACACACCGAATTCGCCCGCTACCTCCTGGAGCGGCTTCTGCTTGTCGGCCCAATGCAGGGCCAGATAGTCGAAGCCGTGCACGATGGTGGGTTTGACGACTTCGAAATAGGGCGAGATATCGAAATCGCGCGGCATATAGAGCGACGAATCGCGAATGTGGAGAATCTCGCGCCGGGCCTTTCGCGAGGCGGCGCGCGTGATCTTGGGCAGGATCGGATAACGCACGGCGTCGAACGCCTGCGCGATCAGGGCCGAGCAGATGATCTTGGTGGGATCGCCTGAACCGAACGCGATCAAGCGCCGCCGCCAGCGCTGCGGCACCGGCAGCGGGAACAGATATCGCGCCAGGTCGACGATGTTCTTGGTGTCGTAGCCGAAGCCGATCCGGTTGATGGCGTAACGGCACACCGTGACGCGGTCCTCATAGGACAGTCCGACGGGTCGGCAGAGGCGGGTGTGATAGGGATAATATTTCGACAGCGGCGCCGAGGTCACGCCTTCGCCGATATTGGCTTCGATCAGGACATGCGGCTCGCCGTCCGGTTCCGTCGCGCCGTCGATCGGGCCGACATAGAGCGCGGCATGCGACCAGGTCGATTGCGTGAGGTATTTGATGATACCGGAAATGCGGTTGTTGCCTTCGACCAGCAGCACGTCGCCGGGCTCGATGACGCCGCGCAGATGCTCGGGATCACTGGGCGTGAACGGTTCATAGCCCGGGACTTCCTTCTGCAGGTAGCCCGCAATCAACTGGCCGATCGTATCGAGCATTACGCCCATGAAATCCCCCCGCGGTTCTTTGACCGCTTTTATGTTCCATTAGCATGGTCGCAAGCCGTTTCAATTTAGTTCATGCGTGAAGCGGGTCAATCATGATTGATTTACCATGAGTGTTGCTGCGCACGGTGAGATGCGGCAGAGTTCGCTAGCTGTTCTCTTTGCTTCAAGGCCCCGGAAACCATGACATGACAATGACTCGCCGCGATTTCCTCTCGGCGTCCGCTGGCCTAGCGGTGATGCCGGTTTTCGGTGGGCGGGCAGGGGCCGCGCCCCTGCCACGCGAGGCTGACATTGTCGTGATCGGCGCCGGCGCCGCCGGTATTGCTGCGGCGCGGCGGATCATGGCGGCGAACCGCAAGGTGATCGTGGTGGAAGCGGCAAGCCAGGTCGGCGGCCGCTGCCAGACCGATACCACCACCTTCGAGGTGCCGTTCGATCGCGGCGCGCGCTGGATGCACAATCCCGAAACCAACCCGATGATCAAGCTCGCGCGATCCGCCGGGCTCGAGATCGTCACCGCGCCGTCGGGCCAGAAAATCCGCATCGGCCGCCGCAACGCCCGCGCCGGCGAGACCGAGGAGTTTCTTGCAGCTCTGGTGCGCGCCAACCGCGCCATCGACGAGGCCTCGCGCCGGTTCGACGTCTCCTGCGCCTCGGCGTTGCCGAAGGATCTCGGCGATTGGGCGGGCACCGCCGAATTCGTGCTCGGCGCCAATTTCGCCGGCAAGGACCTGAAGGATATCTCTGTTGTCGACAAGGTCCGCGCGCAGGATCGCAACATCGCGATCGCCTGCCGTCAGGGGCTGGGGACGCTGATCACGAAGCTCGGCGAGCAGGTGCCGTTGGCACTGTCGACGCCGGCGAACCGGATTTCCTGGGGCAGCCGCGACGTTGCGGTGGAAACGCCGTCCGGCAAGATTGTCGCGCGTGCCGCCGTGGTGACGGTTTCGAGCAACGTGCTGGCGGCGGGCAACATCAAATTCACGCCCGACATTCCCAAGCGCACGCTGGATGCCGCCGCCAAACTGAGCCTCGGCAGCTTTGACCGCATCGCGCTGCAAATGCCGGGCAATCCGCTCGGGCTCGCCCGCGACGACATCATCATCGAGCAGAGCAATTCGACGCGCACAGCCTTGCTGTACGCCAATATGGGGTCGTCATCGCTGTGTTCGATCGACGTCGCCGGCTCGTTCGGCCGCGATCTCTCCGCGCAGGGCGAAAAGGCCATGATCGCGTTTGCGGTGGAGTGGTTGACCAAGCTGTACGGCAGCGAGGTTGCCGCGGCGGTGAAGAAATCGAGCGCGACGCGCTGGAACGCCGCGCCGTTCGCGCTCGGTGCGATGTCCGCGGCCGGGCCGGGCGCGCAGGCGTCGCGAAAGGTTCTGGCCGAGCCGTTCGGCTGCATGTATCTTGCCGGCGAAGCCACGCATGAGACGCTGTGGGGCACGATCGACGGTGCCTGGGAAAGCGGCGAGCGCGCCGCCGAAGCGGCGTTGCGCAGGATCGGCGCGTTGAAAGATCCCGAACCCGCAGCGCCGCCACCGAAGCAGCGGCAACGCGCACCGCAGCCGAAGGCGGCAATGCCATCCTCGCAGTTCAACTGATGACGCGACCGAAGGCGCTGATCTCGTGGTCGAGCGGCAAGGACAGCGCCTTTGCGCTGCACGAAGTGCGGCGCGCGGGCGAATTCGATGTGGTCGGCGCCTTGACCACCGTGACGGAGACCTTTGGCCGCGTTTCGATCCATGGCGTGCGGCAGGAGATCCTGCAGGCGCAATGCGAAGCCGCGGGCCTGTCGCAACGGATCGTGCCGATCCCCTATCCTTGCCCGAACGAGATCTATGAGGCCCGCATGGGCGAGGCGGTCGCGCAAGCCGTGGCTGACGGCGTCACGCACATGATTTTCGGCGATTTGTACTTGCGGGACATCCGCGCCTATCGCGAAGCGAAACTCGCCGGCACCGGGATCGCGCCAATCTTTCCACTCTGGGACCGGCCAACGCCCGAACTGGCGCGCGCGATGATGCAAGGTGGTCTGGAAGCCTATCTTGCGACCGTCGACATAAAGAAGCTTTCGGCGGAATTCGCGGGCCGCAAATTCGATGCGCAGCTGTTGGCGGACTTGCCTGATAGCGTCGATCCCTGCGGCGAGAACGGCGAGTTTCACACCTGCGTGGTGGCGGGGCCGATGTTTTCACATCGACTTTCCGTCAGCATTGGCGAGCGCGTCGATCGCGATGGCTACGCCTATTGCGATCTGGTGCTGAAATAAATGTCGTCCCGGCGAAGGCCGGGACCCATACCGCGTGATCTCACGATAAAGCAAAAGTAGCAGATACCTTCCGCCAAACTGCGGCCGCGGCGTATGGGTCCCGGCCTTCGCCGGGACGACGATGCATATTGAATCGCGCTGCAACTACCGCAGCACGCCATCCAGCGCCGGCAGGCCGGCGATCACGGCCATCGCGATCAGCGCGTAGCAGATAGCGCGGAACAATGCCTCGCTGGCGCGGCCGAACAAGGAGGCGCCGAGCCAGACGCCGATGCCGTAGACGGGCCCGACCACCAGCGAGAATTTGATCGCATCCATCGTGATCAACCCGGTCAGGCTGTAGCTGACGACCGAGAAGAAATCCGAGGCGCCGAAGAACAGCAGGATGTTCGCCCGTGCGATGCTGGAGGCGATCGGCCGGCCGAGCCAATAGCCGACGATCGGCGGCCCGCCGGTCTGCGCCAGCCCGCTGCAAAAGCCGGATACGCCGCCTATACCGACGGAAATCGCGGCGTGGTCCTTGCCCCGGTAGCGCCAGCCAGAGAGCAGCAGCAAGAGCAGCGCAAACACGAAGGCGGAAATGATCCAGCGTGTGGTGACCGGCTCGAGCCGGCTCAGGAAATAGGTTCCAATGGGAACGCCGATCAGGGCGCCGAACACCATCACCGCGGTCGCCCTGCGGTCGGCTTGTTTCCATGCGTTCGGAACCAATGGTGCAGCCGCGATGAAATCGATGATCAGCAGCAGCGCCGCTACCAGCTGTGGCGCCGCCATGCTGCTCGCCAGCGGCATGAAGATCAGCGCCGAGCCGAAACCGGAAAACCCGCGCGCCAAGCCGGACACGAAAGCAATCGCGCAGATCGCGATTGCGGCGGCGAGGCTGACGCTGGCGGGGATGAGGCCTTCGAGGCTCATGTTCTGTTTCTAGAACGTATTTTTGGGCGTGATGTCCGAACCGCTCACGCCTTTCGGCATCATGCCCGCAACGTGCCGCCGGTCTTCTTGGTCACTTCGGCCACGATCTTCGCCGCCACCGCGTCGATCTCCTGGTCGGTGAGCGTTTTCTCGCGCGGCTGGATGGTCACGGCAATCGCGACGGACTTCTTGGCCTCATCGATGCCCTTGCCCTCGTAGACGTCGAACACGGTGACCCCAGTGATCAGCTTCTTGTCGACACCCTGCGCGGCGCGCACGATATCGCCCGCCTTGACGGCGCGATCGACGATGAAGGCAAAATCGCGCGACACCGGCTGGAACGCGGAGAGTTCAAGCACCGGTTTGGCGCGGGTCGGCTTCTGCTTGGCGTCGGGAATGCGATCGAGGATCACTTCGAACGCGATCAGTGGGCCGTCAGCGCCGAGCGCCTCCAGCGTGCGCGGATGCAATTCGCCGAAATAGCCGAGCACGTTTTGCGGCCCGATCTGGATGCTGCCGGATCGTCCCGGATGCAGCCAGCTCGCGCCGCCCGGCACGACCTGCAGCGCCTGCATCGGCGCGCCGGCGGCGGCGAGCACCGCGAACGCATCAGCCTTGGCGTCGAGCGCGTCGGTCTCCGCCGAGCCGGACCAGTGCCGCCCCATTCCCTTGGCGGAGGCAAAGCCGTGGCGCACGCCGGAAGCCGCGACCAGCTGGTCTTCCGGCTTGTCGCCCTTGAACACCTGGCCGACCTCGAACAGCGCGACATCGGACGAGCCGCGATTGGCATTGGCCTGCGCGGCGGCGATCAGGCCGGGCAGCAGGCTCGGCCGCATGTCGGAAAGGTCTGATGCGATCGGATTGGCGAGCGCGAGCTCGGCCTGTCCGCCGCCGAACAATTCCGCTGCGGGCTTTGAAATGAACGACCACGTCACGGCCTCAACCATGCCGCGGGCGGCCAGCGCGCGCTTGGCGCGGCGGGTGCGCAGCTGGATCGTGGTGAGCACCGGCTTGCGCGGCGCGTCACCGCGCTCGAACGGCGTCATTGGCACCTTGTCGACGCCGACGATGCGTACGATCTCCTCGACGATATCGGCCTTGCCTCCGATATCCGTACGCCAGGAGGGCACGGCGATCTTCACGATCGGACCGCTGCCGGCCACCATGAAGCCGAGATGGCTGAGGATGCGCTTCATCTCGACCAGCGGCACTTCGATGGCGGCGAGGCGCTTGACTTCGCTCAGCGGGAAGTCGATCACGCGATCTTCGCCGAAGGGGTTGCCGACGACGACGTTCTCCGACGGCGTGCCGCCGCACAGTTCCATCACCATTTTGGTCGCGAGCTCGAGCCCGGGCACCATGAACGCCGGATCGACGCCGCGCTCGAAGCGATAGCGCGCGTCCGAATTGACGCCGAGCTTGCGGCCGGTCTGCGCGATGTTGATCTCGTTCCACAGCGCCGATTCGATCAGCACGTCGGTCGTGTTCTCGTCGCAGCCGGAGGCTTCGCCGCCCATGATGCCGGCCAGTGACTCGACGCCATGCTCGTCCGCGATCACGCAGATACCGGGATCGAGCGTGTAGGTGCGGCCGTCGAGCGCCAGCAGGCTCTCGCCGTCGCGCGCGCGGCGCACGGTGAGATTGCCCCTTACCTTCTTGGCGTCGAACACATGCAGCGGCCGGGCGCGGTCGTAGGTCATGAAATTGGTGATATCGACCAGCGCGTTGATCGGACGCAGCCCGATCGAGGTCAGGCGCTTCTGCAGCCATTCCGGCGACGGGCCGTTCTTGACGCCGCGCACCAGCCGCAGCGCGAAGCCGGGGCACAGCGTGGCGTCTTCCACCGTCACCGTCACCGGGCAGGGGAACTCGCCCTTGATCGGGCGGATACCGGGATCCCTGAACTTGCCCATGTCGGCGGCGGAAAGATCGCGGGCGATGCCGTGCACGCCGGTGCAATCCTGCCGGTTCGGCGTCAGGTTGATCTCGATCACGGGATCGCCGAGCCCGGCCCATTGCGCGTAGGGCGCACCGACGGGCGCATCGGCCGGCAGCTCCATGATGCCGTCATGGTCTTCGGAAATCTGCAGCTCGGCCGCCGAGCACAGCATGCCGCGGCTCTCGACGCCTCTGATGGTGCCGACGCCGAGCGTGATGTTCTTGCCGGGAATGAACGTGCCGGGCGGCGAGAACACGCTGATCAGCCCGGCGCGCGCGTTCGGCGCGCCGCAGACCACCTGCACCGGTGCGCCACCATCGCCGGTATCGACCATGCAGACACGCAGGCGATCCGCATTCGGATGCTGTTCGGCCGAAATCACCCGCGCAATCGAGAACGGCGCCAGCGCTTTGGCCTTGTCGTCGATCTGCTCGACCTCAAGCCCGATCATGGTGAGCTTGTCGGCAAGCTTTTCCAGCGGCTCGTCGGTGTCGAGATGTTCCTTCAGCCAGGAGAGCGTGAATTTCATGACGGTTGCTTTTCTTGCTCCCTCTCCCGCTTGCGGGTCGAGACGAGCGGAGCTCGCTCTTTGAGGGTCAGGGTGGGGGCTCTCTCCGCGACGGCGGCGGCAATTGTTTCAAGGACGCCTGCGCGATTCGTCATCACGTCATGATTGCTAAAGCGAAGCACCTGGAAGCCTCGGGCTTCAATCACGGACGATCGAACGGCATCAGCCTGCTCGGCTTGATCTGAAAAATGCTGCCCGCCATCGAGCTCGACCACCAGCTTTGCTGTATGACAGGCGAAGTCGGCGATGTAGTTCTTGATCGGCACTTGGCGCCGGAAGCCTATGCCGTTCAGCTTGTGATCGCGGAGTTCAGACCAGAGTATGCGTTCAGCATCGGTAGAATTCTTTCGGAGTTCGCGCGCGCTCACGTGCTCAATCCTCCCGCCAGCGTCGGGATGTCGAGGGGCTTGAAGCCGTAATGGTTGAGCCAGCGCACGTCGCTGTCGAACAGCTGCCGCAGATCCGACATGCCATACTTGAGCATCGCGATGCGATCGATGCCCATGCCCCAGGCAAAGCCCTGATAGACGTCGGGATCGATGCCGCAGGCGCGCAGCACATTCGGATGCACCATGCCGCAGCCGAGAATCTCCAGCCAATCCTCGCCTTCGCCGAAGCGGATTTCACCCTTGTCGCGCCGGCACTGGATGTCGACCTCGAGCGAGGGCTCCGTGAACGGGAAGAACGACGGGCGGAACCGCATGTTGATGTGGTCGACCTCGAAGAACGCCTTGCAGAACTCGTGCAGGATCCATTTGAGGTGGCCGAGATGCGAGCCCTTGTCGATGACGAGGCCCTCGACCTGGTGGAACTGCGGCGTATGCGTCGCGTCGGAATCGATGCGATAGGTGCGGCCCGGGCAGACCACGCGGATCGGCGGCTTCTGATTCAGCATGGTGCGCACCTGCACCGGCGAGGTGTGGGTGCGAAGCAGCATGCGCGAATTGTCCTGCTTCGGATTGAAGAAGAACGTGTCGTGCATCTCCCGTGCCGGATGGCCTTCGGGGAAATTCAATTTGGTGAAGTTGTAGTCGTCGGTCTCGATATCGGGACCTTCGGCGATCGAAAATCCCATGTCGGCGAAAATGACGTTGACCTCTTCGAACACCTGGCTCAGCGGATGGATGCGGCCCTGCTCGGCCACCGCGTCGCGCAGCGGCAGCGTGACGTCGATGGTCTCGGAAGCGAGGCGGGCGTCGAGGGCTGCCGATTTCAGGATATCGCGGCGCGCGGTCAGCGCCTGCGTGACCTTGTCTTTGGCGACGTTGATCGCGGCGCCCTGGGTCTTGCGCTCGTCCGGCGACATTTTGCCGAGCGTTGCCAGCAGCGCCGAGATCGATCCCTTCTTGCCGAGTGCGGCAACGCGCACCGCTTCGAGCGCGGCTTCATCGGCGGCGGTAGCGATATCGGTGAGGATGGTCTGTTCGAGTGTGGTGAGGTCGGACACGGTCAAATCTCTTTCGCAAAAGGCCGCCGGTTGTCGCCGCTCCCGGGCTAAAACGTCAAGCAAAAAGCCCGTAACTGAAGCAGGCGGCTTTTGAACCCTCGATCCCGCACGCTCTACTCACGGTGAGTTCGAGAAGGAGCAATTGATGCGTTTTGGACCTGGGGTGGCCGTTCTGGCCCTCGTTCTGTCGTTTGCCGCACCCGCCGCCGCCGAGGACTGTCCGGCGAAGTCGAGGGACGACGTCTTGGCTGCGATGAAGGCGGCGAGCTGCAACCGTGCCATGCAAATCGCCTCGGCCTGCTCAGGCGGGGCCACCGGCGACGTTGGCCTCACCGACGCCGTTGAAACGAAATGCGAGGGCGACTTCCTCGCCCGCCTCAAGGCGCAGCAGAAAAGGGCCTATCAGCGCGAAAAGGATGCCTGCGACCGCAAGTACAGCGGCGAGGAGGGCACCATGTATATTTCGTTCGCTGCGTTCTGCCGGGCGAAGGTCGCCCAGCGTTACTCGCAGCGTGCGCTGAAAGCTGCGAGCCCTGCACGGGCTCGCTGACGCCTCAAGTCGAGCACCTCAGGCTGCGAGCGCAGCCTTGGCCTTTTCAGCGATCGCCTGGAACGCCGCCGGCTCGGTGATAGCGAGATCCGACAGCACCTTGCGGTCCACCGTGATGCCCGACTTCGAGAGGCCGTTGATAAAGACGCTGTAGGTCATGCCGAACGGACGGACCGCGGCATTGATGCGCTGGATCCAGAGCGCGCGGAACGTGCGCTTCTTGCGCTTGCGGTCACGGAAGGCATATTGCCCGGCCTTTTCGACCGCGGCCTTGGCGGCGCGGATGGTGTTCTTGCGGCGGCCGGAAAAGCCCTTGGCGGCCTTGTAGACTTTCTTGTGCTTGGCGTGAGAGGTCACACCGCGTTTGACGCGAGACATGACTGCTATCCTTAAAATCTGAAATCAGGTGACGGATTGCCGCGCGCACGCGGCCGGCTAAATCGGAAACGCGAGCGCGATCAGGCGTTCGGCAAGAAGTACTTCTTGACGTTGTCGCCGTCGGTCTTGAACAGCACGCGCGTGCCGCGGAGCTGACGAATCTGCTTCTTCGTCCGCTTGATCATGCCGTGGCGCTTGCCGCGCTGGGCGTGCATCACTTTGCCGGTGGCAGTCACCTTGAAGCGCTTTTTAGCGCCTGACTTGGTCTTCAGCTTGGGCATTTGGCTCTCCTATGGCCACAGGAAAACGCGCCCCGAGGGGCGCTTTTGCGGCTTAAAATGCTCGTTAGAGCGTTGAAAGTGCTCAGGTTTTTTCGAAAACGAAACCACCCGCACGGGGTCATCGACACGGCAGCCCTTAATCAGCCGGGCGATGAAGGCTGGGCTTATGGCAGACCAGACGCATGTTTGCAACGTTGAACCGGTAAACCCTGTGCTGTGACGAAGTCGTTGATGTGATCCCAGTCTCAGCCCGAACAGGACCAAAATGACCAGGTTTCATCGTTCCATTTCCCGCTTCCCCATCTTTTCCCACTTTTCGACCCTGCGCTGGCTCCCCGTGTTCGCGGCGCTTGCCGTGACCGTGGTGCCCTCCACCGCCGACGCGGCCAGAGCCTCAGGCGCCTACAACGGCACCTGGAACGTGGTGTTCGCCACCACCCGGGGTAATTGCAGTTCCGGCTACAGCGTCCCGTTCCAGGTGATGGGAACCCGGGTGTCATCGGCAGGCGGGGGCAGGGTCTCCGGCTCGGTCAGCCGTGGCGGCGCGGTTGCCGTCAACGTGTCGGTTGGCGCATCCAAGGCCAGCGGCGGCGGCCGGCTCGCCGGCACCAGCGGCGCCGGCTCATGGAGCGGCATCATCACCGGCGATCGCTGCAGCGGCACCTGGCAGGCCACCCGCAGCTGATTTTTGCCGTATCCGCCGCATTGGCTGTAGCTTGACGACACGCGCGAAAGACGCGCTTCGATCAAGGGGCACCTGATGCTGGGAGTAGGTATTCTGGGCGCCGGATTTTTCGGCGCCTTTCATGCGCGCGCGATTGCGGCCGTTCCGGATATCAGCGTCGTCGCGGTGTGCGCGGAGGAACTGGCGCTCGCCGAAGCTTTCGCCGCCGAACATGGCGGCAAGCCATATGGCGATTGGCGCGCGATGCTGGGTGACAAGTCGGTCGACGCCGTCGCGATCACGGCCCCGCATCACCTGCATTGCGAATTGGCGGTGGCCGCGCTGCAAGCCGGCAAGCATGTGTTGCTGGAAAAGCCGATGGCGCTGTCGGTCGCCGAATGCAGCCGCATCATTGCGGCCGCCGAAACCGGCCGTCGCAAATTGATGGTCGGGCAGATCATGCATTTCGTGTGGCCCTGCCTCGTCGCGCGCCAGATCCTGGATCGCGGTGAACTCGGCAAGCCCGTGACGGGGTCGAGTTCGCTGCAGAAAATCTGGATGGAGCAGAACCGCCGTGGCTGGCACCTTGATCCCGCCACCGGCGGCGGCATGCTGATGACCGCCGGGATCCATGCGCTGGACCAGCTGGTCTGGCTGATGAACGGCCGGGTCGGGTCGGTTTCGGCCGCGGTCAGCGCGTCGTTTCACGATCAAAAAGCCGATGACAGCGCCATGATGCTACTGCGCTTTACCGACAGCCGGTTCGCCCAGGTGGCCAGCATCGGCTTCCGGGACGGCGGCGGAACCTTCGATCTCGACCTCGTCTGCGAGCGCGGCACGCTGCGGATCGATTTAGATCGCGGGGTCGCCATCGGGCAGAATGGAAAGTGGACCGACGTTCCGAACTCCCATGATCCCGCGTGGATGCAGAACGCCGTCGTCAGGGAATGGCAGGCGATGGCGACGGCGATCGTTCATGACGTGGATGTGCCGGTTACCGGCGACTACGGGCGGCACATCATTGCGTGCATCGATGCCGCCATGATTTCGGCCCGCCAACGCCGGGACGTCGAGGTTTCGGCGTGACGCCAAGGGCCTCGGCCATGCAAATGAAAACGCCCCCGGAGCAACTCCAAGGGCGTGTCACACTATTGATCTGCAAATACGAACGACGCGTTTCGCTGGTTAGCGCGGCGCCAGTACCATCACGACCTGGCGGCCTTCGAATCGCGCGTCCTGCTCGACCTTGGCGAATTCGGCGACGTCGGCCTTGACCTTGTCCAAGAGCTTGGTGCCGATCTCCTGGTGGGCCATTTCGCGGCCGCGGTAGCGCAGGGTGATTTTGACCTTGTCGCCTTCCTCGAAGAACCGCTGCATCGCGCGCATCTTCACGTCGTAATCGTGATCGTCGATCATCGGCCGCAGCTTGATCTCCTTGATCTCGACGACCTTCTGCTTCTTGCGGGCTTCAGCGGCTTTTTTCTGCGCGGAATATTTGAACTTCCCGTAGTCCATGATTTTGCAAACGGGAGGATTATTGTTCGGCGAAATCTCGACAAGATCCATGCCCGCTTCAAGGGCCATCTTGACGGCCAGCACGGTTTCGACGGTGCCGTGGTTGAGGCCGTTCTGATCGATCAGCTGGATCTGCGCGTTGCGGATTTCATCATTGGTGCGCGGCCCGTCTTTGGCTGCAGCGGGCGGGGCTCTGTTGGGACGGCGAATGGGTAATTCTCCAATGCTGTGAAGGAAGGCTATATTTTGAAGCAATACGCGGCGCTGAGCAAGCGAACTCGCTGTCTGCGCTCGAAAACCGTCAAATGCGAGGCATTTTGGTCACGCCCGGCAAATATAGCGCAACGGCACGTTCCGCAAGGACAGCCCCGATATTGCCTGTGCGCTTGCCGGCGTTGACCGGTGGTTGACCCAAGAGGTGGGCTCGCCGACAAAGCAGCGGGCAAGAGTAGTGAATCCATGACCAATTCAGTGGTAAACGATCAGGAACCGGCCTTCATCGAGGTGGGTAGCGGCGAGGACAAGCGCAAAATCGCGGTGAGGGCCCGGGCCGGAGGTACTCCCGGCCTGATCTGGCTGGGTGGGTTCAACTCCGACATGAAGGGCACCAAGGCGCTGGCGCTGGATGCCTGGGCCGCCGAACAGGGCCGCGCCTGCGTCCGGTTCGACTATTCCGGCCATGGCGAATCCGGCGGCGCCTTCATCGACGGCACCATCGGGCGCTGGCTGGAGGAGAGCGTTGCCGTGTTCGCGCGGTTTTGTCGCGGCCCCCAGGTCGTGATCGGCTCGTCCATGGGCGGCTGGATGGCGCTGCTGTTGGCGCGCGAGATCGCAAAGCGGGAAGCGAGCCAGGCGGCATCGCAGGCGAGCCAGGCATCGCAGGCAAGCCTGGCGGGACTGGTGCTGATCGCACCGGCGCCTGATTTCACCGAGCAGTTGATGTGGAATCACTTTACGCCCGAAATTCAGCGGGAGATCCAGACCAAGGGTGTCTGGATGCGGCCGTCGCCCTATGGCGATGGCGCGCCCTACCCGATCACGCGCGCGCTGATCGAGGACGGCCGCAACCACCTTCTGCTCGGCAGCGCCATCGAGGTCGGTTGCCCCGTCCGCATCCTGCAGGGCGCGCAGGACCCTGACGTGCCATGGCAGCACGCGTTCGCATTGGCGCACCGGCTGCCGAGCGAGGACGTGGTGTTGACCATGATCCAGGACGGCGATCACCGCCTGTCGCGGCCGCAGGACATCGCGCGGATCATCGCCGCGGTGGCGGAGATCGGGTAAGACTCTTCTTCCCTTCTCCCCTTGTGGGAGAAGGTGGCGTAGGCGGCCTACGGCCGCCGTTTTGGAACGCCGATGCTTCGCATCGGCTATGGCGCCGGATGAGGGGTTCTCTCCGCGGGCAATGAATTTGTGGAGACAGACCCCTCACCCGTCGTCTCACTTCGTGAGCCGCCACCCTCTCCCACAAGGGGAGAGGGGAAGAAAAACGTAAGGGAGAGAAACGCCATGAACACATCGGAGCTGCTGCGCGCGTTCTGCGACGGCGTCGAACAGCACAACGGCAAGGCGTTCGCCGAATTGTTCACCGAAGACGGCGTCTATCACGACGTGTTCTACGGCGCCTTCGCCGGCCGCGCCAAAATCGCCGAGTTGATCGACGACTGGTTCTATCGCACGGCCACCGACTTTCGCTGGGACATGCACAGCCCGGTCAGCGACGGCCAGACGCTCTATGCGCGCTATACGTTCAGCTACCGCTCGACGCTGCCGGAGGCCAAGGGAGCGCGGGCGATGTTCGAGGGCGTTTCGATCATGCGGCTGCGCGACGGCAAGATTCTCGAATACCACGAGGTCGCCAACACCGCGCCGGCTTTCGTCCAGCTGAATTTCGCGCCCGAGCGAATCGCCAAGATTGTTGCTAAGCAGGGTGCGGCGCTGAAGGCGCGGCCCGAGATGGCGCGGCATTTGGTGGAATAGCCCGTCATTCCGGGGCGCTCGAAGCGCGAACCCGGAATTTAGAAGTTGTGGCGCGAGATTCCGGGTTCATCGCTGCGCGATGCCCCGGAATGACGGAAAAAGAATCCTACGGCGGCGGTACGTTCGTCATCGGCTTCTTCTGCGCCAGTGCGGCCACCGTCGACGTGCCGATCGGGCCCTTCTCGTCATAGAGCCAGCACTCGCCGATCGCGACGCCGTCGCTGGCGTGATGGTTGACGACGTCGAAGCCGATCCATCGCGTCACCGGCAGGCGGTGCAGATACAATGTGACGTCGCTGTTGATGTAGCCGAGGCCCTTATCGCCCGCATTGGCAAACGGGCTCGCAAAGTCCGCGCCGGTGGCGACGTGGACGAAGGGTGACATCGGCACGCCCTCGACCAGCTCACGGACCTCGCTCATCCACAAACGCCGGGGGCCGAGCGAGCCCATGCGGCCCGTGATCGGCCTGGTCGTCCATTTGCCGTTCATGCCGAGCTTGGGGTCGGTCGGCGTCGGGATCGTTTCGGGCAGCGGCGCGTCCCAGTTTGACGGCGACCAGACATTGCCGGGCGCATTTTCCGTCCGGCGCAACAACTGGCAGGAAGCGCGCGCCATGCGGGTGGTGCCGGAGAAAAACTCGGCTTCCACCACCTTGATCCGCAGGCCCTCGCGGATCAGCCGCGTGGTGACTTCCACCGGTGTGTGGATGTCCGGCAGCCGGAACATGTCGACCGTCAGCCGTGCCGGCACGAAGTCGTCGGAGCCGTGACGCTCCTCGATCACGTGGGCCAACAGACCGACCACGACGCGACCGTGCATCGAGCTCGGGTCCCACGGACCGTTCGAGACCGGATTGGGGATGAAGGCGTCGCCGTTTTTGGCGAAGAATGGCTGATTTGTCATGGCCGGCGAACATGACGGAACCCACGCGATAAAATCAAGCGGGCAGGGCGCAATCCATCCATTCCGCGCGAACAGTCGCGTCGGTCTCGCCGGCTGCTGCGCGGTTCGCCAGTTCGGCAAAGGCTTCCGGTGCCATCAGCTGCGACAGCGCCCAGGCCGCTGCGCCCCGCACCAGCGCGCTTTCGTCGTCAAGCAGTCGTTCGGCCTCATGCGCCAGTGATGCATCGCCGGAGTTGCCGACCGCAATCAGCACATTGCGAATGAAGCGGTCGCGGCCGATACGCTTGACCGGCGATTTCGCAAACAGCGCGCGAAACGCGCCATCGTCGAGCCGGGCTAATTCCGAAAGTGCTGGCGCACGCAACTCCGCGCGGGCGGCGAGTCTTGTTTCGCGCCCTTGTTGGGCGAACTTGTTCCACGGGCATATGGCGAGGCAATCGTCGCAGCCATAGATGCGGTTGCCGATGGCTTTACGGAATTCGCGCGGGATCGGGCCCTTGTTTTCGATCGTGAGATAGGAAATGCAGCGGCGCGCATCGAGCTTGTAGGGGGCCGGGAATGCCGCGGTCGGGCAGATGTCCTGGCACGCGCGGCAGGAGCCGCAATGGTCGGCGTCCGCCGTATCGCGCGGCAGGTCGGAGGCGGTGTAGATCGCGCCGAGAAACAGCCATGATCCAAACTCGCGCGACACCAGATTGGTGTGCTTGCCCTGCCAGCCCAATCCAGCCGCCTGCGCCAGCGGCTTTTCCATCACGGCCGCGGTATCGACGAACACTTTGACTTCGTCGCCCGACATCGCGACCAGCCATCGCGCGAGTGCCTTGAGGCGCTTCTTGATCAAATCGTGATAGTCGTCACCTTGCGCATAGACCGAGATCGCACCGCGCGTGCGCTTTTCGAGAATGTGCAGCGGATTTTCATCCGGCCCGTAATTGACGCCGAGCATGATCACCGAGCGCACGCCGGGCCACAACACGCGCGGATCGGTGCGGCGCTCGGGGCTGGCGGCAAGCCAGTCCATGTCGCCATGGGCGCCGGTCTGAAGGAACTCACGAAAATGCATGCCGGCCTGCGCGATCGCTTCGGGACCGGTGACGCCGATGCCATCGAAGCCGAGCGCGCGCGCTTCATGCGCCAGCGCGGCCTTGAGGTCTTCGCCGGAGAGTTTGGCCTTGTTCAGAAGTCGAGGTCCACGTAGCTCTGCGACGCCGGCACGCCGGCCAGCCATTCGCTCAGCAGCGGGCGGAACGACGGGCGGGATTTCACCCGCGCGTACCACGCCTTTGCCGCGTCGTCCTCGCTCCATGGCACGTCGCCCAGATAATCGATCGCCGAAAGATGCGCCGCGGCGGCGAGGTCCGCGTAGGTCAGCCGGTCGCCGGCAAGGAAGTTCCGCGTCTGCGCCAGCCAGCCGATATAGGCCAGATGATAGCGCACATTGACCTTGGCCGCGCGGATCACGTCGGCCGCCGGGGCGCCGCCGCCATTCTCCTCAGCCATGAAGCGCTTGTAGATGCGCTCGGTCACCAGCGGATTGGAGGCCTCCTCGAAAAATTTCTCGTTGAACCATGCCATCAGGCGGCGCACCTCGATGCGCTCGCCCATCGAGACCGGCAGCATCCGCCGCTCGTCGGCACTGGGGCCATGCACCTCATCGAGATATTCGGCGATGATGCCGACGCCGGGTATCGCGGGATAGCCTTCGGCGATCAGGACCGGCGTGGTGCCCGCGGGGTTGAGCGCGAGAAACGCCTCGCGACGTTCCCAGACCCGTTCTTCCACCAGGCGCAAATCGAGGCCGTGTTCGCCGAGGATCAGGCGAATGAAACGCGAATGCGGGCAGAACGGATGATGGTGCAGCGTGTACATGAAGTCCTTGAATCGGAAGCCCTTGGAACTGGAAGCCCTTGGATCAGGAATCCTCGGGGTTAGTTCGCGGCGCTTAAAAAACCCTCAATCTCTCCAAGGCCGCGTCAGTCGAACGGAGCCACTAGACCCTATTCGGGTCCCGATTGAAATCAGAAGGGAGGCCGCAATCACTTGTTTCGGCGCGTTTTCCTCACGCACATTGCCACGCGATCCGGGTTCGGTTCGCTCGAAACGCTATAGCCGAGCCTGCATACGAGGCAACCGGTGTTTGCTGTTTTTTTGCGATTGCGAGATGGGTTCGAATAGGCGAGAAGGGCGCGGCTTTTTCGGCTGGTTTTCGATCTGAACGGACCCAATCATGATGTCAGATGCAGTGCGGGCGGTGATTCTCGGCATCATCGAGGGTGTCACGGAATTCGTGCCGGTTTCCTCGACCGGGCATTTGCTGCTGGCGCAACGCTTCTTCGGCCTCGGCGAGGGCAATTTCTGGCAGAGTTTTGCCGTGCTGATTCAGCTCGGCGCGATTCTCGCGATCGTGGTGCTCTATTTCAGCAAATTGTGGCGGGTGGCTCTCGGGATGTTCTCCAATCCCGACGACCGGCGCTTCGTCATCGGCGTGCT
Organism: Bradyrhizobium sp. AUGA SZCCT0182; assembly: GCF_018130185.1. Lineage (NCBI taxonomy): Bacteria > Pseudomonadati > Pseudomonadota > Alphaproteobacteria > Hyphomicrobiales > Nitrobacteraceae > Bradyrhizobium > Bradyrhizobium sp. AUGA SZCCT0182. The sequence continues at coordinate 110,320 of NZ_JAFCLY010000019.1, read as the reverse complement.
GGTGGCGTTCCTGCCGGCGGTGATCGTCGGCCTGGTTGCCGGCAAATACATCAAGGAACTGCTGTTCAATCCGTGGGTGGTGTGTTTCTCGCTGATCGTCGGTGGCGCAATCCTGATCTGGGTCGATCAGCTCGAACTCAAACCGCGCGAGGACGATGCCACGCGGTATCCGCTGATGATGTATCTGTGGATCGGCATCGCGCAGTGCGTGGCGATGATTCCCGGCGTGTCGCGCTCCGGCGCCAGCATCGTGGCAGCGATGTTGCTCGGCGGTGACAAGCGGTCGGCCGCTGAATTCTCGTTCTTCCTGGCGATCCCGACCATGATCGGTGCCTTCGCCTATGATTTCTATAAGAACCGCGGCGAGATGACGACCGATCACATCGGCGTCGTCGCGATCGGCTTCGTGGTCTCCTTCATTACAGCGATGATCGTGGTGAAGACCTTCCTGACCTACGTCACGCGCCACGGCTTCACGTTTTTCGCGTGGTGGCGCATCATCGCCGGCACGCTCGGCCTGATCGCGTTGGCGCTGGGAAGATAATTTATCCGCGGGTCGTCCCGGCCCCCGTGCGCAATTGCGCACTAGGCCGGGACGACTAGTTACACGGCCTTCCTTTGGAACTGGCCCGCGGCGCGGAAGCGCCAGAGGTATTGCGGGGCGATCGCTTCCATCGAATCGGGAGCGATGCCGAGCCCTTCCAGCGTCAGCCCTGCGGCCTTCGCCGCATCCGACACCACATTGTCCGAGCGCAGCATCGCGACCTGATCCGGCGTCAGTTTCAGCGCGCCCGGTGCGAATTGCAGGAACAGTGCGTTCAGCTTCGCCAGGCCGAACGGCAGCGAAACCAGCGCACGCTTACGTTCGGTGATGCTAAGAATGATTTCCATGATCTCGCGCATGGTCAGCACTTCCGGCCCGCCGAGCTCATAGGTCGCGCCTGGCTTTGCCTTGCCATCGACGGCCTCGGCGACCGCGGTCGCGACGTCGCCGACATAGACCGGCTGCATCCGGGTCTCGCCACCGCCGATCAGCGGCAGCGCCGGCGACACCCGCGCGAGCGCGGCAAAACGGTTGGTGAATTGATCCTCCGGCCCGAACATCAGCGACGGCCGCAGGATGGTGGCGGAAGGCACGGCAGCCAGCACGGCCTGTTCGCCGGCGGCCTTGGAGCGGCCATAGCCCGACGGCGAGTTCTCGTCGGCGCCGATCGCGGAGACATGCACCATCCGCCCGCCGACGGCCGCGGCCGCCTTGGCGATCGTCTCGGGGCCCTTGGTCTGCACGGCATCAAAGGACTGCGCGCCGCCCTCGGTCAGGATGCCGACCAGATTGATCGCGATCTGAGAATCCCGCATGGCGGCCTCGACCGAGGCCGGATAGCGCAAATTGGCCTGTACGGCGTGGATCTGGCCGACCCTGCCAAGCGGCTGCAGATGCCCGGCCAGCTCCGGCCGCCGCACCGCCACCCGGATGCGATAATCGCGCTTGGCCAGCGCCCGGACCACGTTTCGCCCCAGAAAGCCCGATCCGCCGAAGATCGTGACGAGCGTTTCCTGGTTCGATGCCATCGGGTCCATTGCCGGGTCCATTCCTGCGGTCAAATTCGAGAGATCGTGGGCGAATTTAGCGGATTCGCGATACGCCAACCCGCTGTCGCTGTACAGCATATTTGCACATCGCCCCGGAAAAGTGGGCTCCGGTTTCCGCAAGGGCGATGGGCAAGAAATTAATAGCGCAGCTCGCAATTCATCAATTTGACAAGCGCGCGACCGGTCCTTACTAACCCGCCCGGGCCCAGGTGGCGGAATTGGTAGACGCGCTGGCTTCAGGTGCCAGTGGCTTAACGGCCGTGAAGGTTCGAGTCCTTTCCTGGGCACCATTGCCCATGCCCATGAGATCGCGGAAAAGCGGGCAGACCGGTCCCAAAACCGGACGCTCGCTGCCGGGGCGCCGTGGCTGGCGCTCAAGCCTCAAACCACGCGCCTGGCGGCCTGATTCGCGACCGACTTCTGCACGAAGTACATCATGATCAGCGAGAGGATCGAGGTCGCGACCACGACGTATCCCAGCCAGTCGAAATGCCGGAGCGTACCGTCCGGATTTTGCGCGATGATCGCTGCGGCGAACACCGACCCGAGCCCGCCGGAGAGTTGCTGCAGGGAAGCGCTGACCGCGCTGAACGAGCCGCGCTGGCTGGCGTCGGGTATCGCTGAAATCAGCGCCTGCGACGGGATCATGCGTGAGAAGATGCCGACAAACATCAAGACGTTGACGATGATCGCGGTCGTCAAACTGACGTGGCCGAGATGCGTGTAGATCAGCACCATGATCACCGAAACCGCGCTGCCAAACGCAAAGGTAGGGAATTTTCCGAAAGCGTCGCTCGCCCGTCCGACCAGCGGCCCGATGAAAATGCTGAAAACGCCGGAAACCAGATAGATGGTAGGAAGATGCAGGATATCGATGCCGAGATTATGCACGGTGAAGGCGCTGCCGAACGGCATCAGCATGAAGCCGCCGGTCGACAGCAGCGTCGTCACCGCGAAAGCCAGCGTATAGCGCGGCTGTCCGATGGTCGCGATCAGGTGCCCGAACGCGTTGCGTTCCTGCTTCAGTCGCAGATGCGCGTTCACCGGCTGCATCACGAGCAGGATCGCGGCCATCGCGACGAGTGACAAGCCGACGATCGCGCCGAAAGAGACGTGCCAGCTCCAGTGGTTGGCGAGAAAAAGTCCGGCCGGAATGCCGAGCACCTGGCTGGCGGCGAAGGCGGTTTGCACGAAACCCATCACGCGGCCGCGCAGGTGCAGCGGAAACAGATCGGTGACGATGGCGAGCACCACGGCGCCAATCACGCCGCCGAACAGTCCGGTCACGATCCGGCCGAGCAGAAGCACGTGATAGTTTGGCGCCACCGCGCAAAGCAGCGTGCCCAACGTGAAGCCGGCATAGAAAAACAGCAGCAGGCGCTTGCGATCGAATCGATCGGCAAAGCCGGCCGCAAGGATGCCCGAAATGCCGGCGCTGAACGCGTAGGCCGAAACCGCGACGCCGAATTGCCCGGCGGTAATATCCAGCGCGGGCATCAGGATGGCGCCGAGCGGCGACATGATGATGAAGTCGAGAATGATCGTGAACTGCGCGAATGCCAGCAGCGCGATGAGGAATGACTGGTAGCGCGAAAAGCCGCGCTCCTGTTCCGGTTGTTCCTCGATTGGCGCCGCCACGATTTGTTCGGTCATGACGTTCTTTCGTCGGGAGCGATGCCGTGCGATGCGCCGGACGGACGCCGCATTGCCGGGAACATATGAGCTGGACGGATGCGATTCACGCGGACGGCGCACGCCGAGGCCGCCGGCGATTGAGCGTTAGAATCGGGCGAGAGGTTGTCGAAACGACAAGCTACACATCGAAAGCTTGCTCCGAAAGTGTGTGTGTCGTTTATCGCGACGATATGAAGAGAAGTTTCAACGCCTTGCCCGGCACCTTGTATCGCTAGCAAGGGCTGCGATAGGTTCGCGCAAGTGCTTTTGTATCCTGGCCGGGAAAAACCTACCTCGCCTTACTTTTGGGACGGTCAGCTTCGGCCTTGGCCCTGATACGCATATTCGCGTCATCAATCTTCTCAACGTCAAAAGCACCCGTTTTCCGCACGAGGTCGCTGAGTTTGCGATGGCCGTAGGAGCGAACGTCGAAATCCGAGAACAGGTTCGAGAGCTGCGTGCCGACCTGCCCCAGCATGACCCAGCCGTCCTCGTCCTCGATCTGCGAGATCGCTTTGTTCAGCATTGGAATTGCAGCGCTCCGCGGCTGCAAGGAGGTCGCCCTGGAGGGTGTCTCCGCGTTGGAGGTCGGCGGCGCCGGCAAAAGATTCTCGGTGTAAATAAACCTGCGGCACGCCTGCCGGAAACTCTCCGGCGTCTTCTGGGCGCCGAAGCCGTAAACGTCGGCACCTTGCTCGCGCATGCGGGAGGCAAGGCGCGTAAAGTCGCTGTCTGACGACACCAGGCAAAAGCCGTCGAACCGTCCGCTGTGCAAGAGGTCCATGGCGTCGATCACGAGCGCGATGTCAGACGCGTTCTTGCCCTTGGTGTAGGCAAACTGCTGGTACGGATCGATGGCGTGCTTTTGCAGGATTTCGGACCATGATTTGAGGTGCGGCCCGGAAAAATCGCCGTAGATGCGGCGGACACTGGCCTCGCCGAATTTCGCCACTTCCTCGAACAAGCCGCCGGCAATCAGCGGCGAGGTATTGTCGGCATCGATCAGCACGGCAAAACGAGGCAATCGCTGCTGTTCGGCTTTCATCGGTGCACCCCCTTTGTGGTCGCGGCCATATTGACGCAACTCCGCCGATTCTGGAAAAGGCCCCATAAAGTACGCGATTTGGCGAGCCGGACCCTCGTTTGGCGGCGATTTCGACGTTATCTTAGGACTTTAGGCTCTGCCGATTCGAAGAGGTTCCCAACGCCATGACCATCCGCCTGCATCGCGGCGATCTGCCGGATCTTTCCCGCTACACGGATTCGGTTGCGATCGACACTGAGACCATGGGGCTCAATCCGCATCGCGACCGGCTCTGCGTGGTGCAGATGTCGAATGGCGACGGCACCGCCGACGTGATCCAGATTCCGAAAGACCACAGCGATGCGCCGAACCTGAAGGCGCTGCTCGCCAATCCCAAGATCACCAAGATCTTCCACTTTGCCCGCTTCGATCTCGCTGCCCTCTACAACGCCTTCGGCGTGATGCCGCAGCCGGTCTACTGCACCAAGATCGCCTCGCGACTGAGCCGCACCTACACCGACCGGCATGGCCTGAAGGATCTGGTGCGCGAGGTGCTCAATATCGACCTGTCGAAGCAGCAGCAGTCGAGCGACTGGGGCTCGGCCAGCCTCAGCGAGGCGCAGCTCGCCTATGCGGCCTCCGACGTGCTGCATCTGCATGGCTTGCGTGAACGGCTCAACGCCATGCTGGCGCGCGAGGGGCGCACCGAACTGGCGCAGGCCTGTTTCGATTTCCTGCCGACACGGGCCAGGCTCGACCTCGGCGGCTGGGAGCTCGAGGATATTTTCGCGCATTCCTGAACCGGGGCGATTTGAAGCAGTCTCCGGGGTGCTTGGGGGGTGTTTACGCCCCGTTTCGGTCACACTGGTAAAGCGAGGTCCGGGCTGCATCGTGAGGCAATCCCGGCTACAATGGCTGGCTAACCTCGCTCTGGAGCAGCGGTGAACTCGTCACAGAACCCAGCCTACGTCGCCGGAATGGAGGCGCGCTTTGCCAGCGCGGCGCGCCACAGCCGGATGGTACGGATGCTGCGGATCGCGGTGCCGTCGGCGGTGGTGCTGGCGATGGCGAGCATCGTCGCCGTGTCGGTTTTCAATCCGTTCCGGATGCTGTTGCCGAAGCTCCCGGTCGACATCGGCAATCTGGTGGTTTCCGGTACCAAGATCACGATGGAATCGCCGCATCTCGCCGGCTTTTCGACCGACCAGCGGCCGTACGAAGTCTGGGCCAAGGCCGCGATCCAGGATCTGACCGATCCCGACCATATGGAACTCAAGGCGCCGCGCGCCAAGGTGATGCTGGAAGACAAGAGCACGGTGACGATGGACGCCCGCACCGGCTATTACGACAGCAAGCAGCAATTGCTCGATCTGCGTAAGGATATCTTCCTGCAATCCTCCACCGGCTATGAAGCCCGCATGTCGCAGGCCTATATCGACATCAACAAGGGCACGGTAACCTCGGATGAACATGTCGATGTCAAACTGCTGAACGGAACGCTGGTCGCGGACAGGCTCAGAATCCTCAACAGCGGCGAGGTGGTGCGGTTCGAAGGCAATGTCGTGATGAATTTGGACAAACTGGGTGATGACGTTGCGCCCGCTCAGCCTGTGCCGGCGCCCGAACCCGTTGCTCCAGCGCCGAAGACGCGATCCGTCTCCGGCAAATCTTCCAGCACGAAGTGATTTTCATGAAGCTGTTTTTCCCGCGCAGTCTGGCCACGGCGGCGTTCGCGCTCGCGCTGATCGGCCCCGGTGCGGCTTTGGCGCAAGGAGCGGTGTCGGGTGTGCCCAATGCGATGCAGGGCTTCTCGCAGAATCGCGATCAGCCGATTCAAATCGAGGCGGCGTCGCTGGAGATGCGCGACAAGCAAAAGGAAGCGACCTTCTCCGGCAACGTGAAGGTCGTGCAGGGCGACACCACCATGACCTCGAAGACTCTGGTGGTGTTTTACGATTCGGGTCCGGCCGCGCCGGCGCCTGCTGCCGCCAAGGGATCGAAATCCGCCCCGATGCAGGCGGCAGCCCCGGGGCCCGGCGGCAGCTCCTCGATCCGCCGGCTGGAAGCCAAGGGCAAAGTCGTCGTCACGCAGAAAGATCAGGTGGTGACCGGCGAGACCGCTATCTTCGACACCAGGGCCAACCTCATCACCATGACGGGCGGCGTGGTGCTCACCCAATGCAAAAACGTGCTCCAGGGCGACCGCCTGAAGGTGGACATGACCACCGGCGTGTCGCGGGTCGAATCCGACAGCGGCCAGGTGCGGGGCCTGTTCGACCAGGGGTCCCAAGGCTGCGGATCGGCGCCGGCGCCGGCACCGGGCGGCGCGAAGCCGGGCCTGCCTATGCTGCTTCCTGGGAAAAAATAAGACAAATCAAAGTCTTAGTTATTATGTTGGGCTCGCACGGTTGAAGCCGGGGTTCCGAGGCTGTATCTACTGGGCGGGCGCGGCAAGGTGTTCCACTGGGCACGGAACATCCATTCATTCATGCTTTGCAGGCGGATCGATTCGCCGGCGGGTGGCGCGGGATCACCGTGAAAGGCTAAGCGAAGCGGGATGGTGGATTTACTCGGCATGTTCCGTCGACGCTCCGCAAAACGCGGGCCGGCAGGATTTGCGCGTTCGCGCGAGGACATCACCGCGCTCGGCGATTCCTTTGGCGACATGCTGACGAACCCGGTGCGCGATGCGCCGCCGATGGCGCGTGCCGTCCCGCTGACCGGGTTGGAATTGCCCCAGCCGCCGGAGCATGCGGTGGAGCCGCCGTACGAGGAACCGCGCCCGCGCGCGCAGGCCCCCAGGACCCAAGCGCCCAAGCACCAGTCCAGGACCAATGGCGCAGCTGCGCCCCGCCTGATCCAGCGGCCGGGCTACCTGGCCGTGCATAGCGTGGAAAAAAGCTTTGGCACCCGCAAGGTCGTGCGCGGCGTCAGCATCTATGTTCGCCGCGGTGAGGCGGTGGGTTTGCTGGGGCCGAACGGCGCCGGCAAGACCACGGTGTTCTACATGATCACCGGGCTGATCAAGGCCGACCGCGGCGCCATCGAACTCGACGGCCATGACGTCACGAAGCTGCCGATGTATCAGCGCGCGCGGCTCGGCATCGGATATCTGCCGCAGGAAGCGTCGATCTTCCGCGGCCTCACGGTGGAACAGAATATTCGCGCGGTGCTCGAGGTGGTCGAACCCTCGCGGAAGAAGCGCGAGGCCGAACTCGATGCGCTGCTCGATGAATTCAACATCGCGCGCTTGCGTAAATCGCCGTCGATCGCGCTGTCCGGCGGCGAGCGTCGCCGCGTCGAGATCGCGCGCGCGCTGGCGACGCGTCCGAACTACATGCTGCTCGACGAGCCGTTCGCCGGCATCGATCCGATCGCGGTCGGCGACATTCAGGATCTGGTGCGCCACCTCACCAATCGCGGCATCGGCGTCTTGATCACCGACCACAATGTGCGTGAAACGCTCGGCCTGACCGACCGCGCCTACATCGTCTATGCCGGGGAAATCTTGACTGAAGGCAGTCCGGACGACATCGTCAACGATCCGGATGTACGCCGTCTTTACCTTGGCGAGGAATTCCGCCTCTAGCCCATTTTTAGCGTACGTCAAGCCGTGTACATCGGCTTTGGACTAGGATAAGCAAGAATCGGACCAACTTTCAGTGGATCGGTTCTCGCCTCCATGGCTTTGACGCAGAGACTAGAGTTCCGCCAGTCGCAGTCGCTGGTCATGACGCCGCAGCTGATGCAGGCGATCAAGCTGCTGCAACTGTCGAACCTCGACCTCTCGGCCTTCGTCGAGGAGGAGCTGGAACGTAATCCGCTGCTCGAACGGGCCAGCGACGGTCCCGAAGCACCGGTCAGGGGCGAGCCGGTCCCGGAACAGGCTGAATTCTCCAATTCCGGTGATTCCCAGAGCTATGGCGACGAGGGCGGCGCCGAGCCGGGCGAGATGGCTGGCGGGACCAATGGCGACAGTTTTGAGCCCGGCCAGTTCGAGGCAGGCCAGGAAGACTGGCTGAACCGCGATCTCGGCAGCCGCACAGAAATTGAGCAGACTCTGGATACCCCGCTCGACAACGTCTTCTCCGAGGAGCCCGCAGAAGCGGCCGCCCGGGCGGCGCAGGATGCCGCGCCCACCGCCTATACCGAATGGGGCGGCGGCGCGTCGAACGACGACGATTACAATCTGGAAGCCTTTGTCGCCGCCGAAATCACCCTCGGCAGCCATCTCGCCGAACAACTGGCGGTGGCCTTCCCCGGGCCGGTGCAGCGCATGATCGGACAATATCTGATCGATCTGGTCGACGATGCCGGTTATCTGCCGCAGGACCTCGGGCAGGCCGCAGAGCGGCTCGGCGCCGCGCAAGCCGATGTCGATGCGGTTCTTGCAGTCCTGCAGAAATTCGACCCGCCCGGCGTTTGCGCGCGCAATTTGAGCGAATGCCTCGCGATCCAGCTGCGTGAACTCAATCGCTACGACCCCGCGATGCAGGCGCTGGTCGAACACCTGGATTTGCTGGCCAAGCGCGACATCGCGTCTTTGCGCAAATTGTGCGGTGTCGACGACGAGGACATCACCGACATGATCGGCGAGATCCGCCGGCTCGATCCCAAGCCCGGCCTGAAGTTCGGCTCGGCGCGCACCCAGACCATGGTGCCGGACGTCTATGTGCGGCCGGGTCCGGACGGCGGCTGGCATGTCGAACTCAACAGCGACACGTTGCCGCGCGTGCTGGTCAATCAGGTCTATTACACCGAGCTGTCGAAGACGATCCGCAAGGACGGCGACAAATCCTACTTCACCGACTGCCTGCAGAACGCGACGTGGCTGGTCCGTGCGCTCGATCAGCGCGCCCGCACCATTCTGAAGGTCGCGACCGAAATCGTGCGCCAGCAGGACGGCTTCTTCACCCATGGCGTGGCGCATCTTCGGCCGCTGAACCTCAAGGCGGTGGCGGACGCGATCCAGATGCATGAATCGACGGTGTCACGGGTTACCGCCAACAAATACATGGCGACCAATCGCGGCAGCTTTGAACTAAAGTATTTCTTCACCGCCTCGATCGCCTCGGCCGACGGCGGCGAGGCCCATTCGGCCGAAGCGGTCCGCCATCACATCAAGCAATTGATCGACGCGGAAGCCCCGGCCGCGATCCTCTCCGACGATACGATCGTGGAACGATTGCGCGAGTCGGGCATTGATATTGCCCGCCGCACCGTCGCGAAGTACCGCGAAGCGATGCGAATTCCTTCCTCGGTGCAGCGCCGCCGTGACAAACAGAGCATGCTCGGTAACGCACTTTCAGCCCCGGCCACTTCCTCCGACCGGTCCCGTGATACGGCGCCGGCCTGATTGCGTTCGCGTCAAATCGCGATAGTGTCGGTTTCCCGACAGAGTGAACGAGGCATCAAGCGAGGCATCAAATGACCCTTCGAATCTCCGGGAAAAGCATCAGCGTCGGCGAAGCGCTTCGTTCGCGCGTCAGCGAGCGCACCGATGAGGTTCTGCGAAAATACTTCGACGGCAATTATTCCGGCCACATCACGCTGAGCAAGGATGGCTTCGGCTTCCGTACCGATTGTTCGCTGCACCTCGATTCCGGCATTACGCTGGAAGCCGATTCGAACGCCACCGACGCCTATGCCAGCGCCGACCAGGCGCTGGTGATGATCGAGAAGCGCCTGCGCCGCTACAAGAGCCGGCTGAAGGACCGCTCGGCACGCAAGACCTACGCGGCATCCATGGCGATCGCGGAGTTGAACGGTGGGGGTCTCGACGCGCCGAGCTATGTCATCGAGGCCCCGGAGGGCGACGACGAGGTCTCTGAATACAGCCCCGTGATCATTGCGGAGGCGACCAAGTCGCTGAAGCGGCTGTCGGTCAGCGAAGCTGTCATGGAGCTCGACCTGACCGGGGCCGCCTGCATCGTGTTTCAGCACGGCTCGAGCGGCCGGCTGAACATCATCTACCGGCGCACGGACGGCAATGTCGGGTGGGTCGATCCCCCGGCGGTTACCCCCTGACAAGCATGGCTGACAGCATTGACGCCCAAAGCGCCCCTCCCTATGGTCCGCCGCCCTTTAAGGATAGCGTGCGGGAACTCGCCCGTGGGAGTTGGCACCGGTCATGCGTTGGAGTAGAAGCCGACCAATCGGGACCCGGGCCTAAGCCCGCCTCCCACCTCAGCTTCTTGACGCCCAATTCTTGAAGCTGAAGTTCTCGAACCCATTTCGCACCCTGACGGCTTAATTCACCTCGGAACGCCCCATGACGATTACCGATCTGGTCGCACCCGAGGCGATACTCCCCGCGTTGAAAGTCATCAGCAAGAAGCAGGCGTTGCAGGAACTTGCGGCGCGGGCGGCGACCCTGACCGGGCAGAACGAGCGCGCGGTCTTCGAAGTGCTGCTGCAGCGCGAAAAACTGGGGACCACCGCCGTCGGCTACGGCGTAGCTATACCGCACGGCAAGCTGCCTAAGCTTGAAAAGCTGTTCGGGTTTTTCGCCCGGCTTGAACGCCCGATCGATTTCGAAGCGATGGATGGCCAGCCGGTCGACCTGGTATTCCTGCTGCTGGCACCGGAAGGCGCCGGCGCCGATCATTTGAAGGCGCTGGCGCGGATTGCCCGCCTGCTGCGCGATCAGGACGTCGCCAAGAAACTGCGCGCCTCGCGCGACGCCCAGGCGATCTATTCGGTATTGGCGCTGCCGCCGGCTAGCGCGGCGTAACATCCTCATTCTCGAACTGACGCTGGCGAATTGCGCCGGCCAAAAAAATACGCGGGCCGTCCCGATCCGAGGACATGCCCGCGTATTGCGAACTCTCATCGCGGCCTACGCGACCGCTACCAAGCCTGCGCCAGCGACAGCAGCAAACGCTGCGTCAGTGATACCGACAAGCGTCGGATCGGTTGACACCAGCAAGTGCTGGGTCAGTGCACGCTGACGGCCTGCAATTCGTTGCTCCATGCATTGGCGACCGCCGCCTCGCGGCTGTCGGTCAGCATGATCGGGGTGCCGTCGGCGGCATGCAGCGCGAACAGTTTCAGTCCTGGCGCGATCTTTGGCGCCTGCGGAAACAGTCCGGGCACGTCCTCGGAACGGACTTGCTTTACGTAGGCGATATGGCCCTCGCCAAGATGGGCCAGCGCCTCAACAGAAACCTTTTCAGCTTCGAACGTCACACTCACATCACTCATGGTCTCGACTCCTCTATGAGACTAAGCGGTCGAGTCCGCTCCTCGTTCCATTATTCGTGTTCATTGATAGCAATTGTCTTAACGACCCTTTCAGGTTCCGGCCTGGCAAGGTCGATCGACAACAGCCCGTTCTTCAAATCCGCGCCCAGCACCTGCATCCCCTCCGCCAGCACGAAGGTGCGCTGGAAGTGGCGCGCGGCGATGCCGCGATGGATGTATTGCCGGGCCTTGTCGTCCTGCTGACGGCCCCGGATCACCAGCTGGTTTTCCTCAATGGTCACATCGAGTTGGTCACGGGTAAACCCGGCGACCGCCAGCGTGATGCGCAAGCGTTCGGGTTGCCCATTGCTGCGGTCGCAGCGCTCGATGTTGTAGGGAGGATAGCCGTCGGCGCCTTTGACGACGCGATCGAGCGCACGCTCAATTTCGTCGAACCCAAGCAGGAACGGACTGGATAACGATGGAACACGAGACATTACAAAGTCCTCTCGAAGCGACTTTGAGGGGCCCTTGCGGCGCCCCATGTGACTGGCCGGCGGATTTGCTGCCCGGTCAAACAGCAATATGGGGGTGATTTGGGGAGGGTTCAAGCCGCTCCAGGCGCTGCGTAAATCGGCCGCGGCGGCCTGTTTTCGCGTCTTTCCGGGTCGGCGCGAAGCGTCGAACCCGGAATCTCGAGATCAATCGCCAACCCGCTTGCGGCCATCGGCGGTAAATAGATGCAGTTTGTCTGATGGCGCCACCGCCCTGATTCGCTCGCCGATGGCGGGGCCGATGGCGCCGGGAATCCGCACGATCACCTCGCCGGGCGGCAGCTCGCCGGGGTTGGCAGCCACGGCCTGCGTCTCGTTCTGCCTTGTGCCGTAGATAAAGGTTTCGGCCCCGACGCGCTCGATCGCCTCGACGGTGAGGCCAAGTGCCACACCGCCGCCGATGGCCTCATTTGAAATGACGAAGTCCTCGGGACGGATTCCGAGGATGCCGGCCTCGTTGAGGCGGCTGTGGCCGGCCAGTTGCGATTTCAGTTCATCGGACCGCAACGGCATCAGGTTCATCGGCGGCGCGCCGATGAACGAGGCGACGAAGGTGGTCGCGGGCTTCTGGTAGATGTCGAGCGGATTGCCGATCTGCTCGACCTGGCCGGCATTCATTACGACAAGGATGTCGGCCAGCGTCATCGCCTCGAGCTGATCGTGGGTGACGTAAATCGCCGTCGTGGAGAGGCGGCGCTGCAGTTTGCGGATCTCGACCCGCATCGCGATGCGCAGCTTGGCGTCGAGGTTCGACAGCGGCTCGTCGAACAGAAATACTTTCGGCTGGCGCACGATCGCGCGCCCCATCGCCACGCGCTGGCGCTGGCCGCCGGACAATTGCCGCGGCTTGCGGTCGAGCATGGCGCCGAGCTCGAGGATGCGCGCGGCTTCCTCGACGCGAGTCTTGATCTCGGGCTCGGGCATGCCGCGGTTGCGCAGGCCGTAGGCCATGTTGTTGAAGACGCTCATATGCGGGTAGAGCGCGTAGTTCTGGAACACCATCGCGATGTCGCGGTCGGCCGGCTCGATCTGGTTGACGATTCGGCCGCCGATCTCGATCTCGCCGCCGGTTATCGTCTCGAGCCCCGCGACCATCCGCAGCAGCGTGGACTTGCCGCAGCCGGAAGGGCCGACCAGCACGCAGAACTGGCCGTCGCCGACGTCAAATTCGATGCCCTTGATGGCTTCGAAGCCACCGGCATAGGTCTTGCGGACGTTACGCAGCGTTACGTTAGCCATTTAGTTTGCCTTGGGTCACCAGCGCCACTCGCTTCCTCACTTTTCCGTCTCGACCAGTCCGCGCACGAACAGGCGCTGCATGAACACGACAACTGCGACCGGCGGCAGCATCGCCAGGATGGCGGTCGCCATCGCAAGCTGCCATTCAGCCAGCTCGTCGGTCGTGTACAGCATCTTCTTGATGCCGGTGACGATGGTCTGCATCGAATCCTGCGTGGTGATCAGCAGCGGCCACAGATACTGATTCCAGCCGTAGATGAACTGGATCACGAACAGCGCCGCGATCGTCGTTACCGACAGCGGCAGCAGCGTATCCCAGAAGAAGCGGAACGGACCCGCGCCGTCGATCCGCGATGCTTCCAGCAACTCCTCAGGAACCGTCATGAAGAACTGCCGGAACAGCAGCGTTCCCGTGGCGGAAGCGATCAGCGGCATGATCAGCCCTGCGTAGGTGTCGAGCATCTTGAGGTCGGCGACCACCTTGTAGGTCGGATAGATACGCACCTCGACCGGCAGCATCAGCGTGACGAAGATGATCCAGAACGCGGTCTTGCGGAACGGGAAGCGGAAATACACCACGGCGTAGGCCGACAGGATCGAGATGAAGATCTTCCCGATCGCGATGCCGAGTGCCGAGATGAAGGAGTTCATCAGCATGTGGCCGACCGGCTCGCGGCTGGTCCGCGAACCGCCGACGAATATCGCGCGGTAGTAGTTTTCCAGCGTCTGGCTGCCGGGCGTCAGCGGCATGTTGCCGCCGACGACGGTGGCGGCGTCATGGGTGGATGCGATCAGTGCCAAATAGACCGGAAAGGCGACGATGAAGACGCCGAGCGTCAGGATCGCGTAGGCGATGATGTCGCTGAGCGGGCGGTGCTCGACCATCAGTATTGCACCTTGCGCTCGATATATTTGAACTGGACCGCTGTCAGCGCGATCACGATCACCATCAGCACTACCGACTGCGCGGCCGAGCCGCCGAGATCGCCGCCGAGCCGCCCGTCGGCAAACACCTTGTAGACCATCGTGGTGGTGGCGCCGGCCGGGCCGCCGCCGGTGACCGCATCGATGATGCCGAACGTGTCGAAGAAGACGTAGACGACATTGACGACCAGAAGAAAGAACGTCGTCGGCGACAGCAGCGGAAAGACGATGGTCCAGAACCGCCGCATCGGGCCGGCGCCGTCGATCGCGCCGGCTTCCAGCACGCTTTTCGGGATCGATTGCAGGCCGGCCAGGAAGAACAGGAAATTGTAGGAGATCTGCTTCCACACCGCGGCCATCACCACCAGGGCCATGGCGTGGTTGCCGTTGAGCAGCGGATTCCAGTCGAAATTCATCCAGCGCAGCGGCCGCGCCAGCGTGCCGAGCGAGGGATGGAACATGAAGATCCAGAGCACGCCGGCGACCGCGGGCGCCACCGCATAGGGCCAGATCATCAGCGTCTTGTAGGTGCCGGCGGCCTTGAGGTTCTTGTCGGCCTGGGTTGCGAACAATAGCGCAATGGAAAGCGACAACGCCGCGACCAGCGACGAGAAGATCACCGTCGTCAGCATCGACTTGTAATATTCAGGCTGGGCGAAAAGGGTCTGGTAATTTTCCAGCCCGACGAACTCGGATGTCAGGCCAAACGCGTCCTCGCGCTTGAAGGATTGAAAGACCGCCTGGCTCGCCGGCCAGTAGAAGAATACGAATGTAATGATGAGCTGCGGCACCAGCAGCAGATATGGCAGCAGCTTGTTGTTGAAGACGACCGACTTTTCCATTCAGGACGCTGTGATGCCAGAGGTGCTCCCTCTCCGGAAGGCGGAGAGGGAGTCTTCGCCGATCCTATTTGGCCGTCTTTTCGAATGTCCGCAACATCGCATTGCCGCGCGCGACCGCGGCGTCGAGGGCTTCCTGGGCGGTTTTCTTGCCAGCCAGTGCCGCTTCCAGTTCCTCGGCCCAGAGATCGCGCATCTGCACCATGTTGCCGAAGCGCAGGCCGCGCGAGTTCTCGGTCGGCTCCTTGTTGGTGAGTTCTTTCAGCGGCGTCTGCAGGACGGGGTTTTTCTCGTAGAAGCCGTCCGCCTTGGTTTTTTCATAGGCTGCCTTGGTGATCGGCAGGTAGCCGGATTTCTGGTGCAGGTCGGCCTGACGGTTGGTGTCGGACAGGAACGTGAAGAACTTGGCGACGCCCTTGTACTCCTCAGGCTTCTTGCCGCCCATCACCCACAGCGAAGCGCCGCCGATGATCGAGTTCTGCGGCGCACCCTGAACGTCCGGGTAGTAGGGCATCGGCGCCGAGGTGAAGTCGAACTTGGCGGTGCTCTTGGCAGTGGCGTAATAGCCCGACGAGGTCAGGAAGATCGCGCACTCGCCGGACGCAAAGCGGTTCTCGCTGGCGTTGGCGCGGCCGGCATAGTCGTAGGTCTTGTCCTTTTGCAGGTCCATCAGGTTCTGCAGATGCTTCACATGCAGCGGCGAGTTGAACGTCAGCACGGTATCGAAACCGTCGAGGCCGTTGGCCTTGCTGCCGATCGGGACGTTATGCCAGGCCGAGAACTGTTCGATATGCACCCATGACGCCCACGCGTTGGAGAATCCGCAGGTCGTGTGCCCGGCCGCCTTCAGCTTCTTGGCGGCGTCGAAAACTTCCGGCCAGGTTTTCGGAATCTCGGCGATGCCGGCCTTCTTCAGCTCGTCGTTGTTGATCCACATCACCGTCGACGACGAGTTGAAGGGAAACGACAGCATGTCGCCCTTCGACGTCGAGTAATAACCTGTGATCGCCGGCAGGTAGGCCTTGGGGTCGAACGGCTCGTTGGCATCCTTCATCAGCTGGTAAACCGGCTTGATGGCGCCGGTGGCGCTCATCATGGTCGCAGTGCCGACCTCGAACACCTGAATGATGTGCGGCGCGGTGCCGGCACGGAACGCCGCAATGCCGGCATTCATGGTGTCGGGATAGCTGCCCTTGAAGGTGGGGACGACCTTGTAGTCGGACTGGCTGGCGTTGAAATCCTCGGCAAGCTTGTTGACGATGTCGTTGTTGCCGCCGGTCATGGCGTGCCACCACTGGATCTCAGTCGCAGCGTAGGCAGGCGTGGCGAGCGCAAGCGCGACAGTCACGCTCGCGGCTACGCCGAATTGTCGAAATGCCATGTAATTCCCTCCAGGTTGGGTCGTCATCTTCGTTTCGCGCGATAGCAGCGCCGGATGACGTGCAAATGACCGTATAAGCGAAAGCATGGTATCGGGGAAGCGGGCCCCTCGGGAAGCCGTCAAATAGGCCAAGGGTGACGGATCCGATCTGTCCCGTCGCCCCTGCGAACGTGTTTGGCCCCGGGAGATTGGCGAGGGCTTGGAGCGGCGAATGCAGGGACGACAGCGGCTACCGCTTCCGCTCCGGTCCGCACACCACGCCCTTGGCGACCATCGCCTCGACCTCGCTCTTGGAGTAGCCGAACTCGCCCAGCACCTCGGCGGAGTGCTGGCTGAATTTCGGTGGGGTCAGGCGCAGGCTCGGTTTGGTTCGCTCCAGGCGGATCGGCGAGGCGACGCCCTTGTACCAGTCCTTCTCGATGACATCGCCGCGGTGAAGCGTGTGGGCGGCGGTCAGCGCCTGGTCGATCGACTGGACCGGGCCGGCCGGCAGGCCAGCCGCGAGCAGGCGGTCGCACAGCGGCGCGGCATCGTGCTGGCTGAACACCGCGGCGAGTTCGGCGCGCAGCGCATCGCGGTTGGCGATGCGGTCCTTGTTGCGGGCAAAGCGCGGATCGGTGCCGAGTTCCGGCTTGCCGATTTCCTTGGCGAGCTTGCGGAAGGTGCCGTCATTGCCGACGCCGATGAAGATGTTGTCGGTGCGGGTCGGAAAGATCGCATAGGGCACGAGATTGGGATGCTCGTTGCCGGTTAGATTCGGCGGCTTGCCATGCATGAAATAATTCGCGGTGTGCGGATGCATGATCGCAAGGCCGGTTTCATACAGCGTGGTCTCGAGGAATTGGCCAAGCCCCGAGCGCTGCCGCTCCGACAGCGCCATCAGGATGCCGATCGCGGCATAAAGCCCGGTGGTGATGTCGACGAGCGGGACGCCGATCCGCATCGGGCCGCTTTGCGGCGAACCGGTCGCGGCGATCATGCCGGTCATGGCCTGGATGATCGCGTCATAGCCGGGATTGCCGCCGCGCGGGCCGTCGCCGCCAAAGCCGGAAATCCGGCAATGCACGAGCTTTGGGAATTTCGCGCGCAGCACGTCGTTGCCGATGCCCCATTTGTCGAGCGTGCCCGGCTTGAAATTCTCGATCAGGACGTCGGCGGTCTCCAGCATCTTGAGCAGCACAGTGCGGCCGCCCTCGGAGGCGAGGTCGAGGCCGATCGAACGCTTGTTGCGGTTGATGCCGACGAAATAGGCGGCGTCCTCCTCGTGGAACGGAGGGCCCCAGTCGCGCACCTCGTCACCGGCGGGCGGCTCGACCTTGATCACGTCGGCGCCGTGGTCGGCGAGGATCTGCGTGCAATAGGGGCCGCCGAGCACGCGCGTGAGATCGATCACGCGCAGGCCCGTCATTGCGCCGGGAGCCGGAGAACTCATGGAAAAAACCTTCGCTCAAGTAAGACCAATGGAATTCTTGAGCTAGCGGTCTTCGGGCGCGTCGGCAATGCCCGCGCGCGCGTAGGCGCATGCGGAGACAGAAGGCGCGCGAAAACGGCCCGCGGCTTGTTGCAGCGGGCCGTTCGACGCGGTCGTTACGCCACGGTCAGGCGCACATCCACATTGCCGCGGGTGGCGTTGGAATACGGGCAAACCTGGTGGGCCTTCTGGACCAGCGCTTCGGCGTCGGCGCGGGCAAGGCCGGGCAGGGAAACGGCGAGGTCGATATCAAGGCCAAAGCCGCCTTCCGAGCGCGGGCCGATGCCGACGGTGGAGGTAACGGAGGCGTCCGCAGGCACCCTCACGCCGCCGCCCTGAGCTGCAACCGCCTTCATCGCGCCGATGAAACAGGCGGCATAGCCGGCCGCAAACAGCTGTTCGGGATTGTTGCCGGCGCCACCGCCGCCGCCGAGTTCCTTCGGGGTCGCAAGCTTGACGCTGAAGGCGCCGTCAGCCGTCGAGGCGGTGCCGTCGCGGCCGCCGGTGGCCGTTGCGGTGGTCTTGTAGAGAACTTTCACGGACATGTTGGTCTCCCTTGGGTTTGGTTTCGATGGTTATTATATTGCACACAATTAGATTGCGCACAATAGAAAAAATGAAGGGGTCCGCAATTTAATTGTATGCAATTGATTAGGCTCGTCCGCGGCCCTAAATGATCACGGGCGTCCCCACTTGGCGAGGTGCAAATGGCTAGGAAACCGGCGGTCGATCCGCTGCTGCTCGGCAATCAGATCTGTTTCGCGGTGTATTCCACGGCGCATGCCTTCAACCGCGTCTACAAGCCCTTGCTCGACAAGCTCGGGCTGACCTATCCGCAATATCTCGTGATGATGGTGCTGTGGGAGCGCGACGGCGTGCCCATCAAGGATATCGGCGAGAAGCTGTTCCTCGATTCCGGCACGCTGACCCCGCTGCTGAAGCGGATGGAGGCCGCCGAATTGATCCGGCGCACACGCAGCACCGAGGACGAGCGCCAGGTCCTGATCGCACTGACGCCGAAAGGCCAGGCCCTGCGGGAAAAAGCCCGGGCGGTGCCGCAGGGTATTCTGGCGAGCTCGGCGTGCTCGGTGGGCGAACTGGTGGCGATGAAAAACGAACTGCTCGCGCTGCGCGACAAGTTGAATGCGGCGTTGGGGGAGTAGGGGCGGGCGAACCCCTTCAGAAGTGTTTCTTCGCAAAAGCTCGGCCGGATCCGGACTTCAGGTACCTCTCGAACGCGATGGCGCGCTGTTCGTCATCGAACGCAATATAAGTTCGCAGCCGCCAAGGGCGGTACTTCGAGGTATGCGGCACCTCACCGGCATTATGTTTAGCCAGACGAGCGCGCAGGTCATCTGTCATGCCCACGTAGAAGTGCAGCGAATCCAGACTTTCGAGAATATAGACGTATCGCACGGTATGTCCTCCGCCCTGGAAAGGCAGGATACCGCAGGTGAGTGATCTGTGTAGTCGCAGAGCTAGCCGAGCCTTCGGGCAATGGCGGGGCAGCCTTCGCTACGAGAGGGCTCGCCTAGCCGAAGCAGGCAGAGATTTGTGTTCGTTGAGGGAGCCCGTCTTCGCCCTTCGGGCTACGCCGAGGCAGCCTTCGCGCACGCGGGCCTGCCTAGCCGAAGCAGGCGCAGCCTGCGAAGGCTGGTGGAGCCAGGCGGGATCGAACCGCCGACCTCTTGCATGCCATGCAAGCGCTCTCCCAGCTGAGCTATGGCCCCTTAACCGACCCGCGCGCCTTGGGCGACGCGCAGGCACCCTGAACCACAGTTCAGGGCCGATCTCAAGTCTCTTCGTCGCCGCCGACGTCACCAATGATGTCGGTGACGTCCTCATCGCCTTCTTCCTCGTCGGGAATGAAGGTCGAATCGTCGTCTTCGTCACCCTCGATGGTCTCGTCGATTTCGATGTCGTCTTCCGATTCGGGAACGACGGCCTTGACCTTGCCGGTGTTCTCCTCGGCATCAGCCTCTTCGAGCGAGACCAATTCCTCGGCCTCGGCCGGTTCCGGCGCATCGGCGGCGGCGCTTGCTGCGGCGGCAGCGCGTGCAGCATCACCGCGGGCTGCCCGGGGCGGCGCAATCGGCGCAATCGGCACGACCTCACCGGTATAGGGCGAGATCACCGGACTCTTGTTCAAGTCATAGAACTTCTTACCCGTCGTCGGGCAAATGCGTTTGGTTCCGAGATCGGATTTGGCCACGTGTGGAGTCCTGGGAATTTCTGAAAAACGGTGCTTCACTTGGCTAGTTGCTAGGCCGCTGTCAATAGCGGTTTGCGCGCATGAGACGGCCGCGTGACGCGGTGTTGCCTATGTGATACCTGCCGCCCTGCGCGAGAGGACACAATCTTGACCCATTCAGACCGGCTTGCAGCCCACCCGACCCCGCTGGAATCCCGCTCCAGCGGTTCCCTGACCGGTAAAGTCCGGGTTCCCGGCGACAAGTCGATATCGCACCGGGCCCTGATCCTGGGGGCGCTTTCGGTCGGCCAGACCACGATTTCCGGCCTGCTTGAGGGCGAAGACGTGCTCAATACGGCGAAATCGATGCAGGCGCTGGGCGCCAAGGTCGAGCGAACAGGCCCGTTTGCCTGGCAGGTGAGGGGCGTCGGGGTGGCGGGCTTCGCCCAACCCGCAAGCCCGCTCGATTTCGGCAATTCCGGCACCGGTTGCCGGCTGGTGATGGGGGCGGTCGCCGGCTGCCCGATTTCGGCGGTCTTCGACGGCGACGCCTCGCTGCGCTCGCGGCCGATGCGGCGGATCCTCGATCCCCTGGAATTGATGGGCGCCAGGACCGGCGAGGCCAAGGAAGGCGGCCGCCTGCCGCTGACGCTGCATGGTGCCCGCGATCCCGTGCCAATCCTGTACCGGACGCCGGTGGCCTCCGCCCAGATCAAATCGGCGGTGCTCTTGGCGGGCCTCGCAGCGCCGGGTGTCACGACCGTGATCGAACAGGAGGCGAGCCGCGACCATACCGAACTGATGCTGAAGCATTTTGGCGCGCAGATCGTCTCGACCAGGGAAGGCAGCCATGGCCGGAAGATCGCGCTCACCGGCCAGCCCGAACTGCACGGCGCCGATGTCGTTGTGCCCGCCGATCCCTCGTCTGCAGCGTTCCCGATCGTCGCAGCGCTCATCGTCGAGGGCTCCGACATCGTCTTCTCCGACGTCATGACCAACCCGCTGCGCACCGGCCTGATCACGACCTTGCGCGAGATGGGCGCCTCGATCGAGGAGAGCGACGTGCGTGGTGACGCCGGCGAGCCGATGGCCACCTTGCGCGTACGGGCATCAAAACTGCGCGGCGTCGAAGTGCCGCCGGAGCGCGCGCCCTCGATGATCGACGAATATCTGGTGCTCGCGGTTGCGGCCTCGTTTGCCGAAGGCACCACCATCATGCGCGGCCTGCAGGAGCTGCGCGTCAAGGAATCAGACCGGCTGGAGGCGACCGCCGACATGCTGCGCGTCAACGGCGTCAAGGTCGAGGTCGCGGGCGACGATCTGATCGTCGAAGGCCGTGGCCACGTGCCCGGCGGCGGCCTCGTCGCCACCCACATGGATCATCGCATCGCGATGTCGGCGCTGGTGATGGGGCTTGCTGCCGACAAGCCGGTCAAGATCGACGACACCACCTTCATCGCCACCAGCTTTCCGGATTTCATTCCGATGATGCGCGGGCTCGGGGCGGAATTTTCATAAAGCGGAGGCTTGCGCGGTCAGGACGGCGCAAGCCCCAGGCTGGTCACTGCCTCGAGCCAGATGGGCGCTTCTTCCTTGTACAGTTTCTGCGTCTCCTCGAAGGTCATCGCGGTGTCGTCGACGCCGAATGATTTCATCAGCTGCAGTACTTTTTCAGTCTTGCCGCCCTCGACGAGGAGTTTTGACAGCTTCTGAACGATTTCCGGTGGCGTGCCTGTCGGCACGGCGCAGCACTGGAAGCCGGTCAGCTTGAAGATCGGCGATGTGGTGCCCTGCTCTGCAAAGGAAGGGACGTCGGGCAATGTCGACATGCGCTTGCGCGAGACGGCGACCGCACGGCCGCGGCCGCTTTGCAGCACGGACAACGCCGCGGAGTAGCTGCCGTGGGCGCCATCGATAAATCCGCCGGCCAGATCGGTCCACATGGGCGCTTCGCCGCGATAGTGCACCGCTTCCATCTTGAGACCGTATTGCTTGTTCATTTCGGCGACCGCCATGTGCGCGTATGACCCTGCGCCATAGGTGCCAATGTTGATCTTCTCGGCCTTCTTCGCGTAGGCGACAAATTCGGCGAGAGTCTTGGCGCCGGTCTTCTCGCCGGCCACGAACGGCAGGCTGCCTGCCGGCATGATCGAGACGAGGGTGAAATCCTTGTCGGCGTCGTAAGCGATGTCCTTGATCAGAACGCGGTTCATGATCATCGTCGTCGAGATCGTGAACATCAGCGTGTAGCCGTCGGGCGCGGCGCGTTTGGCTTCAACTGCCGCGACCGATCCTGAGGCACCGGCCTTGTTTTCCACCACCACATTCTGGCCCGTGGTGGCCCGGATATATTCTCCATAGGTCCGCGCAAACAGATCAGTCTGACCTCCGGCGGGATAGCCGGCGATGATCTTGATGGGCTTGGTCGGCCAGTCGGCCTGCGCGTGGGCCGAACTCCCGAGCAGCGGGATCGCCGAGGCTGCTGCGGCGCTACCAATAAATTGACGTCGTGAAATGGTGCTCATCGTATCCCTCCGGCCGTTATCATTTTTTTGAATCGGGCGATTCGCAGACGCGATGGAATGCCCCGGCTGGTCTCAGGATAGAGGCGGGCCGCGGCGGGGGCGAGGCACATTTGGACGCATCTGGCGCGCATATGTCCGCATCGCGGAATTCAGGTTTCCTGGCGGTGAGGCCACCGTTTCCCGGAGCGGTGGCCCCATCACCTCTGACGCATGGTCTTGACCGCCATGGGCGCTCTGTCGCACATGGCGCTCATGATCATCGCCATCGACGGACCCGCCGCCTCGGGCAAGGGCACGCTGGGCAAGCGGCTCGCGCAGCACTACGGCTATCACCACCTCGACACCGGCGTGATTTACCGCGCCGTGGCCAAAATGCTGCTGGACCAGGGTTTTGATCTCACCGATGAAGCCCGCGCCGTCGCCGCCGCGATGGCGCTCGACCCGGAAAACTTCGGCCATCCCGAACTGAAGTCGCAGCGGATCGGCGATGCTGCTTCGGTGGTCTCCGCCATCCCCACGGTACGGGAAGCGCTGGTCAGTTTTCAGCGCCAGTTCGCGGCAGATCCGCCCGGCGCGGTGCTCGACGGGCGCGACATCGGCACCGTGATTTGCCCGAATGCGGAAGTGAAGATTTTCGTCGTCGCCGACCCAAAGGTGCGGGCCCACCGCCGCACGCTGGAAGCGCTCGCGCGGGGTGAAGCGGCGGATGAAGCGCTGGTGCTGGCCGATATTCTCAAGCGCGACGAGCGGGACCGCAATCGGGCCGCGGCGCCTCTGAAGGCGGCCCCCGATGCGCATGTCCTGGACAATTCCAATCTCGATATCGAAGGCGGCGTTCGCGCCGCGATCGCGATCGTCGAGGCTGTCCGCGCCAGGCGGTGAAGTCTCCGGTTCAGTTCTTCGAGCGGTCGCGGTCGAACGGCAATCGCTGTTCGGCCATCAGGACGGGCTTCGATTTCGCCGCGGCAATCGCCTTGTCGGTCGCAAAATAGGCCGGCTTGCGGGCAACGGCCGTAGCGACGGTAAAGGCGGCGATGGCTGTCATCGCGATCAGGCTCTTCATGGTGGCACTCCCCCTGTTTTTGAACCGTGCCATCGTTGGGGGGCGGCACTTAAGGCCGGGTTCCATCGCGCCTGACACTGCGGGCCTTTTGCGTCATGCGGTGAACAAGGCGTTGAAAACATGGGCCCATGGCGAGCGTCCGTCAGCCCTAAAGCCCCGTAAATCGGGCATTTCCGCTTGCCGAAAAGACCCCTTGGGGCTATATCACCGGCCATCCGGGCCGCCATCGATGAGATCAGGGCTGTCCGAGCGGGCCGGCAGGAGGTTTGAACCCCTGCCGTCATTGGAGGAAAGCCCGCTCCAGGTTCTTGAAGTCGATACGCTCGTTTCAGGCTCCGGATAAATCAACGTATCGAACGTGCAGGCATGCTGCCGGCCCGCCATTTGCGATTTCCCGCAAACGGCGGTCGTTAGGGTTTGCGGACCCCTGACACTTCACGCGCGATACGCCCCTTAACCCGACTGGCCGGCGATACCCGCATCTGGAGAACAAATGGCTTCGACTGCTGCTTCTTATAATCCTACCCGCGACGATTTCGCTGCGATGCTGGACGAGTCCTTCGCCGGCGGCAATTTGCAGGAAAGCTCCGTCATCAAGGGCAAGGTAGTTGCAATTGAAAAGGACATGGCCGTCATCGACGTCGGCCTGAAGACCGAAGGCCGCGTGGCGCTGCGTGAATTCGCAGGACCCGGCCGCGACAGCGAACTCAAGGTTGGCGACGAAGTCGAGGTGTTCCTCGACCGGATCGAGAATGCGCTCGGCGAAGCCGTGCTGTCGCGCGACAAGGCGCGCCGCGAGGAGAGCTGGGGCAAGCTCGAGAAGGCCTTCAACAACAACGAGAAGGTTCACGGCGTCATCTTCAACCAGGTCAAGGGCGGCTTCACCGTCGATCTGGACGGCGCGGTGGCCTTCCTGCCGCGTTCGCAGGTCGACATCCGCCCGATCCGCGACGTCGCGCCGCTGATGAACAATTCGCAGCCGTTCCAGATCCTCAAGATGGACCGCCGCCGCGGCAACATCGTGGTGTCGCGCCGCACGGTTCTCGAAGAGACCCGCGCCGAGCAGCGCCAGGAGTTGGTGCAGAACCTCGAAGAGGGTCAGGTGATCGACGGCGTGGTCAAGAACATCACCGATTACGGTGCGTTCGTTGATCTCGGCGGCATCGACGGCCTCTTGCACGTCACCGATATCGCCTGGCGCCGGGTCAATCACCCGACCGAGGTGCTTACCATCGGCCAGACCGTCAAGGTCAAGATCATCAAGATCAACCACGAGACCCACCGTATCTCGCTCGGCATGAAGCAGCTGCTGGACGATCCGTGGCAGGGCATCGAGGCGAAGTATCCGCTGAACGCACGCTTCACCGGCCGCGTCACCAACATCACCGACTACGGCGCGTTCGTCGAACTGGAGCCAGGCATCGAAGGCCTGATCCACGTCTCGGAAATGTCGTGGACCAAGAAGAACATGCACCCCGGCAAGATCGTTTCGACCTCGCAGGAAGTCGAAGTGCAGGTTCTCGAAGTGGATTCGGTCAAGCGCCGCATCTCGCTCGGCCTCAAGCAGACCATGCGCAACCCCTGGGAGGTCTTCGTCGAGAAGTTCCCGGTCGGTGCGACCGTCGAAGGCGAGGTCAAGAACAAGACCGAGTTCGGTCTGTTCCTCGGTCTCGACGGCGACGTCGACGGCATGGTCCATCTCTCCGACCTCGACTGGAAGCTTCCGGGCGAGCAGGTGATCGACAACTTCAAGAAGGGCGACATGGTCAAGGCCGTGGTGCTCGACGTCGATGTCGAAAAGGAGCGCATCTCGCTCGGCGTCAAGCAGCTCGAAGGCGACCCCTTCGCAGAGCCTGGCGACGTCAAGAAGGGTGCAGTCGTGACCTGCGAAGTGCTCGAAGTGAAGGAAGCCGGCATCGAGGTGAAGATCTCGGGTACCGATTTCTCGACCTTCATCAAGCGGTCGGAACTCGCCCGCGACCGCAACGATCAGCGCGCCGAGCGTTTCGCCGTCGGCGAGAAGGTCGATGCCCGCGTGATCCAGTTCGACAAGAAGGCCCGCAAGGTGCAGGTCTCGATCAAGGCGCTGGAAGTTGCCGAAGAGAAGGAAGCCATCGCGCAGTATGGTTCCTCCGATTCGGGAGCGACGCTGGGCGACATTCTCGGCACCGCGCTCAAGAACCGCGACAAGTAGGCACAGCTTCCCTGTTCGCAAAGACCAGGCCCCGGTTTCGACCGGGGCCTTTTTTGTTGCACCGGTGTCGTCCCGGCCTTCGCCGGGACCCATAACCACAGGGGTTTGTGGTTGTGAAAAACTGGAGCTCCAGCCTGGCGCGACAATCAGGATTGGTGGTTATGGGTCCCCGCCTCCGCGGGGACGACAACTGGGCCTTGTTTTCTTCATATTGCATCGCAATTGATGTAATTGGATAATGCGCTGGTGACGCTGCGAAGGCAAAACGGCGCTGCCGACCCCAGGAGAATTTCGATGTCGCTCGATTCGGACGTGATCGTCGATCGCCGCAGGATACGCCGCAAGCTGACTTTCTGGCGCCTGGTGGCGGCCGTGGTCGTTCTTGCCGCGGTCGTTGTCGTCGGTGTGCTGGCGACACCCGCCGGCCGCTCGTCGCTGTCGGTGTCCGGCTCGATTGCCCGCGTCAATATCGAAGGCCTCATTCGCAGCGATCAGCAACGCGTCGAGGCGCTGGAGCGGCTGGAGAAGTCGTCGGCCGCCGCCGTCATCGTGCACATCAATTCGCCGGGTGGCACCACCGCCGGCTCCGAGCAGCTTTACGATGCGCTGACGCGGCTGAAGGCCAAGAAGCCGCTGGTCGTGGTGGTCGAAGGGCTGGCCGCCTCGGGCGGTTACATCGGGGCGCTTGCGGCCGATCATATCATCGCCCAGCAGAGCTCATTGGTCGGCTCGATCGGTGTGCTGTTTCAGTTTCCGAATTTCACCGAGTTGATGAAGACCGTCGGCGTCAAGGTCGAGGAAGTGAAATCCTCGCCGCTGAAGGCGGCGCCGAACGGCTTTGAGCCAACCAGCCCGGAGGCGCGGGCGGCGCTCGACGCGCTGGTGAAGGACTCTTACGCCTGGTTCCGCGGCCTCGTGAAGGCGCGGCGCGGCATGGACGAGGCGTTGCTCGACAAAGTCGCGGACGGACGCGTGTTCACCGGCCGCCAGGCGGTCGAGCTGAAGCTGGTCGATCAGCTCGGCGATGAGAAAACCGCGGTGGCATGGCTGGTCGCCGAGAAGAAGATCAAGAGCGATCTGCCGGTGCGCGATTTCAAGCTGACCCCGCGGTTTGGCGACATGACTTTCTTGCGCGCAGTCGCGTCCGTCAGCTTCGATGCGCTCGGCCTGAGCGCGATCGCGCGCCAGATCGAGCAGGCCGGCGTCACAGGTGCCGTCGACCAGCTGGCATTGGACGGTATGCTGGCACTTTGGCGGCCCGCGGCCTCCAATTGAACCCGCGCAAGCGAGGTTTGGCGCGGTCCTCCCGCATTGCGGGTGTTGCGACAACCCCTTTCCGGGCCATTTGTCACGTCATTTCGCGTGGCCCAAAATTGATTTAGCGTCTTGACAGTTCAAGGCATTTTCACGGAAATGGAAGTCCGCACGACAGTGGACCCCAGTCTCGATGATCAAATCCGAACTTGTTCAGCGCATCGCCGAGCACAACCCGCATCTTTATCAGCGGGATGTGGAGAACATTGTGAACGCGATTCTCGATGAGATCGTCGCTGCCCTGGCGCGCGGCGACCGTGTCGAGCTCCGCGGTTTCGGCGCTTTCTCGGTCAAGCATCGTCCAGCCCGCGCAGGGCGCAATCCACGCACCGGCGCGCATGTGCCGGTCGATCAGAAGAGCGTCCCGTTTTTCAAGACGGGCAAGGAAATGCGTGAGCGGCTGAACCGCGAGGGCGGTTCGCCCGAGGCCGGCGCGTAACCATAGCGTTTTCAAGCGAAGTGGGCCCGGTTCGCGTGAAGAGAACGCGTCAAATAAAAGACTCCACCGGGTTCTGAAGATCGGGTGCCGTGTTGCGGGACACGTGCTCGCCGATGTCAGCTGCTTCAAGAGTCCGCACTGCGAGATATGGTCATGCGAAAATTCTTCTCGGCGCTGGTCGTCATTCCCTTAGGCGTCATCTTCATCTTCTTTGCGGTCGCCAACCGTCATTCGGTGACGGTGTCGTTCGATCCGTTCGATTCCGTCAATCCGTCGGTCGCGGTGTCGATGCCGCTGTTCGTCGTGATTATTGCGGTCGCGATTTTGGGGGTCGCGGCGGGCGGCTCGGCGACCTGGTTCCGCCAGCGCCGCTGGCGCCGCGCCGCACGCCAGCACGAGGCCGAGGCCCGGCGGGCGCGGTCGGAAATAGCCGATCTGCGCGCCGCGGCGGCCGTCTCCCGGGGCGGCGTGCCGCAGCTTGCAGCACCGGCGCCGCGCGGCTTTTACGGGGCCGCCGGGCGAGACAAGCAGGGCGCGACGTTGTAGAACCCGCCCAAACAGCTCCGTTCCAACCCGCACTTCACGGCTTGAAAGCCGCGCCCGAGAGACCATGTCCCTGCTCGTCAAAATTTGCGGCCTGTCCACGCGCGAGACGCTCGACGTCGCGCTCGGGGCTGGCGCTGATATGGTCGGGTTCGTGTTCTTCCCCCCGTCGCCGCGGCATGTCGGCCTCGAGACCGCGCGCGAGCTCGGCAAGCAGGCCAAGGGCCGCGCCGTCAAGGTGGCGCTCACGGTCGATGCCGACGACGCGACGCTCGAGAATATCGTCGAGACCCTGCGGCCGGACATCCTGCAACTACATGGCAAGGAAACCACCGCGCGGCTGCGCGACATCAAGGCGAAATTCGGTCTGCCGCTGATGAAGGCGCTGCCGGTCGAGACCGCGGCCGATCTCGTGCCGCTTGCGGGCTATGCTGCGGTCGCCGACCGCATCCTGTTCGACGCCCGTGCGCCAAAAGAGGCCACCCGCCCGGGCGGGTTAGGGGCCGTGTTCGACTGGCGCCTGCTTGAGAAGCTCGACCTCGAACTGCCGTTCATGGTTTCGGGCGGGCTCAACGCCTCCAACCTCGCCGAGGCCGTTCGCGTCACCTGTGCGGGCGGCGTCGATGTGTCCTCGGGCGTCGAGCGTTCGCCCGGCGTCAAGGATCCCGACATGATCCGCGATTTTATCCGCGCCGCGCGCGCCACCGAAGAATTGATGGTCCGATGAATCCAGGTCAGCCGAACTCCTTGCCAAACTCCTTCCGCACCGGCCCCGACGAGCGCGGGCATTTTGGTAATTTCGGTGGCCGCTTCGTCGCCGAAACGCTGATGCCGCTGATCCTGGATCTGGAGAAGGCCTACATCGCGGCCAAGGCCGATCCGTCGTTCGCTGCGGAAATGAAGGGCTTTCTCAAGCACTATGTCGGACGGCCGTCGCCGCTGTACTTCGCCGAGCGCCTGACCGAGCATCTCGGCGGCGCGAAAGTCTATTTCAAGCGCGAGGAGCTCAACCACACCGGCTCGCACAAGGTCAATAATGTGCTCGGCCAGATCATGGTCGCGCGCCGGATGGGCAAGAAGCGCATCATCGCCGAGACCGGCGCCGGCCAGCACGGTGTTGCCACCGCGACGCTGTGCGCGCGGTTCGGGCTGGAATGCATCGTCTATATGGGCGCGGTCGACGTCGCGCGTCAGGCGCCCAACGTGTTCCGCATGGAAATGCTCGGCGCCAAGGTGATCCCGGTTCAATCAGGGACGCGCACACTGAAGGACGCGATGAACGAGGCGCTGCGTGACTGGGTCACCAACGTGCACAACACCTTCTACTGCATCGGCACGATCGCGGGGCCGCATCCCTATCCGATGATGGTGCGCGACTTCCAGTGCGTGATCGGTGACGAGACCCGCGAGCAGATGCAGGAGGCCGAGGGGCGCTTGCCGGATTCGCTGGTCGCCTGCATCGGCGGCGGCTCCAATGCGATGGGACTGTTTCATCCCTTCCTCGACGATCCCTCGGTCGAGATTTTCGGTGTCGAGGCGGCAGGCCATGGCCTGACCCAGCTGCATGCGGCCTCGATCGCCGGCGGCCGGGCCGGCGTGCTGCATGGCAACCGCACCTATTTGTTGATGGACGATGACGGCCAGATCCAGGACGCGCATTCGATCTCGGCGGGACTGGATTATCCCGGCATCGGGCCGGAGCATTCCTGGCTCTATGAAAACGGCCGGGTCACCTATCTGAGCGCCACCGACGACGAGGCGCTCGCCGCGTTCCAATTGCTGTCGCGGCTGGAAGGCATCATCCCGGCGCTGGAATCGGCACACGCCATCGCCAAGGTTGTGGAACTCGCGCCGAAGCGGCCCAGGGATCATCTGATGGTCGTCAATCTCTCGGGCCGCGGCGACAAGGACATCCCGCAGGTCGCCGAAATCTTGAAGGGTGAGAAGAAGTGAGTACCCGTATCGACGCGCGCTTCGCCGAACTCGCCAAGCAGGGCCGCTCGGCTTTCGTCACCTTCCTGATGGCTGGCGATCCCGATCCGAAAACCTCGCTCGACATCCTCAAGGCGCTGCCGAAGGCCGGCGCCGACATGATCGAGATCGGCATGCCCTTTACCGATCCGATGGCCGACGGGCCGTCGATTCAGGCGGCGGGCCTGCGCGCCCTGAAAGCCGGCATGACCCTGAAGAAGACGCTGGAGATGGTGCGCGGCTTCCGCAAGGACGACGACACCACGCCGCTGGTGCTGATGGGCTATTACAATCCGATCTACATTTACGGCGTCGACAAGTTCCTTGTCGACGCGAAGACCGCTGGCGTCGATGGTCTGATTATCGTCGACCTGCCGCCGGAAGAGGACGACGAGCTGTGCCTGCCGGCGATGAAGGCCGGGCTCAATTTCATTCGCCTGGCGACGCCGACCACCGACGACAAGCGCCTGCCGGCGGTGCTCGCGAACACGTCGGGTTTTGTCTATTACGTCGCGATCACCGGCATCACCGGCAGCGCCAGCGCCGATTCCCACGTGGTCGGTGAAGCCGTCGCCCGGATCAAGCGGCACACCAAGCTGCCGGTGTGCGTCGGCTTCGGTATTAGGACGCCGGATGCCGCGCGCGCGATCGCCGAGAACGCCAATGGCGCGGTGGTCGGCACCGCCCTGGTCGATGCCCTGCGCGGCAGCCTCGACGCCGAGGGGCGCGCCACCGCCAAGACCGTACCCGCCGTGGCCGATCTCGTCGCCGCCCTGGCTCAGGGGGTTCGGGGTGCCAAACAGGCCGCAGAATAGGCCATTTTGGCGTAGATTGAGGCGGTACCTGCGGCTTGTCGGGTCAGACCCGGGCCGCCATATATTGCAACTGATGCGTCCAACCGCATTTCGGAGCGAAACATGAATTGGCTCACCAACGTCGTCCGGCCGAAGATCCGCAGCATCCTGCGCCGCGAGACGCCGGAGAATCTGTGGATCAAGTGCCCGGATTCCGGGCAGCTCGTGTTCTACAAGGACGTCGAGGCCAACCAGTTCGTGATTCCCGGTTCGAACTATCACATGCGCATGGGCGCGGTGGCGCGGCTGAAGTCGATCTTCGACAACGAGACCTGGTACGATATCGCGCTGCCCGACGTGACCGCCGATCCGCTGAAGTTTCGCGACGAGCGCAAATATGCCGACCGCATCAAGGATGCGCGCGCCAAGACCGGATTGAACGACGCCATCAAGGTCGGCTATGGCAAGCTCGAAGGCGCCGGCGTCGTCGTGGCCGTGCAGGATTTCGATTTCATGGGCGGTTCGCTCGGCATGGCCGCGGGTGAAGCGATCGTGCGTGGGCTCGAGCTCGCGGTCGAAAAGAAATCGCCGTTCATCGTGTTCGCCGCCTCCGGCGGCGCGCGGATGCAGGAAGGCATTTTATCGCTCATGCAGATGCCGCGAACGACGGTCGGCGTGCAGATGCTGCGCGAAGCAAAACTGCCCTACATCGTCGTGCTGACCAATCCGACCACCGGCGGCGTCACGGCATCCTACGCCATGCTGGGCGACGTGCAGATCGCCGAGCCCGGTGCGCTGATCGGATTCGCCGGCGCGCGCGTCATCGAACAGACCATTCGCGAGAAACTGCCGGAAGGTTTTCAGCGCGCCGAATATCTGCGCGACCACGGCATGGTCGACATGGTGGTGCACCGCCACGAAATGCGTCCCACCTTGGCGCGGCTGTGCCGGCTGCTGACGAAGTCGCCGGCGCCTGAGGTTGCGTC
Organism: Bradyrhizobium sp. AUGA SZCCT0182; assembly: GCF_018130185.1. Lineage (NCBI taxonomy): Bacteria > Pseudomonadati > Pseudomonadota > Alphaproteobacteria > Hyphomicrobiales > Nitrobacteraceae > Bradyrhizobium > Bradyrhizobium sp. AUGA SZCCT0182. The sequence continues at coordinate 78,419 of NZ_JAFCLY010000019.1, read as the reverse complement.
GAAAGCCGTGCTGCAGGTCACCGACCCGGCCCAGATCGTCTCGGCGCCGGAAGCGGTGCCGGCCGCACCGCACGCGTGAACGCACTCGCCGCCAGACCGCAGCCTTCGCTCGACGAATTGATCGCGCGGCTGTCGGCGCTCCATCCCAGCCGCATCGATCTCAGCCTCGATCGCATGCAGGCCCTGCTGGCGCGGCTCGATCACCCTGAAAGCAAGCTGCCGCCGGTGATCCATGTCGCCGGGACCAACGGCAAGGGTTCCACCATTGCCTATCTGCGCGCGATCCTGGAAGCCGCGGGCCTGCGCGTCCACGTCTATACCTCGCCCTATCTGGTGCGGCTCAACGAATGTTTTCGTCTTGGCCGCAGCGGTGGCGGCGTGCTGGTCGATGACGATGAATTGTGCGCCGTGCTCGGGCATTGCGAACACGCCAACAATGGCGATCCGATCACGATTTTCGAGATCGAAACCGCGGCGGCGTTTTCTCTGTTTGCACAGCATCCGGCCGATGTCGTGCTGCTGGAAGTCGGCCTCGGCGGACGGCTGGACGCCACCAATGTGATCGACGCGCCGATTGCGAGCGTGATTGCGCCGGTCAGCATGGATCATACGGAATTCCTCGGCAATTCGCTGACCGAGATCGCCGGTGAGAAAGCCGCCATCATCAAGCGCAATGCGCCGGTGGTTTGCGCCGAGCAGGCGCCGGAAGCGATGGCGGTGATCGAGGCGCATGCGCGCCGCATGCGCGCGCCGCTGCATGCGGCCGGCCAGCAATGGCATGTCAGCGTCGAGCGCGGCAGGCTGGTCTATCAGGACGATCGCGGCCTGATGGATCTGGTGGCGCCAAAACTGTTCGGCCGGCATCAGTTCGACAATGCCGGGCTCGCGATCGCGACCTTGCGTGCGCTCGACACCTTCAAGATCGGCATGCCCCATTTCGAGGCCGGCATCGTCAACGCCGAATGGCCGGCGCGGATGCAGCGCCTGGTTTCGGGCGCGCTGGTCGAGCAGGGCCCACAGGGCTGCGAGATCTGGCTCGATGGCGGACACAATGCCGAAGGCGGGCGCGTCGCCGCGGCGGCGCTGGGGGATCTCGAAGAACGGGTGTCGCGGCCGCTGGTCGTCATAACAGGCATGATGGCTAACAAGGATGCCGGCGCGTTCCTCGCCAATTTTGCCGGGCTGACGCGCCATATCATGGCGGTGCCGATACCGGGCCGCGACAATGCGAGCTCGACGGCCATGGCAGCGTCGATGCCGCCGGACCGGCTGGCGGATGCCGCCCGCGCCCTCGGCATGCGCGTGGAAAATGCCGCCAGCGTCGAAGCAGCGCTTCAGGCACTGTCGAAACTCGCCTATGAAGTGCCGCCGCGCATCCTGATCACAGGATCGCTATACCTCGCGGGCCATGTGCTGGCCGCCAATGGCACGCCGCCTGCATAACACCCTCGTGTCCCGGACGCGGTGCAGCGTCCTTCACGCTGCTCCGCAGAGCCGGGACCCATCTGGACCCCGGATCAGCAGCGCACCGTCGGAGTCGCGCGAAGCGCGATCCTGAGCGCGCTGCGCAGCATCCGGGGCACGTAGACTTAGACGGGACTGGAAGCACCATGCGTTTTGCCGCGATTGCCGATGTGCACGGAAACTATCTCGCGCTGGAAGCTGTCATCGCCGACATCCGCGCGCAGGGCATCAAAGAGATCGTCAATCTCGGCGACATGGCGAGCGGCCCGCTCGACGCTCGGCGCACGATGGATGCGTTGATCGCGCTCGATGCCGTGCACGTGCTCGGCAACCATGACCGCTATCTGATAGACCGGCCGCCGGAGAAGATGGGTTCCTGGGACCGGCCGGCCCATGCGCAACTCGACAAGACTCATCTCGACTGGCTGCGCGCGGTGCCGCCGACGCGCGTCTATCGCGACCTTGTGTTTCTCTGTCACGCCACGCCTGCGCACGACGAAGTCTATTGGCTGGAGACCGTGCTTCCCGACGGTACCGTTTGCATGTCGTCGCCGGATGCGATCGAGAAGCAAGCCGCTGGAATCACGCAGCCGCTGATCCTGTGCGCCCACACCCATGTCGCGCGCACCGTCCGGCTTGGCGATGGCCGCAGAATCGTCAATCCCGGCAGCGTCGGCTCACCCGGTTATCGCGACACCCATCCGTTTCCGCATGTGATCGAAGCCGGCACGCCGGACGCGCGCTATGCGATCCTCGAACTGGCCGATGGATCCTGGCGCGTGACGTTCCGCCATGTGCCCTACGACCATGAGGCGATGGCGGCGCTGGCGCGGCAGAACGGCCAGCTTGAGCTGGCCTCCGCGCTGGCGACGGGTTGGATCGGGTAAGAGCGATGTCCGACTACGACGAGGCGTATCGTCGTGTGCGGGCCGATGGTCATTCGGGTTGGGCAGGAAGCCGGCATCACCAGAACGTCGCTCGGATGACTGCAACGCTTGATCGGCTGGAACACGAGACCTTTCCGCGGCCGCCCGCAAGAGTGCTCGAACTCGGATGCGGCAATGGCATGTCGTCATCGCTATGGATGGCCCGCAAGCTTACGAGGTGTACGGCATCGATATTTCCGATATCGCTGTCGCCTGGGCCAGGGAACTGTTCGATGCATGCGGTCTTTCCGGCTCCTTCGGGCAAGGCAGCGTTTGCGAGATGACGTTCTTTCCCGAAAGGTCCTTTGACATCGCGATCGACGGCAGCTGTCTGCATTGCCTGATCGGAAGTGACAGAGCCCGGTGCCTTCGGGAGGTTCGCCGCATTCTTCGGCCCGGCGGCGTTTTCGTCGTCAGCAGCATGTGCGGTTTGCCGAAGTCCGATGAGGCCAAGGCTCGCTTTGACCCGCTAACCGGTCATTTGTTGGAGAATGGCCGGCCCTACCGGACGCTGAAGCTCCTGCCGGATCTCGTGCAGGAGTTGGGGGACGCGGGCTTCGGCGTGCAGAACACGCAGGTCGGCGTCAATCCATGGTGGGATCATGCCACCATGGTCTGTCGGATCAGGGATGGCTCAACGCAAACGGCCGGCTAATCGCCGGCCGCTCAACGAATCAGATAGCGAAAAACCTCAGACCGCCGCAGTGATCCACTGCTGCAGCTTCGCCTTCGGCGCGGCGCCGACCTGGCGGGAGGCCATCTCGCCGCCCTTGAAGATCATCAGGGTCGGGATCGACATCACGCCGTATTTCGAGGCCGTCTTCGGGCTCTCGTCGACGTTCAGCTTCACGATCTTGACCTTGTCGCCCATCGCGCCGGAAATCTCGTCGAGCGCCGGGGCGATCATGCGGCAGGGGCCGCACCATTCGGCCCAGAAATCCACGACCACCGGCCCGGTCGCGTTGAGCACTTCGGCTTCGAAATCGGCGTCAGAAACCTTGCCAACGGCCATGGGAATACCTCGTTCGGTTGAAAACAGCGCGCGGATGAGAATCGCGCCTTAGGATCATATTGACGAACCTATGAACGCGATCTTGCCGGGTCAAGCGCGGTCACGCCGAGATGATAGGATGCCAGTGCCGCGTCCAGCGCGGGGGCGGAAATCTCCATCAAATCAGGCGTTTCGGTCCAGAGCAGCGCGGCCCGGACCGGCAGCTGGGGATAAAGTTTTGCCAGTACCGCCCGGTAGAGCGCGAGCTGGCGGACATAGCCGCGCGGCGCCTCGGCAGGCAGCTTGGGCGGGGCGTGGTTGGTCTTGTAATCGACGATCAAAACCTCTCGCTCGGTCACCACCAGCCGGTCGATTTGGCCGGAAACCAGCGCCGGTGGCTGCCCGGCCCGGTCCAGCCGTCCGACGATCGAGACCTCGGCCTGGCTGCCCGGTGCAAAGGCGTGCGCAAAGCGCGCATCCGCAATCAGCGCCAGCGCTTTTTCCGCCAGAGTGAGCCGTTCGTCGTCGGTCCAGCCGCCGGCGTTGCGGGCGAGGTAGGACAACGCGGCCTCGCGGCGGCGTTCGGCGGCGATATCGGGCAGCGACTGCAGCAACCGGTGCACCAGCGTGCCGCGCTTGAGAGCCTTGGCGCGGGCGAGGATCGATTCGCCTGACCGGACCGGATGGCTGTCGTCGTCAGCGGGATCGGACGGGCGCAGCAAACCCTCCGCCGGACGCTCCGGCTGCGCCGGTGTCAGCAACCACGATGGAAAATCGATCGATGGCGCCTTTGCCGGCGTAACTGATCCCGTGGCAGGCACGACTTTCTCGGCCCGCAAATAGCGCTTCACGACGCCGCTCGATGTCATGATCTCCTCGAGCTGCAATTCGGAACGGTCGAGGCCCTTGCTGATAAGATCATACCAGGAGGAGGGGCGAACATCCTTCCTGTTGCCGGGCATGCAACCACCGACGATCAGGCGATCGGCCGCGCGCGTCATCGCCACGTAAAGCAGGCGGCGGTATTCATCCTCGGTATCGCCTAGCATCGCCGCCCGTGCGGTGACGAGGGCGGGGGGATCTTCGGCCTTGCGGCCGGCCCAAACCACGATTCCGGGGGCGTGCGGACCAGCATTGCCCTGCGGCAGGTTGATGAGTCGTAGCCGCTGCGTATCCGAGGGAGATGTCGTGGTGTCGACCAGGAACACCACAGACGCCTCCAGGCCCTTGGCGCCATGGACGGTCATGACACGAACTTCGTCGCGCGAGATTTCCATGTCGCGCTTGACCTCGGTATCGGCCGCACGCAGCCACGCCATGAAGCCCTGCAGCGAGGCAGGCGCCTTGCGCTCGTAGCTCAGCGCAAGTTCCAGAAACTCATCGAGCGCATCATTGGCTTCATGCCCGAGCCGGTTCAGGATCCGCGCACGGCCCCCGTCGCCGCCCAGCAGCCAGGAGTAGAAAGCAAACGGCGTCGCGTTGACGACGCGTCGCTCGCATTGCTCCAACCGCCAGAGCGCGTCCCTCAGCAATCCATCGGTCGCGGCGCGCGCGCTCAATGCCGCACGCAACGATCCCTTTCGCTGCCAGGCGAGCTTGAACAGATCGTCGTCAGAGAGGCCGAACAGCGGGCTCTTCAATGCCACCGCCAGCGCCAGATCGTCCTGCGGCAACAGCAGTGCGTCCGCCAGATTCATCAGGTCGATGGCCGCGATGTGCTCAGTCAGTTTGAGTCGGTCGGCGCCGGCGACCGGGACGTTTGCGTGCTTCAGCGCCTGGATCACCGCATCGAATGCATTGCCACGCCGGCGCACCAGCACCAGCATGTCGCCGTATCGCAGTGGACGGCGGTCACTGGCGCTGCCGGTCATGGTGCCGCTTTCGACCAGCGATTTGATCTCGGCCTGAATCCGCCGGGCGAGCTTTACCTCGGGACTGGTCACGGCGACGCCGTCGAACGGCGCGCGCCAGCCTTCCATGTCTGGCCTGTCGTCGGCTACGGCCAATTCCCACAGATCGATCAGGCTTGGGCCTGCGTCTTCCAGCGCATGATGGATCGGGTATCCGTTCTCGACCGCGTGGATACTGCGGAATATCTCCTGCTCGCGGAAAACATGATCAACCGAATGCAGGATTGCCGGCCCGGAACGAAACGAATAGTTGAAAGACACCGGATCGAATTTCAGGCCGGCATCTTCGAATTTCTTCTTCAGCGCTCGCCGACGCAGGTCGAATTCGCGGGGGGCCGCACCCTGAAACGAAAAGATCGACTGTTTCTCGTCGCCGACCGCGAACACGGTACGCATCACGCCATCACGCGCACCCGCGCCGGAAGTAAATTCGGAAATGATGTGCGCGATGATGTCCCATTGCCGCGGGCTGGTGTCCTGCGCCTCGTCGATCAGCACATGATCGACGCCACGATCAAGTTTGTAATGGACCCAGCCGGAGGAGACGCGGTCCAGCATCCGAAGCGTCTTGTCGATCAGGTCGTCATAATCGAGCAGTCCACGTTCCAGCTTCTCGCGCCGGTAGTTCGCGGCAGAAGCGGTTGCGATGTGCAGCAGCGCCTCGGTGCGGTCCCGGGCCGTCAAGGCGCGGCGGCGTTCGATCAGAGGGGCGATGCGATCGGCCTCGGATTCGAACAGCCGGCCGATGGCCGGATTGTTGTCGACGAATTTCTTGGTCACCACCGATTTGCGGCGGGTGCGGTCGGTCTCGGTGAGAAACAGGCCGAGATATTCGTCGACCTGCGCAGCGCCGGTGAACACCAGCCCTGCACGAAGCCGGGCGGCCTGATCCTGGTCGGTCTTGCTGCCGGTGTCGAGAATTCCGGAGATCTCCGACCAGCGCGATCGCGGCAGGTTCGGTCCATCGACAATGGCGCGCTCGACATCCTCAATACGATCCTCAGGGTCGACACCGAGTGCCGCGGAGACTTGCCCCGCCGCCACGTGGGCGCCACCTGCGGTGTCCGTCCACGCCATGAAATGATCGCGGCTAAGACAGGCCTCGCGCACAACCTCCTTGAAGGTCACGTCCGCCGCACTGGCCATCGCCATGCGGAGCGCCTGGCCGGTCGCGCTGTCGGGGTGGCGCGACGCCTCCAGAAACACCGCGAGATTGGCGCGCTCCATCATCTCGTTCTGGTCGCGGTCGTCGAGCACGGCGAAGCGCGCGGGCACATTAGCCTCGAACGGGAATTGCTGCAGCAGGCGCGTGCACAGCGCGTGGATGGTCTGCACTTTCAGTCCGCCCGGCGTCTCCAGCGCGCAGGCGAACAATTGGCGCGCCGTTTTCCGCAGCTTTGCATTGGGATTCGCAATCCCTACTTCCTTGATCGCGGCATCCAGCGAAGCGTCGTCGAGCGTGACCCAATGTCCCAGCGTCGAGAACACCCGTTCCGCCATGTTGGCGGCGGCGGCTTTTGTAAAGGTGATGCAGAGGATCTTTTCCGGCGCCACGCCACCCAGCAGCAGCCGTATCACGCGTTGCACCAGCACATGGGTCTTGCCCGAGCCGGCATTGGCCGACACGAACGAGGACGCCGCCGGATCGGACGCGCGCGCCTGGGTATCGCGCACATTGGGAGGAATGATACGGGGAGCCTTCACCATTCCTCGATCCCCAACCCGCCGGCCGCGGACCATTCCTTGATCCGGGCGAGATCGTCATAGGCGCCGTAGCGGTTCGACCACATCGACAGGTTCAACGAGGTGTAGGCCTGGTTCTCGTCTTCGAATTTGCGGATCAGTTTTTCCAGCTCCAGCCGCGCATAATCCGCCGCTTCGTCCGGTGGCTGCGGCGTATCGTTGTTTCTGATCTTCAGTTCCAGCGAACGGTGCTCGCCCGGCGGGTTGTTGCCGCTGAGCCTGACATAGGCGAGTTCGGCGACCGACGAATCCGCGCCGATATCCTTGAAGCCGCCTTCGCGCAGGATTGCGGCCTCGAGGGTGAGCTGCGGCGACAGTCCCATCCGCACCTGCTTGCCGGTCGGCGGCTGGCCCGTCTTGTAGTCGAGGATCGCGAAGCGGCCGTCAGCGCGCTGCTCGATGCGGTCGGCGCGGGCTGACAGGATGAAGGTTCGTTCGTTGTCGAGCGGAATACCGATTTCGCCCTTGATCTCGGCATTGATCCGGTGGATGTGATCGCGGCGCGCCATTTCCCAATCGGCGAACCATGCGGCGATGCGCTGGAACCGCGGCCACCACAGCGCCCGCGCCTCGGGGCGCTCCATCAGCGGCGCAAAAAATTTCTCCCCGATGCCGCGCAGCGCGAGCGCAGGCTGGGCCGGCAATGTGTCGGCGAAGGTTTTTGTAAATTCGCCAAGCGCTTCATGGATCGCCGAGCCGCGATCGGCAGCTGACAGTGGCATATCGACGGGATCGAGCGGGTCGAGCCGCAGAATGTATTTCGCGTAGATCGTGTAGGGATCGCGCAGCCAGTCCTCGATCGCCGTCACCGACAATTTCAGCGGGCGCGTCGCACGTGGCGGCTTTGGCGCGGGCTGCGGGATCGGCTCTATCTTTGCCGGCCGGTCGAGTTCGGCGGCGAAGCGGACATAATCCTCGCCGGCCTGTGTGGCTTGCTTCCAGTGCTCTTCGCCGGCGACGGCCTCGAGCCGGTGCAGGAAGCGCGAGGCCACCGCCGGCGCGCCGCCGACTTTCGCCGAATGGGTCAGGATGACGTCGGTGTGGCCGAGCAGTTGCGCGAAGTCATGCGCTGACAGGCCGATGCGCCGCTCCGGCAGATCGAGGCCGAGTTCATGCCGCATCGGCCGGCTCAACCACGGATCGATCCGCGGTGACGGTGGCCACACGCCTTCGACCAGCCCGCCCAGAATCACGCGATCGGATTCGGTCAAGCGTGCTTCGAGCTGGCCATAAATGTGCAGATGCGCGCTCGCCGATTCCGGCCGCCGCACCATGCGGTCGGCGAAGGCGGTCTGGAACAATTCCGGATAATCGCCGAGCTGGACCATCAGCCCGCTGGGTTTCTGTTCGCCCAACAGATCGGCAAACGCCGAGGCCAGCGCTGATCCCTGGGCGCCCTCGAACACGACGGCGATTTCGGTTTGGTCGGATGACAGGGCCATCAACACCTCGCGGTGGCGATGCGCCAGTTCAGCGAAGTCATAGGGCTGCGACGACGTCATGCTTTCCAGCGGCAACAGCGCCTGCTGCAGCGCAGAGATCAACCCTCGCGCCTGATCGAGTGCGTCATCCCGCAATTTGGCGCGTTGCTCGGACGCATGGAGCGAGGAGGTCTCGCCGTCTTTCAATTTCCTGAGTTCAGCGCAAAAACGATCGAAGTCGCGCGCGAGGCCGCCACTTCCGGCTTGCGGTCGCGTGCCGCGCAGCAGGGCCAGTTCCAGCACCTCGATGGCATGTTTCAGCGCACCATGCGCGCCACCGAGCCGGAACAGCGGGTGCTTCATCAGCGCCAGCAAGGTCGGAGGCTCCAGCCCCTTCGCCGCGGCTTGCGCCACCAGCCGCGCAAAGATTCCGGCGGAGGTATCCATCAGCGCGTCACCACCGGAATCATCGAATTCGAGATTCCAGCGGCCGAGTGCTGCCATCACCCGCCGCGCCAGCGCACGGTCCGGCGTCACCAGCGCGGCCGATTTGCCGAGATGCCGCGCCTCGCGCATGGCGACCGCGATCGCCAGCGCCTCCATCTCCGGATTGGGCGCCGCGACGACCGCGAGGTTTTTCATGCCGCCCGAAATCTTCGCGGCAATGTCAGGCTGTTCCAGCCGGTCGTGCCATTGTTCGGTCGCGGTCGACGGCCGCATCGTTTCGGAGACCAGCACGTCGCGTCCATCAGGCGCAGGCGTGCCCAAAATCTCGACGTCGCTGCGCTTGATGCCGAACCGGTCTAATAGGGCATGCATCGCGAATTGCGGATGGTTCGAGGCCGGCGGAGTGGTGAATTTGCCTTGCGCGTCTCTGATGCCGCCGATGGTCTGCCAGGCCGCGTCATCGAGATCGGTATCTAACCCCGGCAGCACCACCGCGCCTTGTTTGAGCCTGGCGACGACGTGCAGGAATTTTGCGGTCGCGGGCATCGAGCCGGTCGAACCCGCCGCGATCACCGGGCCCTTGTGGTGCGCAGTCAGGCGCGCGGCCTCGGCGTCGATCAGAAGGTCGCGCCGCGCCGCCGGTTCGATCCGTCCGATTTCGTGCAAATGCTGCGGCCACGCCTTGCGCGCGATGCGCAGGAATTCCAGCGAGTGCTGCCAGTATCGATCGAGCTGGTCCGGCACCAGTTTGTCGAGCGCATTCCAGTCGACGCCGCGGGTGACCATGTCGTCCATCAATCGCGCCAGATCGCCGGCCAGCGCCAGCGTCGAGGCCGGGCCGCCGACCACCAGCGGCGCCGACACCGGCGTTTTGGCCCACGCCGCCACCAGATGGGCCAGCGTCAGCCGCCGCTCGAGTTCGCCGAGCCGCGGCGGAATGTCGAGCGGCGCCACGCCGCCGAATTGTTCGGAGCCTTCCGCGAACGCCAGTTCGTCCTCATCGATATCGCCGAGCGCCACGATGCGCGGCAGGATCGCAGCATCGGTCTTCATCTCGTCGAGAAAGATCTCCCGCGCCATCCGGCCGGCGCGCCGGGTCGGCAGATAGAGCGTCGCCTGCGCCAGGTTCAATGGATTCTGGCGCGCCTCGAATCCATCGACCAACCGGCCGTCGACCAACGCCGATATGACGGTGCGCAGAAGCGGCACGGATACGGGAACGCTGAAAACGCGCATGGGCTGCCTGATTCGAGGTCAGGGCAATATAGGGAGTGATGGCTCAATGGTCATGGGTGGGGTGACGGCAGCCCGCAACTCTGTTCGCCGTCCCGGCCTTGACCTCAGATGTGCAATTGCACATCGGGGGACCCATACGCCGCGGCCCATCGTTTGCATGCTCGCGTTAGATGCCTTCTGCCATAATGACCGCCGCGGCGTATGGGTCCCGGCGTTCGCCGGGACGACGATAACGGGTCGTACGCGGCGCCTTACGCCACGCTCTCCAGATACGCCTCTTCCGCGGCCTGCACCGCATCGGGGGTTCCGACATGCATCCAGACGCCGTCGAGGCGCAGGCCGAACAGCCGCTCCTGCTCATTGGCCTGGTCGAACAATTTCGTCAGCGAGAACTCGCCCGCGGGCGCACCTGTAAACAGCGACGGCGACATGATCGCGGCGCCGGCATAGACGAACGGCACCACCTGATGTTCACGCCGCTTGCGCAGCGCACCGTCCGGCAGCATCGAGTAATCGCCGCGGCCGGCATAGCCGATGCTGCTGGTGGTCGGCGCCATCAACAGCAGGATATCCATGCGCGCGGGATCGAAGGTCTCGGCCAGCCGCGTCAGATTGGGCCGCACGCCGTCGATCCACATGGTGTCGGCGTTGAGATGGAAGAACGGCTCTGTGCCGAGCAAAGGCAGGGCCTTCACGACGGCGCCGCCGGTGCCGAGCACCTGATCGCGTTCGTCGGAGATGGTAATGCGGGGGCGGGTTCGGGAGGCGGTATGTTCGATGATCTGGTCGGGCAGATAATGCACATTGACCACGGCTTCGCCGACGCCGGCGGCGGCCAGCTTGTCCAGCACGTGATCGAGCAGCGGCTGGCCCATCACGCGCACCAGGGGCTTTGGCATGTGGTCGGTCAACGGGCGCATCCGCAGGCCTAGACCGGCGGCGAGGACCATGGCTTTCTTGGGCGTGACGGACATTTCCTGGATTTCTCGAAACGGATCAGCGCTTGGGATCATATCACGGTGATTCGGCTGATCCAGCGACTGTGAGGCCATAGTCATTGCAGATGACGGCTGTAAGACGACGCTGGCGCGGCGGGGCTCATGCCTCGGCGGTCTCCGCGCCGCGCTTGCCGGCCGCCTTTTTCTTCTTGTCGCCCTGCTTCAGGAAATTGACGCCGATCTGGTCGCCATTGACCCAGGCCAGTTCGCAGCGGCGGTAGGCCAGTCCCGTGGACGACAGCAGCAGAAAGAATTCCTTCAGATGCAGGCCCTCGACGGAACCTTCCACCGTCAGCTTGGCGCCGGTCTCGGAGACGTCTTCCATCACGCATTCACGCCGCCAGGTGCCGTCGATGCCCATCATATGCGCCGGATAGCCGCGCTCGAATGTGACGCGATCTCCCTTGCGCCGCTCTGATGTCGCCATCGCCGTATTCCCGGATTCGAAACAGCCGCTCGCACACGCGGAAGCATAGCCTTCCGCAGATTAAAGCCGGGGTGGCTAACAAGTGGTAAATCAGGCGACCGGCGGCGGCACGTTGGCGGTGTACCATTCGCGAAAATCCGCCAGGGCCGGGTGAGCCAATGAACGGTTCAGATAGGTCCAGATTCGCGGCTGATGACGCAGATATTGCGGCTTGCCATCGCGCCGGTTGAGCCGCGCGAAAGTGCCGAGCAGGCGGGTATTCCGCTGCGCCGACATGATGGCATAGAGCTCGGCGAAACGGGCCGGATCGAAATTGCTGTCGGCGGCGCGCCGCGCCTTGATGTAGCGGGTCAGCAGCGTCAGTTCGAGCGCCTCGGGCACGTCGATCCGCGCGTCCTGCAGCAGCGACACCAGGTCGTAGGCGGCAGGTCCCAGCACCGCGTCCTGGAAATCGATGATGCCGACCCGCAGGATTCCGGAACGATCATCGAGCCAGATGATGTTGGGGGAATGGAAGTCCCGGATCACCCAGGTCCGCGGCGCGGCCGCCGGCTTCTTCAATAACTCCCGCCACATCCCGACGAATTCGTCGCGCAGCTCCTGGCTTGGCTCGACGCCGCGATCGGGCATGTACCACTCAAGCATCAGCCCCATCTCGACCAGCCACGCTTCGGTGTCGAATACGGGAATGGCGTGGGTCGATTGCAATGTCAGCAGCAGGATGTCCGGCAGCGGCTCGCGATGCAGCGCCGCCAGCATGTCGGTCGCGGCCTCGTAGCGCTCCACGATCGGTTGCGGCGGATCGCCTTCGACGATGCCGGCGTGGCCGAAATCCTCGGTGATCAGGAAACCGGCATCGAGGTCCTGGTGGCGGATCGCCGGCGCCGAGAAGCCGCGCTCGCGCAGGCCGTTGGCGATGGCGACGAACGGCTTGACGTCTTCGGCCAGATGCACGGCGGCGCTGTAGGATTTGCCGTCATAGATCGCCGGGCCGTCCGGCCGCTTCGGCGAATTCATCAGGATGGCTGTGCCGCCCAGATGCAGCCGCGCATAGGAACGCGTCGAGGCATCGCCGGGCATGCGCTCGCGCTGCGCTTCCAAAAAGCCTGATGTTTCGAGAAACTGGCGCAGGACTTTAAGTCTCTCGACCTGGGCCGCCGCCTTGCCGTGACCGGTAAACTCGGCGGCGCGCGCACTGGATCCGAACGCGGGACGATGGCTGAAGGCGATGTCGATGCGGTCGTCCGGCAGCGCGTCCGCAGCGCGCTCCGGCCATTCGATCAGCGCCAACGCCCCCTCGGGCAGCGGCGACAGCCCGATTTCCTCCAGCTCGCTCGAATCGTTGATGCGATAGAGATCGGCGTGAACGATCGGAAACGGCTGGTCATAGCTTTGCGCCAGCGTGAATGTCGGGCTCGGCACTTCCAGCGCCTCGTCGTTGGCGAGGTAGCGGATCATCGCGCGCGCCGCTGACGTCTTGCCGGCGCCGAGATCGCCCGACAGCGTGATCACATCGCCGGGGCCAACCAGCAGCGCCAAGTCGGCCATCAGTTGCGCGGTCGCGGTCTCGTTCGCGAGCGCCACCGAGAATGTCGCGGGGCCGGTCATTCGGCGGCGTTGCGATGGGCGTTCTGGTCGATCGGAAAGTCGCACGTGACCGTCGTGCCCTTGCCGAGTTCCGAATCGACCCGCACCTTGCCGCCGTGCAGTTCGACAAAGGAGCGCACCAGCGACAGACCAAGCCCCGCGCCGCGGTGCCGCGAGCCGTTGGAATGGCTCTCGAACCAGTCGAACACCTTGTCCTTGACGTCGGGCGGGATGCCCGGTCCGGAATCGGTGACGGTGAAGATGACGCGATGCTCGTTGCGCCGTGCGCTGATGCTGACGGTTGCATCATGCGGCGAGAAGCCGACGGCATTGGCAAGCAGGTTATAGAGCACCTGCACCACGCGGCGCTCGTCGCCGGTGAAGTCGCCGATGCTGGGATCGATGTCGACCTTGAGTTCGATACGGTCGGTGGCGAGCCGGTCCTGAATGCCTTCCCTGGCCGACTCGATGGCTTTCGCGATGTTGACCGGGCCGAGTTCGAGCTTCATGGCGCCGGCGTCGATGGTGGCGAGGTCGAGGATGTTGTTGGTCAGCGCCAGCAGCGCGTTGGTGGATTTGGTGACGTAGTCGAGATACTCGGCCTGCTTTGGCGTCAGCGGACCGGTCGAGGGATCGCTCAGGAAGTGCGCGAAGCCGATGATGGTGGTGAGCGGGGCGCGCAGTTCGTAGGACACGTGGTGGACGAAATCGACCTTCATCTGGTCGGCGGTCTCGAGCGCCTCGTTGCGTTCGCGCAGCGCGCGTTCGACGTTTTCGGTGTCGCTGATGTCCTGGAAGGTCAGCATCGTGGCGCCGTCGGGCAGCGGCATGGTCATGCAGGTCAGCACGCTGCCGTCCTTGCGCTCGAGCTTCAGCGCCACCTGCGCCCGGTTGCCGATCGCGGTGATCGCCTCGCGCAGCGTGCGCCAGGTCAGATCGTCGTCGAACAGCGGCTTGCACCAGGATTCCACGGTCTCGATGTGGGGCTGTTCGCGCAGCTGCTCTTCCGACAGTTTCCACATCTTCGCAAAGGCGGGATTGAACAGTTCCACGCGGCCATTGCTGCCGAACACCGCGACCGCTTCGGCGAGATTGTTGAGCGTCTCGTGCTGTACCCTTGTCAGCCCGTCGAACCGCCGCGCCAGATCGAGGCTTTCGGTGACATTGTCGAACAAATAGGTGACGCCGCCTTCGAGGTTCGGCGTCGTGACGACGCTGACCGCGCGGCCGTCGGGCAGGAACCAGGTGTAGGTCTCCGGCTCGACCGCGCGATAGGCCTCGTGCAGCTTGGCTTTCCAGGCCCGGAAGTCCGGCTGCTCGGGGAGTTTGCGCGTGGCGCGCAGCCGGTCGAGCACGCTGGAATCGTCGGGCTGGCCGTCGAGGAAGGCCTGATCGAGGCCCCACAGCCGGCGGTAGGATTCGTTGTAGAAGGCGAGCCGGCGCTGGGCGTCGAATACCGCAACCCCCGACGACAATTGGTCGAGAGTGCGGCGATGCGCCTCCACCATCCGCTGCAGCGCGGCGCGCAGCTGGGTCGCCTCGCTGGCGTCGATCGCGATGCCGGCGCTGCCGCCGCCAAGCTTCAAGGCCTGCACGTCATAGATCCGCCGTTCGCCGCTGACGACGATCGGCAGCCGCGCGCTGAAGCTGGAACTGTCGTTCAAGGTCCGGCTCATGTCGGTGCGCTGGTCGGTTTCCAAAAGTTCAAGGTTGCGACGGACGACATCGGCGACGCTGGTTCCTTCGGTCGCCCGCACATAGGCCGTATTGGCGTAGCGCAGATTGCCCTCGGGGCTCTTGGCCCATATCGGCCAGGGCGCGGCGGCGGCGAAGTCACGCAGCAGCTCGGTCTCTTCCTGCAGCGTCTTGTAGCGCAGGTTGGATTCGGCGAGTTCGCGGCGCAGCCCGCCGAGTTCGCGAATCCGAACAACGGCTTGGCCGCCGATGGCGCGGCCCATCGCCTCGATCGCGCGGCCGTTCGAGGTCGAGAGGTTGAGCAGAAAGCCTTCCCCTGCCTCGCGCAACGCATCGACGGCATGGTCCATCTGCAGCGCCGGTTCCGGCGGCAGCCAGGTTCCAAAGGCGAGGATCCGCTGCGGTGAGTTTTGCAACGCTTCCTGCGAGATCAGCAGCGCGGTGTCACCGCTGATCTGGGGCCGGCTGTCGCCCGCGGCCCAGGAGATCAGAATTTGCGGCTCGGCGAACAGCAGAGCCCGCAGCCGGTCGGCCTGAACCTGCAGATCGGCGATGTCCTGGCGCAGGCGGACCTCGGTGCGGGTCGCCTTGACGCGGGTGCGCATCAACAGGATTGCCGCCACGACGGTGAAGCCGAGCAGCGACAATGCCGTGGTCAGCACCGCGAATTCCTGGTGATTGAGGTCGAGCCAGGCCGAAATCACCTCGGAGAGCGGCAAATCGCCGGCCAAAGCCGGTTCCGATACGATGGATAAAGCAGAGGCGAGCGCGATCATGCCGTGACGTGCCAGTGAGGTGCACGACAGCAGGTTTCGACGCATCGCCGCGACTACGCCCGACATGATTTGCCCCAGAACGCACGACTTCAGGCCCGGCGCTTACATCAGCCGTGCACGAATCGAGTGAGAGTATCCCCAACGCGACTCCGTGGGTAAGAGTCCAGACCGTGAACGTGAATCTGGCTGTGCAAAAAGGGGCGGATAACGTCGCGCCCAAAGCCGACGTCCGGTCTCATCGCTTGCTACAGCACCTCTTCACCTCGCACTATCAGGCACCTTCAGTCCGACGGTGCGTCCTGGAAAGCCAGCGGCGTCAAAATAGCGCGTCGAGCCGACAAACTGCATGTTCACGATGGTGCGCAGGCCGTTGTCGCCCCGCTTCGAGACAATGTCCTGTCGCCACGACCGGGCGGGCTTCCCGCCGAGGAGTGCTTCGGTAAGCGCGCGGCCACGCAGCTTGCCGACCGGCGGAAGCGTGACACCCAGGATCTTTTCCAGCGTCGGAGCGATATCGGCGTTGCTGACTGGGGCCGTATCGTTGAAGCCGGTCTTGAACGCAGGCCCGATGGCCGCCATGAAGTTCCCGGTATCGGCGCGGCTAAAGCTGCCGTGATGGCCTTGCCCCTGCAAGAGGGTGGTATCGGATACGGTCACGCTACAAAACAGCGGCTGATCACACCCCGTCGTTTCGGAGCGGAAATTGACGACGATGGCCGGCGTTGGCGTTCGCGCTCCCCCTTTGAGGCCCACTCTGCTCAGCGGCAGGGTTCCCGGAATCGGTCCAAGGTCATTACGAACGAAGACGCCGCTGGTGTAGTCTTGCGCCAGGAGCGCCTTGACCACCTGCCTCACCATGGTCTTGGCGTTGTCCTGCGGTAGATAGATGAGATCGTTGCCTCCGTTGGCGCCAACCACGATATCGGGTTTGGCCGGATCGTTGCCGATCGAAGCGCTGGCGCGGCGCGGGTATTTCCCGGCCTTGTAGTCGATGCCAGCGCCTTGAGCGGAGGGCTCATGCAGCGGCAGGCCCACAGCGTGCGCAAGGTCGATGGCAAGAAAGCCGGGTGGCAACTGCCCTTCGGGCACATTGTCGTATTTCAGTTTTGCAGCTGGACTGGTCTTGCTTTGCTTCGACACCGTGCTGAAGCCGTGGTCGGCGGTGATGAAGATGTTGGTGTCGGCCTCGAGCCCAAGTTCTTTGAGCGCAGCGACGATCGCCGCAAGATCGTCGTCGGCCACCTTGATTGCGGCAAGCGAGGTCGGACCGTTGATGCCGGGAACAAGTTCATTGACGCTGTCGCGCTGGGAGTGCTGGGTGCCGTCCGGATCGGATGACCAATACAGCAGCATGAACGGCTTCTTGTTCTCCTTGAAATGCGGCAACAGCACCTTGGTGACGACGTCGCGATAATATTTCTGCTGCACGATATTGGTAGCCTTGCCGGGATTTTCGCGTTGCGCGCGCCCCGGCGTTTCCAGCGCCAATCCGGCCTTCTTGAGCATCTCGACGAGATCCGGCCGCAACGCGATGCCATCCTTCTTGCCGGTATCGTCGTCGAAGAAAATCGTGGTCTTGCCGTCGAGCTGGGTGAGGTCATGGATCGCCACCGGCCCGACCTTGCCGAGGGCGGCCGTGAAGTAGCCCTTGTCACGCGCCGCCGCCATGATCGAGCGCTCGGCAATGAAATTTCCGCCGTGATGCTGGTTCAGCTCACTCAACACCGCATTGTTCTGGATGAAAGGCGTTATGGTTCCGGCTGCGCTGGCAACCGGAAAGCCGGTGTAGAACACGTTGCCGAAATCTCCGGTGTCGCCAATCAGGTGACCGGTCGCGATCACCGAGGCGTTCGACGTCGTAATGGTCGGATAGACCGAATGACTGTTCGAGAAGTTGACACCTGTGTCCCGTATCCGGGCGAATGTGGGGGCTCGCTCGGGCGTAACAGCAGCGGCGCGAAGACCGTCAGCGACGAACAGGATGACGTTCTGTTGGGCATTGCATGGTAGCGTGCCCGACAGGATAGCGAACACCGCGCAGACGATTAATTTCCCCATGGTGCCCCCCGGCATTGCGAATTATTGGAGCGCAGTATGAGGGAAAGCGCTGCTTGCGCCAAGCATTCTCACGGCAAGGCAAGCTGCCGCGTAACGTGCCAATTCAGCTGGAGTTGAAGTGGCTTAACGCCCGGTCGAGCCGAAACCGCCGGCGCCGCGGTCGGTGGTCGATAGCGTGTCGACCTGAACCAGTTGCGCCTGCGTGACCGGCGCGATCACCATCTGCGCGATGCGTTCGCCGCGCCGGATCGGGAATGGCGCCTCGCCATGGTTGATCAGGATCACGTTGATCTCGCCGCGATAATCCGCGTCCACCGTGCCGGGCGTATTGAGGACAGTGACGCCGTGCTTTGCCGCCAGCCCCGAGCGCGGCCGCACCTGCGCCTCAAATCCCGGGGGCAATGCGATGGCAAGGCCGGTGGGCACCATCGCGTATTTGCCCGGCGGCAGGATCAAGGGCGTTTCCGCCGGCACCGCCGCCAGCAGATCCAGCCCCGCCGCGTCCGCGCTCTGATAGGCCGGCAGCGCCAGGCCCTCGGCGTGCGGCAATTGCATGATGTCGACCTTGACCGTTGCGCTCACGAATTCTTCTCCAGTGATTTTGCGATCCGCGCCACCAGTTCGGTCGCGACCTGTTCTTTCGTCATGACCGGCCAAGAGTCCACTTCAATATTGTCCACTGCAATGTTATCGACGCCGGCTTCTTTGCCGTCCCGCGTCAGCAGATGCACGGTGTTGCGGTCGCCGCCCATCACGCCGGTTGAAGGTGAAACATCGTTGGCGACGATCCAGTCGCAGCCCTTGCGCGCGATCTTGGCCTTTGCATTTTCGATCAGATGTTCGGTCTCGGCGGCGAAGCCGATCACCAGCGGCGGGCGCTTATCCCCAAGTTTTGAAATCGTCGCCAGGATGTCGGGGTTTTCGAGCAGTTGCAGCGGCGGCATGCCGGCCGATGTCTTCTTCAATTTCTGCTCGCCCTCATTGGCGACGCGCCAGTCGGCGACGGCGGCAGCGAAGATCGCGATGTCGGCGGGCAATGCGGCTTCGACCCGGTGCAGCATGTCGCGCGCCGATTCGACCCGGATCACCGTCACGCCTGCGGGATCGCGCA
Source organism: Bradyrhizobium sp. AUGA SZCCT0182 (assembly GCF_018130185.1). NCBI lineage: Bacteria > Pseudomonadati > Pseudomonadota > Alphaproteobacteria > Hyphomicrobiales > Nitrobacteraceae > Bradyrhizobium > Bradyrhizobium sp. AUGA SZCCT0182. The sequence goes on along the minus strand of NZ_JAFCLY010000019.1, from coordinate 59,629 downwards.
AGTCCACCGGGCCGGACACCAGCGTCACGTCGGCGCCCGCGGCCTGCGCCGCGGCGGCGATCGCAAAACCCTGCTTGCCCGACGAGCGGTTGGCGATATAGCGCACCGGATCTATCGGCTCATGGGTCGGGCCCGCGGTTATCAGCACGCGTTTTCCCAAGAGCGGACGCGGGCGCGGCGGACGCAGGATGTCGACTGCGGCAGCGGCAATTTCCACGGCCTCAGACATCCGTCCGACGCCGGCCTCGTTGGTCTCGGCCATCTCGCCGGCATTGGGGCCGATCATGGTGACCCCGTCGCGGCGAAGCTGCAGCACGTTACGGCGGGTGGCGGGGTTGTTCCACATCAAGGGGTTCATCGCCGGTGCCAGCAGGATCGGCTTGTTGGCAGCCAGCAGGATAGCGCTTGCGAGATCGTCGGCGTGGCCATGCGCCATCTTCGCCATCAGGTCGGCCGTCGCCGGTGCGACCACGATCAGATCGCATTCACGCGCCAGACGGATGTGACCGGCGTCGAATTCGCTGCCGGGGTCGAACAGGTCCGTATAGACGCGCTCATGCGACAGCGCGCTCGCGGACAGCGGCGTGACGAATTGCTGCGCCGCCTTGGTCAGCACGCAGCGGACCTCGATGCGCCGCTCCTTCAGCCGCCGGATCAGTTCGAGCGATTTGAAGGCGGCGATGCCGCCGCCGATGATCAGCGTGACGCTGGCCTGATTGGCCGCATCGGCGATCGCCGGCGCGCGGGCGGAGGCTTGCTCAGGCGGCGTCATGCCGGCAGACGGGGAGGCAGGAAATTCGGGGCGGTCCTGGATGAGGTCGCCCAGGATGACCCGGACTTCTTCTTCCACCGAACGGCCGTTGCCGGCGGATCGCAGCCGCAAATAGGCCTTTACGGCGTCGTCGAGCTTTCGGATGGTGAGGCTGGCCATGGTCGGCTCCAGGCAGGCATGATGTCAATGCTAGCATACAATGCATGCATTGCAATCACATTTGCCGGACAGCCACCAGAATCCCGATAAATGTCACGGCGATGATCCAAAGCGCCACGGTGCGCCAGCGGCTCTTGCGCCCCTCGGCCCTGCCCAGCGCCGCAATCGTCTCCGGCGACAGTGTGACGCCCTCCCGGGTCATCTTCTCCAGCTGCTCCAGCACCGCCACCGAGCGCGTGGCAACTGCCGGCAGGCCTGCCAGCACGCGGCCAAGATCGCCCGCGCCGGACACCGCGCCCTGGATACGTCCGATCGGGCCGAGATTGCGCTCGATCCATTCGCGCACCACGGGATCGGCGACCTTCCAGATATCAAGCTTGGGATCGAAACCGCGCGCCACGCCCTCGACCACCACCATGGTCTTTTGCAGCAGGATCAGTTCGGGGCGGGTCTGCATGTCGAACAGCCCGGTGACCTCGAGCAGCAAGGTCAACAGCTTCGCCATCGAGATGTCTTCGGCGATGCGGTTGTGGATCGGCTCACCGATGGCGCGGATCGCCTGCGCGAAATTCTCGACCGAGTGATGGCCGGGCACATAGCCGGCCTCGAAATGCACCTCGGCGACGCGGCGGTAGTCGCGGGTAATGAAGCCCAGAAGAATTTCGGCGAGGAAGCGCCGCTCCTTCAGGCCAAGCCGGCCCATGATGCCGAAATCGACGGCGACCAGGCGGCCGGCCTCATCGAGGAACAGATTGCCGGGATGCATGTCGGCATGAAAGAAGCCATCGCGCAGCGCGTGGCGCAGGAAACTCTGGATCACCTTGCGCCCGAGATCGGGCAGGTCGATCTGCGATTGTGCGAGGCGCGCGTGGTCGTTGAGCGCGATGCCGTCGATCCACTCCATCGTCAGCACGTTGTGGGTGGTGCGGTCCCAATCCACCGCCGGCACGCGGAAATCCGGATCGTCGCGCGTGTTCTCCGCCATCTCGGACATCGCGGCCGCTTCCAGCCGCAAGTCCATCTCCATCGCGACCGAGCGCGACATCGTGTTGATGACCTCGATCAGCCGCAGCCGGCGCGCTTCAGCCGAATGCGCTTCCGCATTATTCGCAACGAAAAAGAAATCGGCGAGGTCGCGGCGGAAACGTGCGGCGACGTTCGGTCGCAGCACCTTGACGGCGACGGCCTTGCGCACGCCATCGCGCTCGGTCTCGCCGCGATGAACCTGCGCGATCGAAGCTGCGGCAACCGACGGCCCGAAGCTCGCAAACGCCTGTGCTACAGGGCGTTCCAGCGAGGTCGCGATGACCGCCTCGGCCTCGCTTTGCGAAAACGGCGGCAGCCGATCCTGCAAGGCTTCCAGATCCCGCGCCATCGCAACGCCGACCACGTCGGGCCGCGTCGCCAGAAACTGTCCGAGCTTGAGATAGGCGGGGCCGAGCCGGGTCAGCGCCCGCGACAGCCGCGGGCCGGATTTGGCGCCGGGCCGCTCGATGATCCGCGCCAGCTTGAGCGCGAGTTGCCCGGGCGGCGGCACCAGGCTCGGATCGACAACGCCGAACACGCCCTCGCGTGCGAACACAAAGCCGGCGCGGACAAGCCGCGCGATGTGGGTCGCCGCAGAAATCACAAACGCCAGCCCGAATGCAGCGCCACGATACCGCCGGAGAGGCTTTCCCATTTCACCCGCGAGAAGCCGGCGGCGCTGATCATCTCGGCAAAGGCGTTGGGCCTCGGAAATTTCCGGATTGATTCAACGAGGTATTGGTAGGAGTCGGCGTCGCCGGTCACGGCGCGGCCGAGCGGCGGGATCACCTTGAACGAGAAAAAGTCATAGAGCCGGTCGAGCCCGGGCACATCGACGGCGGAGAATTCCAGGCACAGGAATCTGCTGCCGGGTCTCAGCACGCGGTAGGCTTCCTTCAGCGCGGCATCGATCCGCGGCACGTTGCGGATGCCGAACGCGATCGTATAGGCGTCAAACGCGCGATCCGGAAATTCCAGCGCCTCGGCGTTGCCCTCGACGAACGAAACCTGCTGGTCGAGATGCCGCGCAATCGCGCGGTTGCGGCCGACGTCGAGCATGTCGGTATTGATGTCGCAGACCGTGGCGCGGAAGCCGGTGCCTGCCGCCTTGGCGGCGCGAAACGCGATATCGCCGGTGCCGCCGGCAACATCCAGCAGCGCGAACGGCGCATCGCCCTTCGGCGGATTGAGCTTATTGATCATGATGTCTTTCCAGACCCGGTGCAGGCCCGCCGACATCAGATCGTTCATCAAATCATAGCGCGACGCCACGCTGTGAAACACGTCGTTCACCAGCGTCTGCTTGTCCCCAAAGGGGACGTCCCTGAAGCCAAAATGCGTCGTTTGGTCCGGCCGATCCATCAACTTATCTCCATGGCCTGACCATAGCGCGCCCGCCGCAATGGCGCTATCACGTCACCTTCATAAGGTGAATAGCTGCATGCCTGAATTACCCGAAGTTGAGACCGTCCGCCGCGGCCTGCAACCCGCCATGGAGGGGTCAAAAATCGTCAAGGCGGAAGCCCGGCGGAAAGATCTGCGGTTTCCCTTTCAAAAAGACTTTATCGCGCGGCTGGAGGGCCAGACCGTGACCGGCCTTGGCCGCCGCGCCAAATATCTGATGGCGGACCTGACCTCGGGCGACGTGCTGCTGATGCATCTAGGCATGTCGGGCTCGTTTCGCGTGCTGGAAAACGGCGCCAACAGCACAAGCAAGAATACACCTGGCCAAAATACACCTGGCCAATTCCATCTCCCGCGCAGCGAAGACCGCGCCCATGATCACGTCGTGTTCCACATGTCGTCGGGCGCCTCTGTCGTGTTCAACGATCCGCGCCGCTTCGGTTACATGAAGATTATCGCCCGCAACGCGCTGGAGGAGGAGCCGCTGCTGAAAGGGCTCGGTCCCGAACCGCTCGGCAATGAATTTGATGCAAGGATGCTGGCGCAATCCTGCCACAACAAGAAAACCAGCCTGAAGGCCGCCTTGCTCGACCAGCGCGTGGTGGCGGGACTTGGCAACATCTATGTCTGCGAAGCGCTTTATCGCGCCCATCTGTCGCCGCGCCGGCTGGCTGCGACCCTGGCGACGAAGAAAGCCGAGCCGACCGACCACGCCAAGCGCCTGGTCGGCTCGATCCACGATGTCTTGAACCAGGCGATCAAGGCCGGCGGCTCCTCGATCAGCGACCATCGCCAGACCTCGGGCGAACTCGGCTATTTCCAGCACTCGTTCCAGGTCTATGACCGCGAGGGCGAGAAATGCCAGACCGCGCGCTGCGGCGGCGTCGTGCGGCGCTTCGTCCAGAACGGCCGCTCGACCTTCTGGTGCCCGAAATGCCAGAAGTAGTCACGCACGTCCGCGCCGCAGCATCGACATCATGAACACGCCGACGATCCAGACCTCGCGCCTGATCCTGCGACCGCTCGCGCTATCCGACGCGCCGGCGATCCAGCGCCATTTCAACAACTGGAACATTATCCGGAATCTCGCATCCGTCGTGCCCTGGCCCTATCCGGACGACGGCGCGGAAAGCTTCATCAGGATTCAGTTGGAAAAAATCACCGCGGGCGAAGAACTCTATCACTGGGTCTTGGTATTGCGAGCGGGCGACGGCGAGGCCATCGGCAACATCCATTTTCGACCCTCGGCGGACAGCCCGAAAGGCAACCGGGGATTCTGGCTCGCCGAGCCCTATTGGAGTCGCGGACTGATGACCGAGGCCATCTCGGCCGTAAACGATTTTGCCTTCAACACGCTCGCTATCGAGCAGTTCTACGTTTGCAACGTGGCTTCCAATGAAGCGTCCCGCCGCGTCAAGCAAAAGACCGGAGCCGAGTTCGTTGGCTACATCGAACTCGCGCATCACAACGGCCAGTCGAAATCGGAAAAGTGGCGCGTGACGCGCGAAAACTGGCTGCGCCTGGCTCCATCTCGTTCCGAAACGGACGTAAACAGGCAGTAAGCGCAACAATGCAACCGCCCAATTATAACATTGTGGCTAATCCGCATGATTACTGGCGCGGTTTGGCTGAAATGCCAGCCGCAGAACAACAAAGAAACGGGAAACAACATGACCAGCAACTGGCGGGATCGCGCGGCCACTACTTTTCAATGTCAGAAGCAGCCGGCGACTTCCAGCCGCGGCATGGTGGTGAGCAATCATCCGCTGGCCTCGAGCGCGGGCGCCGAGATGTTGGCGGCCGGCGGCAACGCCATCGATGCGGCGATCGCGACGCTGTTCACGCTGACGGTGGTCGAGCCGATGATGGTCGGCATCATCGGCGGCGGCATGGCACATATTCGCCTCGCCGACGGCAGCCATCGCTTCATCGACGGCCAAAGCACCGTTCCGCTGTCCGTCCCGACACCTACAAATCAAAACCGGGTTCGGCGCATGACGTGTTCGACACGGTTGGCAACGAAAATCTAAACGGTCCGAAAGCGGTGGCGACACCGGGCTCGCTGAAAGCCTGGTGCGAAACGCTGCAAAGGTTCGGCACCATGAGCCTTGCCGACGTGATGCAGCCCGCGATCAAGCACGCCTCGCGCGGCTATGCCGCGACGCCCTATCTGCACGAATGCATCAGCGACAGCGCGGCTGACATGCTGAAGGACAAGGCGATCTCGGCGGTCTTTCTGCCCAAGGGGGTGCCGCTGAAGGCCGGTGAGCGCGTGGTGCAGTCGGAATATGCGGAGACGCTGACTCACATTTCGCAGCACGGCGCAGCGGCGCTGTACCAGGGACCGCTCGGCGATATCCTGGTCGACTACATGAAAGCGCATGGCGGCTTCATCAGCCGTGAAGACCTCACCACCTACAGGACCGTCGAGCGCCAGCCGATCCGCGCTGATTATCGCGGTTGGGAAATTCAGGGGCCGCCACCGCCCGCGGCCTCCGGCGTGCACATCGCGCAGATGCTCAACATTCTGGAAGGCTACGATATCGCACGCCTCGGCTTCGGTTCGGCGGAGACGATTCACTATCTCGCCGAAGTGCTGAAGATTGCCTTTGCCGATCGCGCGGCCGCCAGCGGTGATCCTGACTTCATCAACGTGCCGGTGGAGCGGCTGACGTCGAAGGCCTATGCTGACGAACGTCGCCGCGCGATCGATCCCGGCCGCGCGCAGCAATGGGGCGCCGGCGTCGCGCAACTCGAAGGCGCGCACACCACGCATATGACGGCGGCGGATGCGTTTGGGAACGTGGTCGCGACCACGCAGACCATCAACAATCTGTTCGGCGCCAAGATCATGATCCCCGGTCTCGGCACCGTGCCGAACAACTACATGAACCTCTATGATCCCCGGCCCGGCCATGCGCTGTCACTGGCGCCGGGCAAGCGCGTCACCACCTCGATGTCGCCAATGATGGCGCTGCGCGACGGCAAGCTGGTCTATGCGCTCGGCCTGCCCGGTGGAAAGCGGATCTTTCCGAGCGCGATGCAGGCGCTGATCAATCTGATCGACCATGGCATGAGTCTGCAGGAAGCCGTCGAGGCGCCGCGGGTCTGGACCGAGGGCAATGCGCTGGAAGTGGAATCGGCGGTGTTGGAAAGCGTTCGCGCCAAACTCACGGCCATGGGCCACAGAGTGCAGGCGGTGCCGACGGTCGCCGGCGGCATGAATGCCATTCAATTCCACGACGACGGCCAGATGTCGGGCGCAGCCTGCTGGCGCGCCGACGGCACACCGATCGGCATCGCAGGCGGGCTTGCGCGCGCCGGCGTGAGGTTCGGGCTGGCCTAGCAAATAGGTGGACGCAATTTCTCGGATTCGAAGATTGTCGCACTTTCGTTGTGGTTGAAAATAGCGCAAATATTTTCGTGCGATTCCGTCGATGCGGCAGGAATTGCGTACTAGTACGGGCCGCCTGTTTCTCCATTCTTCATGGTTAATGCCCACCCTGATGCGCTGCCGGTAGCTATCGGTCTGCACAAAGGGGCTTCGCCATGGCAATTCTGAAACTGAGTATTCGTGGGCGTTTGATCCTGGGCTTCAGCGTGCTTTGCGCATTGCTTGCATGCGTGGTCGTCATCACCATCGTCAAAGTTCGCAACGTCAACGATTCCACCGAGCGGACCGTCAATCTTCGCGTGCCGACCGCGATGGCCGCGAATGACGTGGTGGCCGGGGTGTACGCCTCGCTCGCATCGCTGCGCGGCTGGCTGATCACCGGCAACGATGCGTTCAAGGCCGAGCGCGTGATGCTCTGGAAAGACATTCAACGCCATGGCTCCGCGATGGACAACCTCTCGAGCCATTGGACCAACGAGCAGAACAAAACGGACTGGAAGCAAGCCAAGCCACTGCTCGACGAACTGCGCAGCGCGCAGGACAAGGCCGAAGCAATTGCCCACACCATCGACGAGCAGCCCGCAGCAAAGATTCTCGCCACCGAAGCCGCGCCGTTGGCGAAACTCATGCTGCAAAAAGCGACGTCGATCATCGACGAGGAGGGCGGCATTGCCTCGACGGATTCGCGCAAGAGCCTGTTGATCGGTTTTGCAGACATGCGCGGCAGTATGGCGATGGCCATCGGCGCGATCCGCGCCTATCTGCTGACCGCGGACATGGCCTTCAAGAAGGAGTTTGAGGATCTCTGGGCGCTCAACCAGACAAAGTTCGAGGCGCTCTCGAAGCGACGCGCGGAAATGACAGGCGAGCAGCAGAAGGCGTTTGACGCGCTGGTCGATGCCCGCGCCAAGTTCGCGCCGATGCCGCAGAAGATGTTCGAGATCCGGGCCTCGGACCGCTGGAACATGGCGCAGTGGTTCCTGACCAACGAGGCGGCTCCCCGCGCCAACAAACTGCTCGATATCTTCGCGGGAACAAAGGACGCCACCGGATCACGTTCCGGCGGGATGGTTGCGCGCCAGCAAGACAGTCTGAAACGCGACGGTGCGGCGGTTCTCGCTGAAACCAGTTTCCTGATGACGCTGCTCTGGGTGCTGCTCGGTGTCGGCATCGGCGTTGCGGCGACTGTCGTGTATCTGACCAACCGTTCGATCGTGCCGCCGATTCTGAAGATGGTCGGCGCCATGGGCCAGCTTGCCGGCGGCGATCATTCGGTCGCGATCCCGGCGACCGACAAGAAGGACGAAATCGGCCTGATGGCGCGGGCGGTCCTGATCTTCAAGGAGAACATGATCAAGGCCAAGGAGCTCGCCGAAAAGGAGGCCGAAGCCATCAGCGCGCGCGTGGCGCGGGCGGCGCGGGTCAATGAACTGACCCAGACGTTCGATGCCGACATATCGACCGTGCTGAGGTCGGTGGCGTCGGCCTCGACCGAACTGCAGGCGACCGCGTCGTCAATGACGGCGACGGCGGAAGAGACCAGCAACCAGGCGACCGCGGTGGCGGCTGCGACCGAGGAGGCTTCGACGAACGTGCAAACCGTCGCGGCTGCGTCGGAGGAGCTGGCCAGTTCCGTTACCGAGATCAGCCGTCAGGTGGCGCAGTCGGCCTCGATCGCGCAGAAGGCCGTGGGTGAGGCCGATCGCACCAATGCGACGGTGCAGGGGCTGTTCAAGGACGCGGCCGGCATCGGCGACGTCGTCAAGCTGATCAGCGAGATCGCCAGCCAGACCAATCTGCTGGCGCTCAATGCGACGATCGAGGCAGCGCGTGCCGGTGAGGCCGGCCGTGGTTTTGCCGTGGTGGCATCCGAGGTCAAGAGTCTGGCTGAACAAACTGCCAAAGCGACCGACCAGATCGGCGCTCAGGTTTCGTCGATCCAGGCTTCGTCGAGCGAAGCCGTCGCCGCCATCAAGGGGATCTCGGCGACCATCAACGAAATGAGCGAGATCGCCTCCGCGATTGCGGGTGCCGTGGAAGAACAGGGTTCGGCGACCCAGGAGATCGCCCGCAACGTGCAGCAGGCTGCGCTCGGCACCGGCGAAATCTCGTCGAACGTGAGTGGCGTTCAGCAGGCCGCCGGCGACACCGGTGCCGCCGCGCATCAGGTACTGCAGGCCTCCAGCGAGTTGTCGCGGCAGTCCGAGACAATGCGAAGCCACGTCGAAACCTTCCTCAGCAACATCAAGGCTGCCTGAGGCGGACTGACGTCGTCAGTTTACTTCCGCACGCAGATCACACGCACCACGGATGCTTTTGCGTCCGGTGATCCGCTGGCGCCAGTGACGCCATTGGCCTTGAGAAAATCGCGCACGGCATCCGATGTCACCAGCACCGCCTGTGCGGCGCCGTTCGCTGGACCTGCAACGACCACCGGCTTCAGCAGCGCGATGCCGGCGAATTTGCCGTCGCCGTCGAGCGCGGCCGCGCCGGAAAAACCGAGCGCGGGCGGCGGCGACAACGCGACGTCGTTGCTGCCGCCAAGCTGTGCGACCGAAGCCTTGACGCTGCTGGCGGCGTTCCCACCGCCCTGGTTCTGCGGATCGGCAATGCCGGTCAGGTCGAGCGCCGTCTTCGAGGCCGGGCTTGCGAGGTTGAGCGGCTTCAGTCCGCGCGCGCCATAGATGCGCAGCAAAGCGAGATCGTGCTCCTTGTCCTCGGCCACACGGTCGGCATTGCCGAAGCCGGCGATCGCGACGGCGACGCAGCCGTCGGTGATCTGGCGGTCGGCGATGATCGCGCCGTCGTCGCTGACCACGACGCCGGTGCCATATTCCACGGTCTTGCGCGGCGGGGGGCCCGCGACCTGCGGGCCGGTTGGAAAAGCGTTGAATGCGCTCGACATTGCGATCACCACCGGCTCCACGGTATTTTCCGTGGCCTGATCATAGAGGATGGTGAGGATGCGGACTTCATCGCCCTTGAAGGTGCCGCGCAAATAGAACTTCTTCAGGCCTTGCAGGCCGGACAGCACGAAGAAGTCCGGCTTCACCACCGTGTAATCGATCTTGCGCTGGGCTTCCTTCTTTTCCAGCTCGGCGAGTTTTGCCGTGGTCGGATTGGCTTCCTTGCGCCGCGCCAGTTGGATCTGGATGGTTCCGGTCGGCGACGTCCATTTGGTGCCGTTGGCGTCGCTGGCCTGCTGCGGCACCAGCTTTGTGGGAATGCCGAGCCGTACGCCGGTGCCGGGATCGGTGGCGATCTTCCAGCCGACATTTTCCTGCCGCTTCCTGGCGGTGTCGGCGAGGATGCCGCGCTCCTGCGGATTGAGCACGCCAGTCTCCTTGGCCCCGCGGCTCTTCTGGAATTCCTTGATCGCCTTGACCATGCGCTCGCTGACGTCGCCGGTGATCGCGCCATTGTACTGGCCAACCCAGGCGAGGTCGGATTGCAGCGCCAGCCGTTCGGCCTGCGACATCGCGTTGGCGGTTTCCTCGGGCTTTTGCAGCGCGGGCCGGATCGGCACCGTCGCGACCGGCTTCGGCTTGGCGCCGGCCGTGGAGGGCGGCGTCAACTGGGCCTGAGCTGACGATCCCAGGCTCGCGAAAATGGCGGCCGAGACCATCATTGTTGCTGAAAACACCGATCTCATGACAAATCCCAGGGAATATTCGGAATCGGGAGGGAATATTGGAGCGATCATTGACCTCGGGTCAATTAAGCACATCTGCTTGGTCAGCAACAACAGCGCCCCGGTTCACGGAACGGCGCATGGGAATAGATCGACGATGCTGACCGCCGACGAACTCGAACGCTATGCCCGCCACATCGTGCTGCGCGAGGTCGGCGGCCCCGGCCAGACCGCCCTGAAGGAGGCGTCCGTGCTGGTGATCGGCGCCGGCGGTCTCGGCGCCCCGGTGCTGATGTATCTCGCCGCCGCCGGCATCGGCACGCTCGGCGTGGTCGACGACGATATTGTCTCGCTGTCCAATTTGCAGCGCCAGATCATCCACACCACGCCCGATATCGGCAAGCGCAAGGTCGATAGCGCCGCGCAGCAGATCGACGCGCTCAACCCGCACGTCAACTTCGAGGCGCATGCGGTGCGTCTCGATGCCGGCAACGCGATGTCGCTGATCGGCGGTTATGATCTGGTGCTCGATGGGTCAGATAATTTCGAAACCCGCTATCTGGTTTCCGACGCCTGCTTCCTCGCGGCCAAGCCGCTGATCACGGCGGCGCTCGGTCAGTTCGACGGATCGCTGACCACGATCCGCGCCCATGAGCGGGACGCCGGCGGCGAGTTCAATCCGACCTATCGCTGTCTGTTTCCAGAGGCGCCGCCGCCGGGCACGGTGCCGGCCTGCGCCGAGGCCGGCGTGGTGGGTGCTCTCGCGGGCATGCTGGGATCGATGATGGCGCTGGAAGCGATTCGCGAAATCGTCGGCTTCGGCGACAGCCTGGTCGGACGGCTGGTGATGGTGGACGCCCGCGCGATGCGGTTCGAAACCCTGCGCTACCGGCGCGATCCCGCGAACCCGCTCAATGGTGATACGCCCACGATCACTGATCTAAGTGCGCACCGGTGAGGACTGGCGGGCATCCGCCGTCAGTCGATGTCGGCAATCTGCTTCTCGTAGTCAGACGCGTTTGATTTATCCGTCATGACCTGCGGGCAACGGAAGCAGGCCTCTTTGCCTTCCTGACGGAACCAGCGGCAGGTGGGGCGAATCTCGCAGGCGGGAAGCGCGTTGACGACAGCCGGAACGCCTTCAACGATCCTTTTGGCCAGACTGCAGGTGTTACCCTTGAAATGCTTGCAGCCGCCGCTGGCGCCCGCGCAGGGTGCCGCGATGCGGAACAGTTCCGTGGGCTTGGCATCTCCCGCAAGGGCAAGGACCTGTTCGGAGATTGGCACGGTCTCGGTGAGATATCCGACCCGGTGCTGCTCCGGCGTACCGGTGATTACGCCAAAGATTCGGGCGCCCTCGTCGGTCGCCTGCGAACTCGGGCAGTCGATCTGCTTCTTTAAATCCTTGGACATGAATCCCTCTATCTCGCTGCGCGTGCCGGGTGAGCTGCGTCTATCCTGAAATGAAAAGGCGTCCGGGATGGCGTCCGACGCACGACGCGCCGAACGCCATCTCGTCTCTTGATCGATTCAGAATAGAACCGTCTTTGTGGGCACCGGCATCGTCGGCGTCGGAAATCTGCCGAAGATGGTGATATCCTTGATGATATCGCCCAGCGATCCGCGGTTGATCGCAGCCCTGAAACCGGCTGCGACGATTTCAAGCTGTTCCGGGGTGAGCTGAACCGGCGCTTCGAGCTCGGACTTCGCAGGCTCGACTGCGTTGATGTCGGACTTCTTCATCTGTCTTCTCCTTGTCGCGAGACGAAGGGGCCATCCGCTTCGGCTGCTACAGGAGGCTAGGGACAGATTGGATGAGTTACCGTGATTTTGCTCACGGAACCCTCGCGCCCCGGCGAATGGGGGCGCGAGGAACTCGTGCGGTTGCATTCAGGCCCGCTTCTTCTCGCTGTCCAGATGCGCCATTTGCTCCGTCGCATAACGCGTGCCGGCGGCTGCATCCGGCGGGAATGCCTTCGCGAGCTTGTCCAGATGCGCCGCCGAGAGCTTCACATCGAGCGCGCCAAGCGCTTCGGTCAGCCGGTCGCGGCGGCGGGCGCCGACCAGCGGCACGATGTCATTGCCCTGCGCCGCCACCCAGGCAATCGCGACCTGCGCCACCGATACGCCGAGATCGGCGGCGACCTCGCGCAGCGGCTCGACCAGCGCCAGATTGGCGTCGAGATTGGCGCCCTGGAAACGCGGGGTCATCTGCCGGAAGTCCTGTCCGCCGGACTTGTCTTTCGACCAGTGTCCGCTGATCAGGCCGCGCGACAGCACGCCATAAGCGGTGACGCCGATACCGAGTTCGCGGCAGGTCGGCAGGATATCGTCCTCGATGCCGCGCGAGATCAGCGAATATTCGATCTGCAGATCGGCGATCGGATGCACGGCATGGGCGCGACGGATGGTGTCGGAGCCGACTTCGGACAGGCCGATATGCCTGACATAGCCGGCCTTGATCATGTCGGCGATGGCGCCGACCGTGTCTTCGATCGGCACCGCCGGATCGAGCCGGGCCGGCCGGTAGATGTCGATGTGATCGACGCCGAGCCGCTGCAGCGAATAGGCGATGAAATTCTTCACCGCCGCCGGGCGGCAGTCCATGCCGATGAAACCGCGCGCGGGATCGCGCAACACACCGAACTTGACGCTGATCTGCACATCGTCGCGGCCGCGGCCGGCGAGCGCCTCGCGGATCAGCAATTCGTTGTGGCCCATGCCGTAGAAGTCACCGGTGTCGAGCAGGGTGATCCCGGCGTCGAGCGCGGCATGAATGGTGGCGATGCTCTCGCCGCGGTCGGCCGGACCATAAAAGTCCGACATGCCCATGCAGCCGAGACCGATGGCGGCGACGTCGGGGCCGGTCTTGCCGAGTTTGCGGTGTTCCATGGTGGTGCTCCTCGTATTGGCGGCGGGGATTCCCGCGCCGGGTTGACGAGGCTGGTATGGCCGATCGCGATTAGAGCGATAAGCTGGACAATGCTAAATAGCTTGTTCAGTATACCGAACAATGCAGGATTTTGACCTCCGCGATCTCGATGCCTTCGTCGCCGTGGCGCGCACCCGGAATTTCCGGCGCGCCGCGATCGAGCAGCGCGTCTCCGTTTCGAGTCTCAGCCAGCGGCTGCGCGACATGGAGGAGCGGCTTGGCGTCCGCCTGATGAACCGCACCACCCGCAGCGTTGCATTGACCGAAGCCGGCGAACTGCTGCTGGCCCGGGTCGGGCCGGCGATGTCGGATGTCGGCGACGCGCTCGATCAGGTGCGCGGCCTGCGCGGCGTGCCGTCCGGCCGCTTGCGGATCAATGCGCCACCGCCCGCGATCGACCTCGTGCTCGCGCCGATGGTTGCGCCGTTTCTTGCAAAGTATCCGCAGATCGAACTGGAAATCGTCGGCGAGAGTGCATTCGTCGATATCGTCGCCGGCGGTTTCGACGCCGGCGTGCGCTACGGCGAGCATCTGGCACAGGACATGATTGCGGTTTCGCTCGGGGCGCCGCAGCGCTACGCGGTGGTGGCATCGAAGGAATATGTGGCGCGACACGGCAAGCCGATGCAGCCGAAGGATCTGCTCGATCACGCCTGCATCCGCACCCGGTTCGGCAGCGGCGCCATGCTGGATTGGGAATTCGAGAAGGCGGGACGTGTCGTGGTGGTTTCGCCGCCGGCAAAACTGGTCGCAACCTATCTCGGCCTTGCGCTGCGCGCCGTCCATGATGGGATCGGCTTCTGGTTGACGTTTGAAGGTTATGTACGCTTTGGCATCAAATCGGGTGCGCTGGTCAGCGTGCTCGACGACTGGTGCGCGCCGTTTCCCGGACCGTTTCTGTACTATCCGAGCCGCCGCCAGCCGCCGCCGGCGCTGGGCGCGTTCGTCGCGTTTGTCGGGGAATGGCGCAAGCAGGAGAGACGGAAGGGCCGGGGCGGCTCAACTGGGTGAAGCACGCCACTTCAGTATTCTTGGCTCCCGCAGATCATTGTAGCCGATGACAATATCGGCATGCTCTTCCGGGGCGCACTCACGCAGATATCGCTGCTGGCCCCCGACATAACGCTGGTTCGGCGGCGCAGCAGGATCTGGCGTGCCAAAATCCGGGCCGCGCCGCGCGCCGCGCGGCACGGAGACATTGAAGTCGACCTTCAGAAAGATCGAGAGGTCCCAACAGGCCCGAAGCTCGGGGCGGTGCAGGAAGATGCCGTCAACGATCAGCGCGGCGGTTGGCGGCGCCTGCTGCGTGACCGGTCCGAACGGCCGGTCGTTGTCGAGATCAAAACGTCTTGCGACGTATCGACCGGAGCTACCGGGACTCAAGGGATCGAGCAACAGTGTCCGAAATGAATCGTAGTCGTACGAGTCGAGGAAAAAGCCATCAGGTGAATACCGGCCACGCGCGTATCGTACCGAGCGTGGATGATGGAAATCATCGACGGAAGCTCGGATCGTCGGGCGGCCTTGTGCTGCCACGAGCGGCGCCAGCGCATCCGCCAGCGTGGTCTTTCCCGCGCCATCGACGCCATCGATCGCGACGCGGATGATCCGCGTGGGATGTAGTGCGACGACGGTGGCGGCGAGACGGTTCAGCAGCGATGCGTGGGCTTCGCTCACATCATCCTCGGTGGCCGCCTCACAGCATGCTGGGCAGCACGCGGTCCGGCGGCTTGTGGTTGTCGAGGAAGGTCCTGATGTTGATGATCACCTTCTCGCCCATCTCGACACGGCCTTCGATCGTGGCCGAGCCCATGTGCGGCAGCAGCGTGACCTTGCCGGCCTTGGCCAGCCGAACCAGTTTTGGATTGACGGCGGGCTCATGCTCGTAGACGTCGAGCCCGGCGCCGCCGATCTCGCCACCTTCGATCAGCTTGATCAGCGTGTCCTCGTCGATCACCTCGCCGCGCGCGGTGTTGACGATATAGGCCTCTTTCCGGATCAGTTTTAAGCGCCGCGCCGACAGCAGGTGGAACGTCGCTGGGGTGTGCGGACAGTTCACCGAGATGATGTCCATCCGCGCCAGCATCTGGTCGAGGCTTTCCCAATAGGTCGCGCCCAATTCGTCGGCGATCACGGGCGCGACGGGACGGCGGTTGTGATAGTGGATCTGCAGGCCGAAGGCGCGGGCCCGGCGCGCCACCGCCTGGCCGATGCGGCCCATGCCGATAATGCCGAGGCGTTTGCCGCCGATGCGATGACCGAGCATCCAGGTCGGCGACCAGCCCGGCCAGTGCTTGCCATCGGTGAGAATCGAGGCGCCCTCGATCAGCCGCCGCGGCACCGCGAGAATCAGCGCCATGGTCATGTCGGCGGTGTCTTCGGTCAAGACTTTCGGCGTGTTGGTCACGGTGATGCCGCGCGCATGCGCCGCCGTGACGTCGATATTGTCGACGCCATTGCCGAAATTGGCGATCATCCGCAGCTTGCAGTCGGGCTGCTTGAGAATTTCCTCGTTGACCAGGTCGGTCACGGTCGGCACCAGCACGTCGGCGGTACGGACCGCCTCGGCGATCTGTTCCGGCGTCATCGGCGTGTCGTCGAGATTTAACCGCGCATCGAACAGTTCGCGCATCCGGGTCTCGATCGAGTCCGGGAGTTTGCGGGTGACGACGACGAGAGGCTTTTTCTTAACCGACATGTCCTGCTCTCATGAGGCAATGGCTCGTCCAACCTTTGACGAGTCAGAAGCTTCGCCGTTGAGGCCTCATTAACCTGGTTGTTCGACACTGCATTCGCTGCGCGGTTCGAACGGCTACCTGGTCGTTTCCTTAGGTTTCCTTAGCGCTTCCTCGGGTTCCCCGATCCTTACCTCGGGGTTGCCAAGGGAAGGGTCAAGGTAATCAGGGAAATTCGGGCGTTCTGGTTCTCAAGCGTTCCGTCCTCTCTAGCAGAAGGCCGGGCCAAGACAAGAACCCCTCGGGAACGACAATCCGAGTTGCGACCAGGGCGGGCACAGGGGGACTCAAGTTTAAGGGTCTTGGGTTTCAGGCGTTGAGTGGATTGTTTCAACTCGAAGAATTCGAGTTGAGAGGTTCTCGGCAGGAGACGAGTTGATGGCGTTGGGGCGTTTCTGTTCGATGGCGGTGCTGGCAGGGTGCATGCTGGGTGCGTCGGTCAGCACAGGTTTTTCAGCCAAGGAAGCAGGCTCCACCACCAGCGGCCTCCCGGTGCCGCGTTATGTCAGCCTCAAATCCGATCATGTGAATGTCAGGGCCGGTCCGACAAAGGACAATGACGTCGCCTGGGTTTACACCCGCTCCGGCCTGCCGGTCGAAATCACCGCTGAATTCGAGAACTGGCGCCGGGTGCGCGATTCCGAAGGCGCCGAGGGCTGGGTCTATCATTCCCTGCTGTCGGGCCGCCGCACCGCCGTCGTCACCATGAAGACCAAGGACGAACTCGCGCCGCTCTACGATCGCGCCGATCCGTCCAGCGCGGTCGCCGCGCGCCTGCAGGCCGGCGTCGTTGCCCAGGTCAAGAAATGCGCGGCCGGCTGGTGCCGCGTGATCGGCAACGGATTTGACGGCTGGATCGAACAGCAGCGGCTGTGGGGCGTCTACGCCGACGAGAAGGTGGATTGAGGCAGGTTCGCGGTGAGCAACAACTCTTGCGTCGTCCCGGCGAAGGCCGGGACCCATACCGCGTGATTCCTCGATCAGGCGGTGGTAGACGCCGTCATCCAACAACAAGCATTTGTGGTTATGGGTCCCGGCCTTCGCCGGGACGACGAGCTGAAAAAGCTCAGCGCTTCTTGCGCAGCCGCACGACCATGTCGACGCGGGCGATTTCGTAACCTTCCGGCACGTCGGGCATCCGCGACAGCACCAGATGCGGATCTGGAATGTCGACCAGCTCGTGGTTGTTCTCGAGATAGAAGTGGTGATGCGCCGTCACGTTGGTGTCGAAATAGGTCTTGGTGCCGTCAACGCTGACCTGGCGCAGCAGGCCGGCATCGGTGAGCTGGTTGAGCGTGTTGTAGACGGTGGCGAGCGAGACCGGCACCTTGGCCAGCGTCGCTTCCTCGTACAGCATTTCAGCGGTCAGATGCCGCGCGCCCTTGCCGAACAGCAGCCAGCCGAGCGCCATGCGCTGGCGGGTCGGCCGCAGGCCGGCAGCTTGCAGCATTTCGTTGACGTCATGCCAGGGACAGCCGGTCAACGCCGGTTGATGTCCGGCGGCATGGGCGGCCGGATCCATCGCGGCTAAGTCAGCGGCGTCGTCGTTCACAGTCGAGACCTGGTCGTTCATTTCCACTTCGGTACCACGCTGACAAACTTGGGCAATATTCTTGCCCAATATAAAAGGAAATCCTTTAGATGCAAGTTTTTCGCAACTAGAACGATCCCAAGGTAAAGGCGGAACCCGCGATGGGACAGGGTGCTTTTAGGCCCTATCCAGTGCTTTGCCGCCCGCCAAGGCCTATGTTACAGAGCGCGCGGACCACATATGCATATTCGGCAGGGACATTTGCCGGTGGCACCCAAGTAGCGCCAATTTGCGGGAAACAGGCATTCTTCCGCGGGAAACCGGTCCGGTTCGCTCGAAAGCGCGACCAGGATACTTTTGCGGGACATCTTAGAGAGGCTGAAACGATGCTGGATCGCCGCGGCGGTTACGAATACGAGGATTTGCTGGCGTGCGGCCGTGGCGAGCTATTCGGCCCGGGAAATGCGCAATTACCGCTGCCGCCGATGCTGATGTTCGATCGCATCACCGAAATTTCCGAAACCGGTGGGGAATACGGCAAGGGCATCGTTCGCGCCGAACTCGACGTGAACCCGGATCTCTGGTTCTTCGGCTGCCATTTCAAAGGCGATCCGGTGATGCCGGGCTGTCTCGGCCTCGACGCGCTGTGGCAGATGGTCGGCTTTTATCTCGGCTGGACCGGCGGCGAGGGCCGCGGCCGGGCGTTGGGCCTCGGCGAACTGAAGTTCTCCGGTCAAGTGATGCCGAATGTCCGCAAGATTGTGTACAACGTCGATATCAAGCGCGTGATGCGTCTAAAGCTCTGGCTGGGTATCGCCGACGGCTGGCTTTCGGCCGACGGCGAGATTATCTATCGCGCGAAGGATCTGAGGGTGGGGCTGTTAAAGCAGGGTGCCGCATTGCCGGGAGCGTAAGTTACCCGCTCTCCAATAGGCGGAATTCGGTTTGACGGCGGCCATCACACAAAACGCAAACGACAGGACGAGGCGATCATGAGGCGGGTTGTCATCACGGGGATGGGCATCGTCTCATCCATCGGAAATAACACCCAGGAAGTGCTTGCGAGCCTTCATGAGGCGAAATCGGGGATCACGCGCGCGGAAAAATACGCCGAACTCGGCTTCCGCTCGCAGGTGCAGGGCGCTCCGTCCCTCAATCCCGCCGATGTCATCGACCGGCGCGCGATGCGCTTTCTCGGCGAGGGCGCGGCGTGGAATCACATCGCGATGGAGCAGGCGATCCAGGATTCCGGTCTCAGCCCGACCGAAGTTTCCGACGTCCGTACCGGCATCATCATGGGCTCCGGCGGACCGTCCGCGCGCACCATCGTCGAAGCGGCCGATATCACCAGGACCAAGGGTCCCAAACGCGTGGGGCCGTTCGCGGTGCCAAAGGCGATGTCGTCGACCGCCTCAGCCACGCTGGCGACCTGGTTCAAGATCAAAGGCGTGAACTATTCGATCTCGTCGGCCTGCGCGACCTCCAACCATTGCATCGGCAACGCCTATGAGACGATCCAGATCGGCAAGCAGGATGTGATCTTCGCCGGCGGCTGCGAGGAACTCGACTGGTCGCTGTCGGTGCTGTTCGACGCCATGGGCGCGATGTCCTCGAAATACAACGCCACGCCCGCCACCGCGTCGCGTCCCTATGACGTCAGCCGCGACGGCTTCGTCATTGCGGGCGGCGCCGGCGTGGTGGTGCTGGAAGAGCTCGAACACGCCAAGGCGCGCGGCGCGCGCATCTACGCCGAAGTGGTCGGCTATGGCGCGACGTCTGACGGCTACGACATGGTGGCCCCCTCGGGCGAAGGCGCCGAGCGCTGCATGCGGATGGCGATGGAGACCGTGAAGACGCCGATCGACTACATCAATCCGCACGCCACCTCGACGCCCGCCGGCGATCCGCCGGAAATCGAGGCGATCCGCAAGGTGTTCGGCACCGGCGAAAAATGCCCGCCGATCTCGGCGACCAAGGCGCTGACCGGACATTCGCTCGGTGCCACCGGCGTTCAGGAAGCGATCTATTCGCTGCTGATGATGAACAACGGTTTTGTGTGCGAGAGCGCTAACATCACCGAGCTCGACCCGGTGTTCGCCGACATGCCGATCGTGCGCAAGCGCATCGACAATGCCAAGCTCGGCACCGTGCTGTCGAATTCGTTCGGTTTCGGCGGCACCAACGCCACGCTGGTGTTCAAGCGCATGGATGCGTGATTTGTCATGCCCCGCGAAAGCGGGGCATCCAGTACGCCGCGGCTTCTCGATTCAATTACTGATATCTCGGGAATACTGGGTCACCCGCTTTCGCCGGTGATGACAGTCGTGAACGCCTATCCCGCCGCGATCTTCTCTGCGCGCTGGAACGCCGGCCGCGCCGCGCATCGGTCAATATAGGCGTCGAACGACGGCCGCGACGGCACCATCTTGAACAGCCGCACGGCGAAATTCAGCCCGGAGCCAATGATGATGTCGGCTGCGGAAAAATTCTCGCCGAGAATCCACGGACCTTTCTCCAGCGCGTTGTCGAGCACGTCGATCACGCGTTGCGAATCGCCCCAGCCGGCCGCGACCGGATTCATTTCGATCTTGGTCGCGAGCTGCACAATCGCAGGCTCGATACAACCGGGGCTGAAGAACAGCCAGTAGAGATACTTTGCGCGCAGCGGATCTCCGAGCGGCGGCGCCAGCTTCGCTTCCGGATAGCGCTCGGCGACATAGGCCGCGATCGCGGCGGCTTCGGCAAGCGTGGCCTCGCCATCCCGGAGCGCCGGCACCTTGCCCATCGGATTGATCGCCAGATATTCGAGCTTGCGCTGTGCGCCGGTCGAGATGTCCGTCAGCACGCGTTCATAGGGTTGTCCGGTCTCTTCGAACAGCCACAGCGAGGAAAACGAACGCGAGCGGGGCGACCAATAAAGCTGCATCATGGCGGAACCTTTCATCGGCGGGGGCAGACAATGCCATCTTCATTGCGCGTCTGACGCGAATTGGCAACGCACTACGCCTAGGACGAACGGTTCAACGTCGAGCGATATGTTGGTCAACTTTATTTCGTGCGGTCGACTGGCCGGCGATTTCGGGCGAATCGCGGAGAGCCACGCTCAATTGTCTTTGAGGTAGTTGGGCAGCAGGAGGCATGGCTAGCAAAAAAATTAAGCGCGGCTGTGAGGCCTTCGCTCATCACGCCCGCGATTTCGCGGCGAGGGTTTCGGCTTGCGCTTTTCGCGCATCCTTTGCGTTATTGTCCAAGCGCGGCCGACAGCGCCTTGTCGAGATGCGTAGCAAGCAATGCCCGGGTACCGTCGCGCAATGTCGCGCTCGTCGCCGCCGCTGCTGCGGGCTCTGGAAACGCAGAGTTTTCGAGTTTGGTAAGCGGATCCTCGACTCCAAACCCCCTGGCAAGTGCCAAGCCAAGATTGAGGTTAAAAGGCTTTTTGCTTACCGCGTAGGTCTGTCCGTCAAACACCGTGACCTGGATGCTGGAGTACAAGCGGGTATGGCCGACGAGGCTGCCGATGCCGCGGTGATAAACGCCGATGCCGCGCAGGGTTTGGTTGGTTCCGTCCAACTTGCTGTCAAGTTTTGTAACCGCCACATAGCGCGCGCAACCAGCGTTCGCGGTGATCTGCCGCACAATGGTGGTCAGATCGCTCTCGGGATTGCGAAACAGCGCCGGGGCAGGACGGTCGTAAGGCGCGAACGCCTGCTTCGAGTAGGCTATTCGCCGGACACCGGCGCCGGAACCCGTCACGGCGCGAACGCGCGCGACCACGAGATCGTCGAGACCCCAGCTCTCGATCGGTACATCCGCATAATCGTTGTTGAATACGGTGAGGCCGATTTTCTGAACCGCGAACTGGTCGCCGACCGCTGGAATAACGCCGATCTGACAAGGACCGCTTTCCGTCGGCGCGGCTTGCCTCGCGCTGGTCTTGGTCTTTGCCGCCGCCTTCTTGGCGGGCTTCGGCGCGGATGGCGCGGCTATAGGCGCGGGCTGGGCTTGCGCCCATGCGGGTGTGACGGAGCACGACAGGATAAGTGCAACGGCCAGGACGCGGATCATGAAAACTCGGGAACGGGATTGGTGCGCAGGGATGCGTCTAACTAGAGCGCACCGCGGGCATCCGCAAGTTGTTTTGCGCCTCTTCGTCTATCGTGCGGAGCTCTCCCCTCTTCCATCGATAATACTTCATCACATATCCCGTCATCGGCGGGACCTTGTCGCGTTGCTGATCACCCCCGCGATTTTCGCAACGAGGGTTTCACCTTGCGCTGTTCGCGCAAGGCATCGGCGGCAAGGCAGACCACTTCCGAGATTTGCTGCAGCTGTGCGGCCAGCGGGCTGGTCTTGCGCCAGACCATGCCGATGGTCCGCGACGGTTGCGGGTTGCTGAACCGCGCGACCGAGACCTGTGCCGAACGGGTTTCCACCGTGACCGCCATTTCCGGAATCAGGGTGACGCCGATGCCGGCGCCGACCATCTGAACGAGCGTGGACAGCGAGCTTGCGTCCAGCACCTCGCGCGGCGGCGACTGCATGTTGCAGAACGACAGCGCCTGGTCGCGGAAACAATGCCCCTCTTCGAGCAGCAGCAACCGCATCTCGCGCAGCGTCTCGTGGCTTGGCACCGGTGTGCCCTCGTCCGCGCCCGGCCGCACCAGCAGGAAGGTCTCGGAAAAGCACGCGACCTCGGTCAGCGATGGCTCCGATACCGGCAATGCCACGATCGCCGTATCGAGCCGGCCTTCGGTCACTTCCTTGATCAGCTTCGGCGTCAGCGTCTCGCGCACGTGGATGTCGAGTTCCGGATGCATGCGCGCGAGGTTCTCGATCACTTTCGGCAGCAGATAGGGCGCGATCGTCGGGATCATGCCGATGCGCAGCCGGCCGGCAAGCCGGTCCTGTGCCGCGCGCGCGAAATCGCCGAGTTCATCGACCGAGCGCAGGATGTCGCGGACGCGCTGCACGATCTCTTCGCCGAATTCCGTCAGCGTGATCTGTCGCGCGCTTCGTTCCAGCAGCGCGCCGCCGAGCGCTTGCTCCATTTCCTTGATTTGCATCGACAGGGCCGGCTGCGAGATCGAGCAGGCTTCCGCCGCGCGCCCGAAATGGCCGTGACGGGCCAGCGCATCAAAATAGCGAAGCTGTCTGAGCGTCATCTGTATCATCAGAATATCTTATCGGTTCGATCATTAAAATCAACTTCCCCTGATGGAAAGCGGCTCTTAGAGTGCTTCCAATCTGACTGGAAGCGGCCCTTAGGAGGCAATCATGGACGACAAAACAAAATGCCCGTTCTCGGGCGGAAAAGGCGGACACTCGAACCGCGATTGGTGGCCGGACGCGCTGGACGTTTCGCTGCTCCACCGCAATTCCACTCTGTCCGATCCGATGGGCGAGGCGTTCGATTACGCCAAGGAGTTCAAGACCCTCGACCTCAATGCCGTGGTCAAGGACCTGACCGCGTTGATGACGGAATCGCAGGAGTGGTGGCCGGCCGATTTCGGTCACTATGGCGGTCTCATGATCCGCATGGCGTGGCACAGCGCCGGCACCTACCGCATCACGGACGGCCGCGGCGGCGCCGGGGCTGGTCAGCAGCGCTTCGCGCCGCTGAACAGCTGGCCTGACAACGCCAATCTCGACAAGGCGCGCCGGCTGCTATGGCCGATCAAGCAGAAATACGGCCGCAAGATCTCGTGGGCCGACCTGATGATTCTCGCTGGCAACGTCGCGCTGGAATCGATGGGCTTCAAGACGTTCGGCTTCGCCGGCGGCCGCACCGACGTCTGGGAGCCCGAGGAGCTATTCTGGGGCCCCGAAGGCACCTGGCTGGGCGACGAACGCTACAGTGGCGAACGCGAACTCTCCGAGCCGCTCGGCGCCGTGCAGATGGGTCTCATCTACGTCAATCCGGAAGGCCCGAACGGCAACCCGGATCCGCTCGCAGCGGCGAAAGACATCCGCGAAACGTTCTTCCGCATGGCGATGAATGACGAAGAGACCGTTGCGCTGATTGCCGGCGGCCACACCTTCGGCAAGGCCCATGGTGCCGGCGATCCGTCGCTGGTGGGGTCAGACCCGGAAAGCGGCGCTCTCGAGGATCAGGGCCTCGGCTGGAAGAGCAAGCACGGTACCGGCATCGGCGCCGATACCATTACCGGCGGTCCGGAAGTCACCTGGACGCAGCAGCCGACGCAGTGGAGCAATCTGTTCTTCAAGAACCTGTTCGAGAACGAATGGGAGCTGACCAAGAGCCCGGCCGGTGCCAAGCAGTGGAAGGCGAAGGGCGCGGAAGCGACGATCCCGGACGCCTTCGACAAGTCGAAGAAGCATGTGCCGATGATGCTGACGACCGACCTGTCGCTGCGCTTCGATCCGGCTTACGAGAAGATTTCGCGGCGCTTCTACGAAAACCCGGACCAGTTCGCGGACGCGTTTGCGCGTGCCTGGTTCAAGCTCACGCACCGTGACATGGGTCCGGTCGCGCGTTATCTCGGCCCGCTGGTGCCGAAGGAAACGCTGATCTGGCAGGACCCGATTCCGGCGGCGGATCATCCGCTGATCGGCGACGCGGATATCGCCGCGCTGAAGACCAAGATTCTCAGCTCGGGTCTGTCGGTGTCGCAGCTCGTTTCGACCGCATGGGCGTCGGCGTCGACGTTCCGCGGCTCCGACAAGCGCGGCGGCGCCAATGGCGCGCGTATTCGTCTCAGCCCCCAGAAGGAGTGGGAGGTCAACCAGCCCGCCGAGCTGAACACGGTGCTGCAGAAGCTGGAGGCGATCCAGAAGGAGTTCGGCAAGAAGGTTTCGCTTGCCGACCTGATCGTTCTCGGCGGCTCCGCGGCGGTCGAAAAAGCCGCAAAGGACGCCGGCGTCGACGTCAAGGTGCCGTTCACGCCGGGGCGCATGGATGCGTCGCAGGATCAAACCGACGTCGCTTCCTTTGCTCCGCTCGAACCGCGTGCCGATGGCTTCCGCAATTATGTCAACGGCAAGAAGCATCAGTTCCTGGGGCCGGTGGAAGCGCTGATTGACCGCGCGCAATTGCTGCGGTTGACGGGACCCGAACTGACGGCGCTGGTCGGCGGCCTGCGCGTCCTCGGCGCGAATGCCGGCGGATCAAAGCACGGCGTCTTCACCAGCAAGGTGGGGACATTGACGAACGATTTCTTCGTCAATCTGCTGAGCATGAGCACGGAGTGGCAGCCGTCGGGCGATGCCTACGAGGGCCGAGATCGGAAGACAAAGGCGGTCAAGTGGACCGCCACCGGCGTCGACCTGATCTTCGGTTCGCATGCGCAGCTTCGCGCCTTCGCTGAGGTCTATGCCTGCGCGGACTCCAAGGAGAAGTTCGCCAAGGACTTCGCCGCCGCCTGGACCAAGGTGATGAACCTCGATCGGTTCTGATCAGCTGAGCGCTGGACGAACGCTACACTGACAAAAAAGGGCGGCTCAAGAGCCGCCCTTTCGCTTTTCAAGATGGAGCGCGCGATCAAACGCCGAGCGTACCGGCCTTCGCCGCCGCAAAACGCTCGGCGACCTTGGTCCAGTTCACCGTGTTCCACCACGCCTTGAGATAATCGGCGCGGCGGTTCTGGTAGTTGAGATAATAGGCGTGCTCCCAGACGTCGTTGCCAAGCAGCGCGCGCTTGCCGTCCATGATCGGATTGTCCTGGTTCGGACGAGTCTCGATCGCGAGCTTGCCGTCCTTGGCAACGGTCACGAACACCCAGCCGGAGCCGAACTGACGTCCGCCCGCGGCATTAAAGTCGTTCTGGAACTTCTCCAGGCCGCCGAGGTCCTTGTCGATCGCGGCCAGCACCTCGCCTTCCGGCTTGCCGCCGCCCGGGGCCATGATTTCCCAGAACATGGTGTGGTTGGCATGGCCGCCGAGATTGTTGCGCACACCGAATTTGATGTCGTCGTTCAGGGCGTTCAAATTGCCGAGGATGTCCGTCACCTTGCTGGTGCCGAGCTGCGCATTGGTCTTGGCGAGGGTGTTCAGATTGTTGACGTAGGCAGCATGATGCCGACCATGGTGGATTTCCATGGTCTTGGCATCGATATGCGGCTCAAGCGCGTTGAAGGCGTAAGGGAGCGGCGGCAGCGTGAACGGGCCTGCCGCGGCCGGGGCAGGCGCCGGTGCGGCGGCCTGGGCAAAGACGACACGCGGTGCCGCCGCGACGGCTACGAGGCCGGCGGCGGCGCTGAAAAAATGACGGCGCGAAAGTGCGGACATAAGTCTCTCCCTGCGTGACGAGCCTGCTGCTCGGTTCGGACGATCGTAACGGGTCCAGCTTCCAGCTGCGAAGTCAGCCCCATTCCGGTTTCATTTTAAATGGGTTAGGCGCTGCGGCGTAAGAGCGCACGATCACATCTGCGGCAAATAAAAAGGGCGGCTTTGCAGCCGCCCCTTCTGATTTTCGATGTCGAGGCGCTTACTCGCCGGCCGCTTCGCGGGGCGCCGAGGCCTCCGCCGCCTTCTGCTTGGCTTCGAGGTCCTCGCCGGTCGCCTGATCGACCACCTTCATCGACAGCCGCGTCTTGCCGCGATCGTCGAAGCCGAGCAGCTTGACCTTGACCTTGTCGCCTTCCTTGACGACGTCGGAGGTCTTCTGCACCCGGGCCCCGGCGAGCTGGCTGATGTGGACGAGGCCGTCCTTGGCGCCGAAGAAGTTCACGAACGCGCCGAACTCCATCACCTTGACCACGGTGCCTTCGTAGATCTGGCCGATCTCCGGATCGGAGGCGATCGATTTGATCCACTTGATCGCGGCCTTCATCGCCTCGCCGTCGTTGGAGGCGACCTTCACGGTGCCGTCGTCCTCGATGTTGACCTTGGCGCCGGTCTTCTCGACGATCTCGCGGATCACCTTGCCGCCGGTGCCGATCACTTCACGGATCTTGTCGGTCGGGATCTTGAAGGTCTCGATGCGCGGCGCGTACTCGCCGAGCTCGGCGCGGGCGTTGGTCAGCGCCTTCGACATTTCGCCGAGGATGTGGATACGCCCATCCTTGGCCTGGCCGAGTGCCACCTTCATGATCTCTTCGGTGATGCCCTCGATCTTGATGTCCATCTGCAGCGAGGTGATGCCCTGGTCGGTGCCGGCCACCTTGAAGTCCATGTCGCCGAGATGATCCTCGTCACCGAGAATGTCGGACAGGACCGCAAAGCGCGAACCTTCCAGGATCAGGCCCATCGCGATGCCCGCGGTCGGCCGCTTCAGGGGAACGCCCGCATCCATCAGCGCCAGCGAAGCGCCGCAGACCGACGCCATCGACGATGATCCGTTGGATTCGGTGATCTCGGACACCACGCGCACCGTGTAGGGAAATTCGTGGTGCGGCGGCAGGACCGGATGGATCGCGCGCCAGGCGAGCTTGCCGTGGCCGATTTCGCGGCGCTTGGTGCCGCCGAGGCGTCCGGTTTCACCGACCGAGTAGGGAGGGAAGTTGTAGTGCAGCAGGAACTGCTCCTTGTAGGTCCCTGACAGCGAGTCGATGTACTGCTCGTCCTCGCCGGTGCCGAGCGTGGTCACGACCATCGCCTGGGTTTCACCGCGGGTGAACAGCGCCGAACCGTGGGCGCGGGGCAGCACGCCGACTTCGGCGATGATGCTGCGCACGGTCTTGGAATCGCGGCCGTCGATGCGCTTGCCGGTGTCGAGGATGTTCCAGCGGACGATCTTGGATTCGAGTTCCTTGAACACGCCGGCGATGCGCAGCTTGTCGTATTGCGGCTCCTGCCCTTCCGGGAAGTAGTGAGCCATCACCTTTTCCTTGGCCTTGCCGACCGCCGCGTAGCGGTCCTGCTTGATCGGGATAGCGTAGGCCGAGCGCAGCTCCTGCTCGATCAGGCCGAGCATTTCCTTCTCGAGCGCGTTCTCGTCGACGACCTTGACTTCGCGCGGCTCTTTCGCGGCCTTCTCGGCCAGCTCGATGATCGCCTTGATCACCGGCTGGAAGTGCCGGTGTCCGAACATCACAGCACCGAGCATGATGTCTTCGTTGAGTTCCTTGGCTTCCGATTCCACCATCAGCACGGCGTCGGCGGTGCCGGCGACGACCAGATCAAGCTGGGTCTCGAGCATTTCGTCGAGCGTCGGGTTGAGCACATATTCGTCGTTGGCGAAGCCGACGCGGGCCGCCCCGATCGGGCCCTTGAACGGCGCGCCCGAGATCGTCAGCGCCGCGGAGGCCGCGACCAGCGCCAGAATGTCGGGATCGTTCTCCATGTCATGCGACAGCACGGTGACGATGACCTGGGTTTCATTGCGCCAGCCGTCGACGAACAGCGGACGGATCGGACGGTCGATCAGGCGGGAGACCAGCGTCTCCTTTTCGGTCGGCCGGCCCTCGCGCTTGAAATAACCGCCGGGAATGCGGCCCGCGGCATAGGTCTTTTCCTGGTAGTCGACGGTCAGCGGCAGGAAGTCGACGCCTTCGCGCGGGTTCTTGGCGGCGACGACCGTGGCGAGCACGATGGTCTCGCCATAGGTCGCGAGCACGGCGCCGTCGGCCTGACGGGCGATCTTTCCGGTTTCAAGCTTGAGGGGACGTCCACCCCAGTCGATCTCGACTGAATGAGCATTAAACATTTCGATTTCTTTCATGGTTTAGCGAAAGCAGGGACGCCTGAAACACAAAGACCATGCGCAAGATTGCGAGACACTGATCGCAACACGAGATCAGCGTCCGGCGATCCTGCCATGGTCTTTATATTTCGGATGGCGTCCATCCTCTCGGTAGTCCGGGCACCTTGCCCTGCCCAGCGGCCGGATTGCTGCTGGACGTCTATCGAGCATGAGTTTCTTCATGCCCTTGCGCATGATCGTCTCCGAAAATCCGGAGTCCGGGTTTCTTCCGGAAGACCATACGAAAACGCGCGCAACAGGCGCGCGCGTACTCTGGGATCAACGACGAATGTTGTGCTTTTCGAGCAGCGCCTTGTAGCGCGCCTCGTCCTTCCGCTTGATGTAATCGAGCAGGGAACGGCGCGTGGCGACCATCTTCAAAAGACCCCGGCGCGAATGATTGTCCTTCACGTGGGATTTGAAGTGCCCGGTGAGGTTGTTGATGCGTTCCGAAAGGATCGCAACCTGAACCTCGGGCGAGCCGGTGTCGCCGGTCTTGTTGGCATTCGTCTTGATGACTTCCGCTTTGCGTTCGGCGGTAATCGACATCGTCAAACTTTCTCGTTGTTACGACCGGAACTGGCAGTCAGTCCGGTCAGGTTGAACACACGCTTGGGGATGAGTTCGCCATTGCCAATTTCGGCGAGGGCCAGAAGCCGGCCTGCCACCGTGACATAGACTGTGCCGCTACAATTGGGCGCATCCCGTCCGCGCAACAAAACGGCCTGGCCCCGGTGGAGCCTTGCCGCATCAGCCCGTGTGACGGCCAGTGCCGGGATGTCGTCCAGCGCGGTCTCAACGGGCAAAAGCGCGTCGGCGAGGCTGCCCTCGCCCGACGCGGCTCTATTACACAAAGCCTCCAACTGTTCCAGCGGAATC
This sequence comes from Bradyrhizobium sp. AUGA SZCCT0182, assembly GCF_018130185.1. Classification (NCBI taxonomy): domain Bacteria; kingdom Pseudomonadati; phylum Pseudomonadota; class Alphaproteobacteria; order Hyphomicrobiales; family Nitrobacteraceae; genus Bradyrhizobium; species Bradyrhizobium sp. AUGA SZCCT0182. Next base: position 30,526 of record NZ_JAFCLY010000019.1, on the reverse strand, counting down.
ATGTCCGTTTCGCGGAATGGACCGACCAGGGTCCGCCGCAAGGCGCTGATATGGCCGAAACAGCCCAGAATCCGGCCGATATCGCGGGCCAGCGCCCGGACATAGGTTCCCTTGCCGCACTCGGCCTCGAACACGGATTGGCCGCTATCTGTATGTTCTACAAGGGTTAATTCGTGAATCTCGACCGGTCGCGGCTTCAATTCGACGGTTTCGCCGTCTCTGGCCAGATCATAGGCCCGTTCGCCCTGGACCTTGATCGCGGAATATTGCGGCGGGATCTGCTCGATCAGGCCGGTGAATTGCGGCAGCAGCGCCCGGATCGCCTCGGCGGAGGGCCTGAGATCGCTGGTCCTGGTCGCCCGGCCCTCGGTGTCGTCGGTATCGCGTTCCTCGCCCCAACTCACGGTGAAGCGGTAGCGCTTGCGGCCGTCCATCACGAACGGGACCGTCTTGGTGGCTTCGCCCAGCGCGATCGGCAAACCGCCGGAGGCAAGCGGGTCGAGGGTACCGGCATGGCCGGCGCGCTTGGCCTGGAACAGGCGCTTGAGCACCGCGACCGCGTGCGTCGAGGTCATGCCGATCGGCTTGTCGAGAATCACCCAGCCATGGACGTCGCGCTTGTCGCGGCGCGGCTGATTATTCTGCCGTTGCTGTTTGCCTTGATGCTTGTTCTGGCGCGGATCGTTATTGCCGCGCCGCGTATCGTCGCCGCGCCGGGAATCTTCGTTGCGCGTTTCGGTGAAAATATTTTTTTCGGCGTCATGCGATTCGGCATTTTGCGAATCGATGACGCTGTTTGCAGTGTTCACAACCATCACTTGTCGTCCGAATCGGGTGCGAGGTCTCTTTGCACCGCAGGTGTTCTCAGTAATTTCTCGATCCGTTCCGCTTCATCGAATCGTTCGTCGACGCGGAAGCGAAGATCAGGCGCAAACTTTAGGTTAACGCGGTGCGCGATCTCGCCGCGCAGGAATTTCTTGTGGCGCGCGAGCGCTGCGATCACGACATCGGTGTCGCGTCCGCCGAGCGGCATCACATAGACGGTTGCAAGCTTCAGGTCCGGTGACATGCGCACCTCCGGAACCGTGATGATGTGACCCTCGAGATCGGGGTCATGCACGCTACCTTGCGACAGAATATCGGCGACCGCATGGCGCACGGTTTCGCCGACGCGCAATTGGCGTTGTGAGCCGCCGGGGGCGGAACTCTTGCTGTGGTGGCGGGGCATGGCCGTCTCTCAAAAACAAATCCGTCATGGCCGGGCTAATCCCGGCCATCTACGTCTTTCTTGCTGCTGAATTCTCTGGGACGTGGATGCCCGGAACACTAATGCGAAGACGCGCTTCGCGCTTTTGTCCGGGCATGACGTCGAACTATTACAATGTCTTCCGACGAAGCCGTAAGGTTCAGACTTACAGGCTCCGCTGGATCGTCTCCACGCGATAACACTCGATAACGTCGCCGGCGCGCATGTCGCCGTAATTCTCGAACGCCATGCCGCATTCCTGGCCGGACTGCACTTCCTTCACTTCGTCCTTGAAGCGCTTCAGTGTCGAGAGCTTGCCTTCATGCACAACCACGTTGTCGCGAATGAGGCGTACATTGGCGCCGCGTTCCACGGTGCCGTCGGTGACGCGGCAGCCGGCGACCTTGCCGACCTTGGAAATGTTGAACACTTCCAGGATCTGCGCATTGCCCAGCATGGTTTCGCGCAGCGTCGGCGCGAGCAGGCCGGACATCGCCTTTTTGATGTCGTCGACCAGATCGTAGATGATGTTGTAATAGCGGATCTCGATGCCGTTGCGCTTGGCGGCGGCCGCCGCTTCCTTGTTGGCACGAACCGAGAAGCCGATGATGGCGGCGTTGAAACCTTCCGCCAGCGTCACGTCCGATTCGGAGATGCCGCCGACGCCCGCATGCAGGATGCGCGCGGCAACTTCGTCGGTGCCGAGCTTTTCCAGCGATCCCAAGATGGCTTCGAGCGAACCTTGCACGTCGGCCTTGATGATCAGCGGGAATTCCTTGCGGCCCGACGTCTTGAGCTGCGACATCATCTGTTCGAGCGAACCGCGCATGCCGGAAATCGAGGCAGCCGCGTTTTCGCGCTTCTGGTGGGCGCGATAGCTCGTGACCTGGCGGGCGCGGGCTTCGTTCTCGACCACCGCTAGGCGGTCGCCGGCTTCCGGCGGACCGTTGAAGCCGAGCACCTCGACCGGCACCGAAGGTCCGGCCTCGTCGATGTTCACGCCCTGATCGTTGATAAGGGCGCGGACGCGGCCCATTTCGGCGCCGGCCACGATGATGTCGCCGATGCGCAGGGTTCCGCGCTGCACCAGCACGGTCGCAACCGGACCCCGGCCGCGATCGAGCCTGGCTTCGATCACGGTACCTTCGGCGGGACGTTCCGCGTTGGTCTTGAGGTCGAGCAGTTCGGCCTGCAGCGCGATCATTTCCAGCAGCTTGTCGAGATTGGTCTTGTTCTTGGCTGATACCTCGACGTCGACGACGTCGCCGCCGAACGACTCGACCTGAACCTCGTGCTGCAACAGCTCGGTGCGCACGCGCTCCGGCTTGGCGTCGGGCTTGTCGATCTTGTTGATCGCGATGATCATTGGAACCTTCGCCGCCTTGGCGTGGTTGATCGCCTCGATGGTCTGCGGCATGACGCCGTCATCGGCCGCCACCACCAGGATCACGATATCGGTGACCTTGGCGCCGCGCGCACGCATCGCGGTGAACGCGGCGTGGCCGGGCGTATCGATGAAGGTGATCTTCTTGCCGCTTTCCGGTGAAGTCACCTGATAGGCGCCGATATGCTGGGTGATGCCGCCGGCTTCGCCCGAAACCACGTTGGCATGGCGGAGCGCGTCGAGCAGCGAGGTCTTGCCGTGATCGACATGGCCCATCACGGTCACGACCGGCGACCGCGGTTCGGTGTCGGTGGAATCGTCGACGATGTCGAACAGACCCTCTTCGACGTCGGACGCGGCCACGCGCTTGACGGTATGGCCCAGTTCCTCGGCGATCAGCTGCGCGGTGTCGGCGTCGATCACGTCGGTGATCTTGTGCATCGCGCCCTGCTTCATCAGCAGGCGGATGACGTCGACCGCGCGTTCCGACATGCGGTTGGCGAGTTCCTGGATGTTGATCGCTTCCGGGATCACCACTTCGCGGATGATCTTTTCCTTCGGCTCGTTCGAGGCGTGTCCCTTCAGGCGCTGGGTGCGGCGGCGGAACGAGGCGATCGAACGCTCGCGCACATTGTCGGCGTCCAGGGCGGTGACCAGCGTCAGGCGGCCGCGTTCCTTTTGCGGTCCGGGCTTGTGGGTCGTCTTCGGCGGCACGGCGGGGCGCATGGCGCCGCCGGGGCCACGGCGGATCTGGCGTGGACCTTCATCCTCATCGGAGGCGTCGGCGGCAACGCCCGGCGCGCGCGCGGGCGGCACTGCCGAGGCCGTCGGCCGGGCCGCGGGGCGCGCGGTGGTGGTAGTGGTGGTGCCGGGTGCGGCGGTTGTTGCGGCCTTGGCTTCGGCCTCGCCAAAACGCTTCTTGGCTTCGAGTTCGGCCTTGCGCTTGGCTTCTTCTTCCAGGCGGTGACGTTCTTCCTCGGCCTTGCGGCGCGCTTCGGCGGCTTCGCGTTCGGCCTGCTCGATGCCTTCCTTGCTGCTGCGGCGCTTGGCTTCTTCTTCCGCCAGCCGACGTTCCTCGATGTCACGGACCTTGGCATCGGCCAGCGCGCTGGCGCGCGCGGAACGTTCGTCCTCGGTCAGCGTGCGCAACACCACGCCGGAGCCGGCGCGGGGCGCGGCTGGCGCTGAGGGGCGGCTTGGCGCTTTGGCGACGACCGGCGCCGGCTTGGCGACCACAGGTTCGGGCGCATGGGTTTCGCCGGCGGGCGCGTCGCCACCGAGGCGGCGCTTGCCGCGCTTCTCGACCACGACCTGCTTGGTCCGGCCATGGCTGAAGCTCTGGCGTACGGTGCCCGTCTCGACGCGCGGCTTGAGCGTCAAGGTCTTGGTCGGGACACTCAAAGTCTTGTCGCCAGGCGTTTTGGTATCAACCATTCAGCAGTCCTAATCTTGTTGCGTAGTGCGCATTCGCACAGTCGTTAAAGCACATCTTGTTAGTCAGAATTTCTGGCCGCTTCCTTCGGTCTTGTCGTCATCGGCCATCCGGTATCGGACCAGGATCTGGCAGCGCGACAGGAACGTCTTGCTCGCCGGGCCCGCGAGCAGGGCAGCATGTATCACATTTGACCGCCCCAGTGCCAAATCCAATTCTCCCGACGTCAGAACATTGACGATCGGAAATCTGGTCGAAAATTCCTCCGATTCATCCGCATTTCCGCGCTTTTGCCGCACGATCGCGTCCAATTTGCGGATTCCGTCGGCCGCGCCGTCGGAAGCGTGGATCAGGGCCTGGGCCTCCCCGTCCCGGAGCGCGCCCTCGACCTTGCTGAAACCGGAGACGACCTGGCCGGCCTTGGCGACCATCGCCAGCGCCTCGGTCGCGCTGCGAACCAGCAAAGCCTCGGTGTCGGCGGGGAGGGTCGCGGCGGCCCGGATGTCGCGCTTGAAGCCCCTGCTAAATTGGTTACGCCGCACCGCTTCCGCAACGGTCCGGCGCGATGCCGAGACCCACAGGCCGCGGCCGGGGAGCTTGCGCTTCAGATCCGGAACGACCTCGCCCTGGGGCGAGACCACGAATCGGATCAGTTCGTCGATCGGGCGCACCTCACGGGTGACCGCGCACATCCGCATCGTCGCGGACCTGTCGGTCCGCGGTCCGTTGTCGAGATCGGGGTCAGCCATGGCGAGCATGCGCGGGGCATCTCCTTACGCCGTCTGGTCTTCGGTGGCTTCCGCCGCCTCGGACTGCTTGGCAAGGTCGGCCTCGGTGATCCAGCCGGCGATGACGCGGGCCTGCATGATCATGCGCTCGGCATCGTCGCGCGAGATTTCGTTGGCGTCGAGAATGCCGGGGAACTTGGTCGGCTCGGCGCCTTCCTTGCGCTCGGTCCAGCCAACCAGATCGTCGGTGGCGCAACCGGCCAGATCCTCGACCGACTTGATGTCATTCTCGCCGAACTTGACCAGCATCTTCGAGGTCACGCCGGGTACTGCCTTCAAAGCGTCATCCACACCGAGTTCCTTGCGTTTGTTTTCCAGCTCGGTCTCGAGCTGTTCCAGGTATTCTTTTGCACGGCTCTGCAGTTCGTTGGCGGTCTCCTCGTCGAAGCCCTCGATGCCGGCGAGTTCCTTGACGTCGACCAGCGCGAGTTCCTCGACCGAGGTGAAGCCTTCCGACGCCAGCAACTGGCCGACCACTTCGTCGACATTCAGTGCTTCCATGAACACCCGCGTCGAGTTCTCGAAATCGGCCTGGCGGCGCTCGGATTCTTCCTGCTCGGTGAGGATGTCGATGTCCCAGCCGGTGAGCTGCGAAGCGAGCCGCACATTCTGTCCGCGGCGACCGATCGCCAGCGACAGCTGGTTGTTGGTGTCGGGCACCACGACCTCGATACGCTCGCGGTCTTCGTCGATCACGACCTTGGCGACTTCGGCGGGCGCCAGCGCGTTGACGACGAAGGTCGCGATATCGGGCGACCACGGAATGATGTCGATCTTCTCGCCCTGCAGTTCGTTCACCACCGCCTGCACGCGCGAACCGCGCATACCGACGCAGGCGCCGACCGGATCGACCGAGGAATCCCGCGAAATAACGCCGATTTTGGCGCGCGAACCGGGATCGCGGGCGACCGCCTTGATCTCGACGATACCGTCATAGATTTCCGGCACTTCCTGCGCGAACAGTTTTGCCATGAACTGCGGATGGGTGCGGGACAGGAAGATCTGCGGCCCGCGGGTTTCGCGGCGGACGTCGAAGATATAGGCGCGGACGCGGTCGCCGTTGCGGAATACTTCGCGCGGCAGCATCTCGTCACGGCGCACGATGGCTTCACCGCGGCCGAGATCGACGATCACGCTGCCATATTCGACGCGCTTGACGATACCGTTGACGATGTCGCCGATGCGATCCTTGAATTCCTGATACTGCCGGTCGCGCTCGGCCTCGCGCACCTTCTGCACGATCACCTGCTTGGCGGATTGCGCGGCGATGCGGCCATATTCTAGCGGCGGCAAGGTGTCGGCGATGGTGTCGCCGACCTGGGCGCCCGGATTGGCGCGCTGCGCATCGGCCAGCGAAATCTGGTTCGACGAATTCTCCACCACGTCGACGACCAGCATGTGGCGCGACAGCCGGAGCTCGCCCTTCTTGGCGTCGATCTCCGCGTGAACGTCGGTCTCGCTGCCGTAGCGGGCGCGGGCCGCTTTCGCGATGGCGTCTTCCATCGCCGCGATCACGATGCCGCGGTCGATCGACTTTTCGCGGGCAACCGCATCTGCGATCTGCAGCAGTTCGAGTTTATTGGCGCTGACAGCTGCCATGGCTCAGTCTCCTTCGGTGGGATCGAATTCGCCGCCGGGCAAACCTTGCGCGGCGAGGCGATGTTTCTTGGTATTCTTCGGTAACGGCTTCTTCAGCGGCTTGTTCAGTGTCTTGGGCTTCGGCTTGTTGCTCTTGGCCGGATCGCTTTTTTTGGCGTGCGGCGGCGGTGGTGGCTCAAGCCCGAGATTCTGCCGCAGCTCGCGCTCGGCGGCCTTGCCGCGCCGCATCGATTCCGCGATCAGCTCGTCGGTGAGAACCAGACGGGCGTCGGCGATGTCTTCCATGACCAGCAGCACGTCGGCATCTTCGTCCGCGCGGATGTCATCGCGATGAAGCCGCACCGCGTCGCCCTCGACGCTCTGCAGCGTACCACGAAAGCGCTTGCGGCCCTGATAGGCGAGCGCCATCTCGATCTTCACGAGATGACCGACATAGCGTTCGAAGTCCGAACGGCGCACCAGCGGACGATCGATGCCGGGCGATGAGATCTCCAGCCGGTAGGCGCGCTCGATCGGATCGGCGACGTCGAGCACCGGCGACAATGCCCGCGAAATCGCCTCGCAATCCTCGATCTGCATGGTGCCGTCGGGCCGTTCGGCCATGATCTGGACCGTGCAGCCGGCCTCGCCGGAAATCTTGATCCGCACCAGCCGGTAGCCCATGCCCTGCAATACCGGCCCTGCCACGGCGGAAACCCGCGCGGCGACGCCCGGCTCGACCACGAGCCGTGGCTCGGCGAGCAGGTCAAGATCCTCTGAAACAGCAGTTGGCTCGGTCATGTCCAGGGTCAAAAGCGTCTTTACTTACATGAGGTTAGGCCGGGTCTAACCCGGATCCGGCCGGTTCCCTGAACCGTGCCGTGAGGCCCTTCTGGGCTGGGCTCGTTCAGGTAATAAAAAAGAGCGGGTCCCGAAGGGCCCACTCTCAATACGCGATCGTATGAGAACCATAAGTTGCGGCGGATATAGCGGTTTTCCCGCAATCCGGCAAGGCCTTGCACGCCTCGTTAAGGGAGATTTTGAGTCCTGTCCGAGCGGGCCAAAGCCTAACCCTTCATTCACGAACGGTACCTAGATTGCCGAAAACCAGCCAATTCGGCCGGTTTGGATAGGTTTATGACGCCAGCGACAACGCTGATCCCAGGACTGGACGACATCGTCAGGGGCGGCGATCCCAAGCGCCGCGCCGATGCGGCGCGCCGGATCAGTGAATTATTCCTGCAGGGGGCTGCCAATTTCGGCGCCGATCACGTCGATCTGTTCGACGGCGTATTGAGCAGCCTGGTCCCCCATGCCGACATTGCCGCGCGAGCCGAGCTCGCCGAGCGGCTGTCGCTGCTTGTCAACGCGCCGCGTGGGCTGGTCGGGCAGCTCGCCCATGAGGACGAAATTGCCATCGCCGGTCCGCTGCTGCGGCGTTCGCCGGTGATCGACGAACAGATCCTGATCGAAATCGCTGGCGTGAAGGGGCAGGGCCATCTGCTGGCGATGTCGGATCGGCCGACGCTCTCTCCCGACCTCACCGATGTCATCGTGCGCCGCGGCGACCGCGATGTCGTCAGGCGCACGGCGGGCAATGCCGGTGCAGCGTTCTCGTCGGACGGCTATTCGACCTTGATCAAGCGCGCCGGCCAGGACGGCGTGCTGACGCTCAAGATCGGCCAGCGCGACGATCTTTCTACCGAACAACTGAAAGACCTTCTGGCCGGAACGATCGATGTGGTCCGCCGCCGCCTGTTCACAGTCGTCAAGCCGGCGCGGCAGGTGGCGATCAAGCGGGCGATCAACGAAATCTCCGGCGCCGTCGAACGAACAGACAGCGGCCGCAACTTCGAGGCGGCGCAGCGCACCGTCCTCGCGCTGCACCGCGACGGTCAGCTGGTTGAAAGCGCGCTGCTCAATTTCGCCAAGGCAAACAAATACGAGGAATCCGTCGCCGCGCTGGCGGCGATGACCGGCGTGAAGATCGCGACCCTCGACCGGCTGATTGCCGGCGACCGCTACGATCCGATCCTGATCGCCGGCAAGGCGATCGGCCTCGAATGGGCCATCGTGCGCGCACTGATCCTGCTGCGGCTGGGCCCGAACCGGACGGCGTCGCCGGCCGATATCGAAAGCGCGCGCGTGAATTTCGCGCGCCTGATGCCCACGACTGCCGAGCGCGTCGTCGGCTTCTGGAAGACCCGCCCGACGGTTTGAGTTCTCAGGCCTTAGCCCACCCGCCGAAACCGCAGATACGCCGCGACACGTCCCTCGCGCTCGGCCTTCCGCCCATAGCGCGTCATCGTGTAACCGGCCCACGGCTCGCGCCAGTCGATGGCGCGTTCCGCCATCCAGGAAAAATCCGGCGAACGCAGCAGATGCGCCAGCGTCCACGCGCAATAATCGTCGATGTCGCTGACGAAACGAAATTCAGCCCCGGGCTTGAGGATGCGGGCCATCGCGGCCACGGTGGCATCCTGCACGAAGCGCCGCTTCCAGTGCCGGCGCTTCGGCCAGGGATCGGGATGGATCAGATCGATCCGCGCCAGAGATCGCGGCGGCGCCCATGCCAGCAATTCGGCGGCGTCGCCGGCGTAGAGCCTGATATTGCCGATGTTGTGGGCTTCAATCTGCGTCAGGATTTTCGCCATGCCGTTGACATAGGGCTCGCAGCCGATGAATCCGATATCGGGAAAGGCCTGCGCTTCGGCGATCAGATGTTCGCCGCCGCCAAATCCGATTTCCAGCCTGACAGCATCAGGCTTCGACTCGAAGATGTCGGTGAGATCCTCAGGCGCGGGCATGCTGATATCGAGCGCCAGATGCGGCAGCAGATTGTCGATCAGGTCGGCCTGATGGATGCGCAGCTTGTGGCCCTTGCGGCGGCCGAAGAACGAGCCGTGCGCATGCGCGGCGGCGCCGTCATCCGGCGGCGCGTCGTGATCGCCGATGTCGCGGGGTGAGACCGTCATCGCAGCGTCTGGTACAGCCGGTGCAGCAACCGCGCCCTCGGCTCGATCGAGGAGATGTACATCTGCTCGTAATGGGTATGCGCGCCCTTGCCGTCGACCCCGAGGCCGTCGAGCGTCGCCGTGTGGGGCGCGGTGAAATTGCCGTCGCTGCCGCCGCCGGTGAAGGTGTCGACGAGATCGAAACCGATTTCGGCCGCCAGCGTTTTGGCGTGCTCATAAAGCGCCGCACCGGCGTTGCTCTTTTCGTAAGGCGGGCGATTCAGTTCGCCGGTGACGGTGATGCTGACGCCCTCGGTGCGTGATTTCAGGCCGAGGATCTTCGGCACCAACTCGTCGGATTCGGCAATACCGGGCACGCGCATGTCGACCTCGGCATAGGCCTCCTCCGCGATCACGTTCGGCTTGGTGCCGCCCCTGACGACGCCGACATTGACGGACACGCCACGCTTGAGGTCGTTCATCGCCTCCAGCGTCTGAATGACGTTGCCGAGTTCGCGGATGGCGCTGCGGCCGTCCTCGGGCCGCGTGCCGGCATGCGACGGCACGCCCTTGATGAAGACTTCGAAGCGCGCGACGCCCTTGCGTCCGGTGACGATTTTGCCGCCGTCGCGGGCGGGCTCGGTCACCAGCACATACTTGGCCTTGCGCCCCTCGACCTCGATCAGTGCGCGCGACGTCGGGCTGCCGATTTCTTCATCGGAGACGAACATCTGGGTGATGCCGAGCGGCGGTCGCGCGCTGTCGGCACAAATCTGGCGAAAGGCATGGTAGGCGAGATAGGCGCCGCCCTTCATGTCATAAATGCCGGGACCGAAGGCGCTGTCGCCCTCGATCTTGAACGGCAGCCGCTCGATGAATCCCAGCGGATGCACGGTATCGAGATGGCTCAGCACCAGGATGCCCGGCGCGTCCTGCCCCCATGACGAACGCGCGACCAGATGATCGCCGCATCCGTCCTTTCCTGCGATCCGCTCAACGGTCACGGGCAGGTCGCGGTAGCCATCAGTAACAAGGTCGGCGAGCTTGTTGACCTGTGCGGGCACCTCGGTCGGCGTCTCGATTTCGACCCAGCGGCGGATGCCGTCGAGGATTGAACTGGGATCAAACGGATTGGCGGTGGTTCCGGTCATCAGCGCTTTGCCTTCATGGAATTCGGCTAGAGCTTCGGTTCTGATTGAATCAGAACCGAAACTCTAGATTCTTGCTTTGACGCGTTTTCTACCGCAGATAAGTCTACGCAATCTGCGTAAACTTGATTGCTTTGCGAACCGGTTCCCACTTCGCTCAAAAACGCTCCAATGTCATGCGCTCGCGCCGGCGGGCGCGTCAATCGGAACATCCGGTTATGGCAGCTGATATCAGCGCTGGTCGGGACCTTCGCGCGCGGCGATCTGTTCGACCAGTTCGACGATACTGCGGCGCATTTTGGCGTCGGTAATGCGCGTGAACGCTCGCGTCAGCGCCAGGCCTTCGGAGGTGGCGAGAAAGTCGGAAACGTAGGCGGGCGAACTGGATTCGCTGAAGCCGTCGGCATTGACAGCACCGCTCGGCCCGCCGTCGAACAAAAACGATACCGGCACCTGCAAGATTTCCGAGATCCGCTGCAGGCGGCTGGCGCCGACCCGGTTGGTGCCCTTTTCGTATTTCTGAACCTGCTGGAAGGTGAGGCCCAATGCCTCGCCGAGTTTTTCCTGGCTCATGCCCAGCATGATGCGTCGCATGCGAACGCGGCTGCCGACATATTTGTCAACAGGGTCTGGCGCTTTGGTGGACATCTCCAACACTCCTGGGATTACGCGCCGGGGAATGAGGCATAAGCGGACTATGCCTCAGGCGCCGGTACCGTCAAATCCTGCTCGGAGGATCGGGTTGAACTGCGGACAATTTGAGCAATGAACTGACTGGTTCTTGTTTTTGGTTGCGGAACCCAGAATGCGAATTGCGCGGTCGGTCTGTCAACTAGTTAGTGGATTCGCGCGGGCCGCTTTTTTCCGCGACAGCAACAACCAGCAACATGCAAGTCTCAGGACTTTCGCCTTGCAAAGCGGCGCCGGATGACCAGCAGCAACGCAACAGCCAGAATCATGCCCGTTGGAATGTCTCTAACACGGGCATAAATCGTCGGCGGCAAAGCCGATGGCAGGTTGGCATCCAGGACGCCTTCAATGCCAAGGCCGAGCCGTGCGACAATACGCCCCGAGGGATCGATCACGGCTGAAATGCCGGTGTTGGCTGCACGAACAACGGGCAAGCCTTCTTCGACGGCGCGCAGGCGCATCTGCTGCAGATGCTGATAGGGGCCGGTCGAAATTCCGAACCAGCCATCATTGGTGACGTTGATGATCCAGCCCGGGCGATCGTCGCGTGTCGTTATATCGCCGGGAAATATCGCCTCGTAGCAGATCAGGGGCAGCGCCCGCGGCGCGTTCGGGATGTCCATGGCGCGGCGGCGGGTGCCCGGAATGAAGCCGCCCTGGACTCTCGTTAGCTGCACGAAGCCGAGTTTTTCCATCCAATCCTGAAACGGCAGATATTCGCCGAAAGGCACCAGATGAAGCTTGTCATAAACCGACAACACGCTGCCGTCGTGGTCGATCGCATATATCGAGTTGTAGGCGCGCGTGATTCGCACGCCGGGCGGGAGGTCGGGCGCGCGCACCGAGCCGGTGATCAGCACGGTACCCCTCGGCAGCAGGTCGGCGATCTGCGCCATCGCATCGGCTTCGCGGGTCAAAAAGAACGGGAACGCCGATTCCGGCCAGATCAAAATCTGTGCATCGCTCACGCCGGTCGATTGCGGCCCCGAAGCCCGATCGGACAGTGTCAGATATTTCTGCATCACCTCCGCCTTGGCGGCGTAATTGAATTTGACGTCCTGCTGCAGATTGGGCTGCATGATGCGCAGCTTGACCTTTGCCAGCACGGTCGGCTGCATCGACAGCCTGACGGCGCCGAACACGGCCATGACCGCGAGCAAGCCGAGCGCCGCCACCGGCGCGAGCCAGGGTTTTCGGCCCCGCGAGGTGCCATCGATCAGGACCGCCGGGCTTGCGAAGATCGCCACCGTGAGGAACGTCATCCCCCACAGCCCGATCAGCGATGCAGTCTGGGCCAGCGCCAGCGGCTCCGACAGCGCGTAGCCGAACGAATTCCAGGGAAATCCCGACAGCAGGTGGCCGCGCAGCCACTCTGTTATCGTCAGGCTGATCGCGAGCGCGAGCAGGCGCGAAGCGTCGCGGGTCCAGAGCAGGCGCGCCAGCGCAAAGCCTGCCGCGGTGAACAGCGCGAGATAGGCCGGCAGGCCCAGCACGGCGAACGGCATCAGCCAGGCGAACGTTGGCGCATCGACCAGGAAGGCATACCCGATCCAGTAAAGTCCAACGACGAAATAGCCGAGCCCGAACCAGAAGCCCGACATCGCCGCCGCCGGCACGCCGCGCCATCGCCCCGCACCGGCGCCGTCGATCAGCCAGACCGCGACCGGAAAGGTCAGGAACAGCAGCGGCCATGCATTGAACGGCGCCATTGCCAGTGCCGACAATGCGCCGGCCACCAGCGCAAGAACGGCGCGCTTCCATCCCCAGGCCAGGATGATCGCAAGACCGGCGGTGCGCAGTTTGCTGGCGGGAATCACTGCGAGCCGGCTCCATCGCTGGACGATGGCGGCGCGTTGTCATTGGCCTGCGGCGCATTGGTGTCGGGCGCAGCTTCACGGCGGCGGCTTTCGCGCTGCGTGCGGGGGGCGGGCCGTTCCTTGCGAACCGCAATGCGCAGCCGCTTGACCCGCCGCGGATCGGCGTCGAGCACTTCGATCTCGTAAGTACCGGGCCCTGAAATGACTTCGCCGCGTACCGGCAGGCGGCCGACTTGCGACACCAGATAGCCGCCAAGGGTTGCGACCTCTTCGCCGGCCTCGCCGGTGATGAAGTCCTCGCCGATCACCGAACGGGCGTCCTCGAGGCTGGCGCGGGCATCGGCGATGAATGAATTATCCGCCTGCCGCACGATCGCCGGCGGCTCGTCGCTGTCATGCTCGTCGTCGATTTCGCCGACGATCTGCTCGACGATGTCCTCGATCGACACCAGCCCGTCGGTGCCGCCATATTCGTCGACCACCAGCGCCAGATGGATGCGCGAGGCCTGCATCTGCGCCAGAAGGTCGATCGCCCGCATCGACGGCGGCACGTAGAGCAGCTTGCGGATGATGTTGGCGTCCGCCAGCGGCTGCGCCAGGTCGACCGCGCGCAGATCGAGGCCCGCGGGGAAAGGTTTCTTGCGCTTCGCCTTGGTGGTGTCGCCGACCCGCGCCTTCGCGGTCATGAACGCCAGGAGGTCGCGGATGTGCACGATGCCCTCGGGGTCGTCGAGGGTCTCGTTGTAAACGACGAGGCGCGAATGCGCCGCGCTCTCGAACAGGCTCATCAATTCGCCGAGCGGGATGTCGCGCTTGACCGCGACGATGTCGGCGCGATGCACCATCACGTCGGCGATGCGCCGTTCGTGCAGCCCGAGGATATTGCGCAACATGGTGCGCTCGATGGCGGAAAAGCCCACCTCGTCCGGCGTCGAGGCATCGAGCACGACCTGCAGATCGGCGCGGACCGATCCCGGCTTCCAGCCGAACAGCGTGCGGATCGCGCGGGTCAGCCAGTTCTCCGCTGTCGGGCGCAGCACCTCGCCTTCCTGCACCACGGCCGGAAGGTTGGACGTGTTGCGCGGATTGTCGTGGGTAGGGTCGGAGTCCGGCATGTCAGTCCATCCGCTCCCGGTCCGCATGGGGATCGCGATCCGCATATGGATCCGGAATGCCGAGCTGCGCGAGGATCTCCTGCTCGAGACCCTCCATGGCTTCGGCGTCGTCGTCTTTTTCGTGATCGTAGCCGATCAGATGCAGGAACCCGTGCACCGCAAGATGGCTAAGATGGTGATCGAACGGTTTTTGTTCGTCGTCGGCCTCTTTGCGCGTCGTCTCATAGGCGATGGCGATATCGCCGAGCATGCGCGGTGCATCGTCGGGCGTTCCCGCACCGGTCGGCTGCAACGCCGGAAACGATAGCACATTGGTCGGCTTGTCGATGCCGCGCCAATTGCTGTTCAGGGTTCGAATCCCGGAATCGTCGGTCAGCATGACTGCCAGTTCCGCTTCGCCGACATCGGCATCGGCGATTTCGGCGGCCGCGTTGATGGCGCGATGGATCACCGCCTCGGCGTCGGGCTCGGTCTGCCAGCAATCGGCGACCACGAGGACTTCGGTTACGGGGTGGACGGAAGACAATTTCGTTCCAGGGTTTTGCAGTCCAGCATTCGGGTTGCGGCCCGGGCCCGCCTGCTGCGCGCCCAAAGCCAAAGGTCTGGCCATCAGGATCTGCCGGTCGCCGGTTTTTGCGGCAAGCCCTCATAGGCGGCGACGATCCGCGCCACCAGTTCATGGCGGATGACGTCCTCGGCGGTGAACTTCACCTGCGCGATCCCCTCGACGCCGTCGAGCAGCTTGACGGCCTCGGCAAGTCCCGAGGTCTGGCCATTCGGCAGGTCGACCTGCGAGGGATCGCCGGTGATGATCATGCGGCTGTTCTCGCCAAGTCGGGTCAAAAACATCTTCATCTGCATCGAGGTGGTGTTCTGCGCCTCGTCCAGGATGATGACGGCGTTGGTCAGCGTGCGGCCGCGCATGAAGGCGAGCGGCGCGATCTCGATTTCGCCGCCCTGCAGCGCGCGTTCCACCACCCGCGCGTCCATCAGGTCGTATAACGCGTCGTAGATCGGCCGCAGATAGGGATCGACTTTTTCGCGGAGGTCGCCGGGCAGGAAGCCGAGCCGTTCGCCGGCTTCGACCGCGGGTCGCGTCAGGATGATGCGATCGACTTCCTTGCGCTCGAACAATTGCGCGGCATGCGCCACCGCAAGCCAGGTCTTGCCGGTGCCGGCCGGGCCGACGCCGAACACCATCTCGCTGCGTTTCAGTGCGCGGATGTAGGAATCCTGCGCGGCGGTGCGCGCCCGCACCGGGCGCTTGCGCAGATTGATGGTCTCGAACGCGGTCTTGGCGGCCTTGGGATCGAATTCGAACAGCGATCCCTGCGCGATCACGGCGCGGATGGCGCCTTCGACGTCGCCCTGTGCCAGATCCTGTCCCTGCACCGCCTGGGCGTAGAGCGTCTCGAGGACGCGCCGCGCCGCGTCGCAGCCGTCGCGCGAGCCGGCGATGGTGATGTGATTGCCGCGTGAATCCACGACGACGCCGAGCCGGCGTTCGATCAGCGCGAGATTCTGCCCGTAAGGGCCGACCAGCGCGGAAGCGGCGCGGTTGTCGTCGAAGTCGATGACGACCTGGGTTTCGGGCGGAATTTGCATGTCGCGATCAAATTTGCGGCTGGGAGCAAGCGAAGGTGAATCCGATGCGCTTTTGGGCAAGGGTTCAGGCTCCCGTTGTTATTCGAGAAGAATCGGTCATGGGTGAAAGCGTCGATAAAGCGGGTCGCGCGGAGGGCGCTGCGAGTTCGCCGAGCAGGCTGTAGCGCTCCAGGCTGTCGATGGAGACCGGCAGCACTTTTCCGATGATATCCGGTGATGCCATTACATGCGCGGGCTGCAGATAGGCGGTGCGGCCGACGATCTGGCCGGGGTTGCGGGCCGCGCGTTCGAACAGCACATCGACAGTCTTGCCAATCATGGCCTTGTTGAAGGCCGATTGCTGGCTGTCGATCAATTCCTGAAGCCGCCCCAATCGCTCGTCCATTTCTGCCGCTGACACCGTCTCCCGCATGTCCGCCGCCGGCGTGCCGGGCCGCGGCGAATATTTGAACGAATAAGCCCCAGCGTATCCGATTTGCGTGACAAGCGCGAGGGTGGCGGCAAATTCTCCCTCGGTTTCGCCGGGGAAGCCGACGATAAAATCCGATGAAAATGCAATATCTTGGCGGCTCTCGCGAAATCGGTCGATGACGCGGCGGTAATCATCCGCGGTATGCTTCCGGTTCATGGCAGCCAGAATGCGGTCGGAGCCGGATTGTACCGGCAGATGCACGAACGGCATCAGTTCGGGCAGGTCGCGATGCGCTTCCAGCAGCGAATCATCGACGTCGCGGGGATGGCTGGTCGAATAGCGCAGGCGCACGATGCCGGGGATTTCGGCGAGGCGAGTGAGCAGCGCGCCAAGCGGCCAGGTCCGTCCGTCCGGACCTTCGCCGTGATAGGCGTTGACGTTCTGCCCGATCAGCGTGATCTCGCGCACGCCATTGTCGGCAAGCCGCATCACGTCGTCGATGATTTTTGCAACTGGCCGGGAGACTTCCGCACCACGCGTGTAAGGCACCACGCAGAAGGTGCAGAACTTATCGCAGCCTTCCTGCACGGTGACGAACGACGAGATGCCCCGCGCGCGGATCGCCGCGGGCTTCGGCGGCGGCAGAAAGCCGAACTTGTCCTCGACCGGGAATTCGGTCTCCAGCGCGCGGCCATGGCTTTTGGCGCGGGCCAGCAGCTGCGGCAGATGATGATAGCTCTGTGGGCCGACCACGACGTCGACGGTCGGCGCGCGGCGGATGATCTCTTCGCCCTCGGCCTGCGCGACGCAGCCGGCGACCGCGATGCGCATCTCGCGTCCCTGGCGCGCGGCTTCATCCTTGGCGACGCGCAAGCGCCCGAGTTCGGAGTAGACCTTTTCGGAAGCCTTCTCGCGGATATGGCAGGTGTTGAGGATGACGAGATCCGCATCCTCGGCGCTGTCGGTCTCGACAAAGCCTTCGCCCGCCAGCGTGTCCACCATGCGCTGCGCATCGTAGACGTTCATCTGGCAGCCATATGACTTGATATGCAGCTTGCGCGGCGGCTTCATGGAACCTGAATGCGGAGTTGGCGCGGGTGCCCATGCGGCGCCCGTCTACCGGGTCAATTATAGCCTAAGTGGCCGAAAATCCAGCTTATTAGCCCCGTCATTCCGGGTGTGGTGCTAGCGCACCATCCCGGAATGGCGGTGTTAAACGCCTAATCGGCCCCAATCCGCGCAATTAGATCGGGCAATTGCCGCATATCGTCGAAAGTGACCGCGGCGCCCGCCGCGCGCAGGGTATCCGCGGTGTCCGGACGGCAATGGCTGCCGCCGTGAAAGCCGAGCACGGTCATCCCGGCGGCCCGGCCCCCGGTGACGCCGGCCACGCTGTCCTCGATCACGAGGCATCGCGCCGGCGGGACATTCATCTGCCCCGCCGCGAGCAGAAACAGATCCGGTGCCGGCTTGCCGTTGCGCACCTGCGATCCCGAAAAAATATGAGGGGCAAAGCGCTCGTACAGTTTCACCCGTGACAGGCTCGTGAAAATCTTTTCGTGCACGGCACTGGAGGCGACGCATTTGCGCAGGTCGATGGCGTCGAGCGTCTCGTGAAGATGCGGAATTGGTTCAACAGCCTCCGCGAGCGCTGCAAACAAGGTCGTTTTCCGTTCATGCTCGTACGTTTCGGCCAACGGCCGCCCGAGTTCCCGCTCGACTTCGGTGGTTGCATCGAGCGATGTGCGCCCGAGAAATCGCTGACGCACCTGCTCGGCGGTGATCGGATAGCCGTGACGCGTCAGCACCTCGGCATGAACGCGGCACGAGATCACCTCGCTGTCGACCAGCACGCCGTCGCAATCGAAAATGATGAGATCGAGATTGGCGTTCAAGGTTTGCACGCGGCTTCATCCTTGGCGATTGATGGAACGTGAATGCGGTTCGTGCTTCGCACGTCCCGGAATGACTATGCCTGATCGGGACCAATCCGCCCGATTAGATCGGGCAATTGCCGCATATCGTCGAATGTCACGGCCGCGCCCGCGGTGCGCAGCAATTCAGCGTGACCTGCGCCGCAATGGCTGCCGCCGTGAAAGCCAAGCACGGTCATCCCGGCGGCAAGCGCGCCAGTGACGCCGGCAACGCTGTCCTCGATGACAAGGCATTGCGCCGGCCGGATATGCATCTGTTCGGCAGCATACAGAAACAGATCCGGGGCAGGCTTGCCGCGCGTGACCTGCGTGGCGGAAAAGATGTTGGCCGCAAGGACATCGTAGAGCCCGGCGCAGGTGAGGCCATGGCGAATCTTCTCCGGCGTACCGCTCGATGCCACGCATTTCGGAAGATCGATTGCGGCAATCGCTTCGCCGATATGGGGGATTGCTCCCAGCTCGTCAGCATATCGTTGCAGCGCGGCCTGTTTCATCTGCGCTTCGAAATCGTCCGGGAGACTGCAACCCAGTTCGGCCTCGACGGTCAGGCGGGCCTCACGATCGGAGACGCCGAGGAACCGCTGCAGCACCTGGTCCGCCGTGATCGGATAGCCGTGGCGCGTCAGCGTCTCCGCATGCGCGCGGCATGAAATGACCTCGCTGTCGACCAGCACGCCGTCGCAATCGAAAATGATGAGTTGTGGGCTCAAATGACTACGACTTATCTTCGTCCAGCGGCACGCAATACAGTTCGAGCCGGTGATCGACCAGTTTGTAGCCGAGCTTGCGGGCGATTTCGGCCTGCAGCTTCTCGATCTCTTCGGAGGTGAATTCGATCACCTTGCCGTCGCGCAGGTTGATCAGGTGATCGTGGTGGCTGTCGGGCATCTGCTCGTAGCGCGCCCGGCCCTCGCGGAAATCATGCCGTTCGATGATGCCGGCGTCCTCGAACAGCTTTACGGTGCGGTACACGGTCGAGATCGAGATCTTGTCGTCGACCTCGACGCAGCGCCGGTAAAGTTCCTCGACGTCGGGATGGTCCACCGAATCCGCCAGCACCCGCGCGATGACGCGGCGCTGCTCGGTCATGCGCATGCCGGTGGCGGCGCAGCGTGCCTCGATACCGGTATTCTTGTGCGCGGGCGGGGATTTCAGAATAGACATGATCTCGGGCCTTGGAGACAGGGCAGGGTGTTTTGCCACCCCGCGCAGTTTACGACAAGTCGCGCCGCATCAGAAGTGCGTTCAATTGCTCCCCGCCGGGCTGCTGATAATAGCGCTCGCGGCGCCCAATGACGCCGAATCCGGCCCATTCATACAGCCGCCGCGCCGGCTGATTGTTTTCTTCCACTTCCAGGAAGATGGAACGCACGCCGCGGCCGGCGAGATGGCCAAGATGGGTCAGCAGCAAATTGCGCGACAGGCCGCGGCCGCGCTCGCCGGCATCGATCGCGATCGACAATATTTCGGCTTCGTCGGCGGCCATGCGCGAGACGGCAAAGCCGATCACCTTGCGCCCTTGCCGGAGGCGATGCACCAGCGTGTTGCGTTCGGACAGCATCGCCTCGAACTCGCCTTCACCCCAGCCGCGGTGAAACGAGGCGCCATGCAGCTGCGCCAGCCGCGCCGCGTCGCGCTGGCTGGCCGGCTCAATCACCGGCGTGCCGCCGCGCCACCATTCGGAAATCAGGGATCCCAAAGCCATTTTCACGGCCATTATGATGTTGGCTGTGAGGCTTGCGGCAGCGGGTCCTTTGGCGGCTTGGCATCGGGCGCGCGCAGATAATACGGACTGGCCGGCGACATCTCCGGGCTGACGGCGGCGCCCAGCCACGCTACCCAGGTGATGTCGGGCGCCGGCTGTGCGTCGACCCGGAACGGCGGCGGCGCATTGGCCGGCCAGCGATCGGCGAGGATTTTGGCGGCGTTGCCGACCAGGTGCGGCGCGCCGAAGCGGGAGGCGTCGAGTGCTTCCGATATCGGCGCCACTTTCGGCTTGACCAGCGAGCCACCGTCGCCGCTGACAACCTGGAAATACACATGATCGTGGCGCGCATCGATCGCGGAAATGATCGGATGCTCGCTGTTCTCGCCGACGAAAGGCGCCGCGTAGGCGGTCAGCGTCGTCAATCCCACCACCGGCTTGCCGGCCGCCAGCGCAATGCCGCGGGCGGCCGAGAGGCCGACACGCAATCCGGTAAAGCTGCCGGGCCCCTTGGTCACGGCGACACGGTCGAGCGACGTGAACGCGATGCCGGATGCTTTCATCACCCGCGCGATCAGCGGCATCAGGGCTTCGGCGTGGCCGCGCTTCATCGGCTGCGATTCCTGCGCGATGATCTTCGTCGTGTCGGTATCGAGCACGGCCGCAGCGCAGGCATCAAGCGCGGTATCGATGGCTAGGATTAACATGGACGATTGGTAACATTTTTCACGATGAAAGGCGCGGTGTTCTTGCTGTCATGGCCGGGCATAGCCGTCCAGAAGGACGGCGTCGCTTCCACTCGCCATAGCCGTCCGGAAGGACGGCGTCGCTTCCGCTCGCCATAGCCGTCCGGAAGGACGGCGTCGCTTCCGCTCGCCTATGTCCCGGCCATCCACGGCTTTGTCGCAGCTCATAAAATGTGAATGCCCGGGAGGGCCCGGGCATCACGTAGAGACAAATCGCGTATTTTCGACGCCCGGCTTACATCGGCCGGACTTCGACCACGTCCGGCACGAAGTGCTTGAGCAGGTTCTGAATGCCGTGCTGCAGGGTTGCCGTCGAGGACGGGCAGCCGGCGCAGGAGCCCTTCATGTTGAGATAGACGACGCCGTCCTTGAAGCCGCGGAAGGTGATGTCGCCGCCGTCATTGGCGACCGCGGGGCGCACCCGCGTCTCGATCAAATCCTTGATGGTCGCCACCGTGTCGGCGTCGGCCTCGTTGAAGAACTCGTCTTCCTCGTCGAGCGCCTCGTCATTGCCGGCCGTGCCGTCGGCCAGCAGCGGCGCGCCGGACATATAATGTTCCATGATGGCGCCGAGGATTGCCGGCTTGAGATGCTGCCAGTCGCTGTCGTCCTTGGTCACGGTGACGAAATCGGCACCGTAAAACACGCTTTTCACGCCCTGCACGTCGAACAGCCGTTCGGCCAGCGGCGAGCGGGAGGCGGCTTCGCGGTTGGAGAATTCCATCGTGCCGGTGTCGAGCACGGTACGGCCCGGAATGAATTTCAGGGTGGCGGGGTTAGGGGTCGCTTCGGTCTGGATAAACATCTGATTTCTCCGGCGTCGCCGGTTCAAGGCCGGCGCGTGGGTTTCCCTTTAGCAGATGGCGACGGCCAACGCACGATCAAGGGGCGCAGGGCAGCCCTTCCAAGCCCCTATTCCCTTAATTCCGCTCAGGAAAGTGCGTCGATTTCGGCGTCCTTGAGGTCGCCGGAAACGATGGTGACCGGGATCGGGAACGAGCCGGCGGCCTGTGCGATCAGGGCGATCAGCGGGCCGGGGCCTTCGGCGCCCGGATTGGCCGCCAGCACCAGCATCGAGATATCGACGTCCTTGTCGATCACGTCGAGGATCTGTTCGGTCGGATTGCCCTCGCGAATCACCCGTTCCGGCGTGATCGCGGCAATGCCGTTGGCGCGGCCGGAGGCGCGGTCGAGCGCCTCATTGGCAGCGTCCTCGGCTTCGGCGCGCATGATGTCGGCGACCCCCAGCCATTGCTGGTTCTGGTCCTCGATTTCGATGATGCGCAGCATCACCACGCCGCCGCCGACCCGGATCGCCCAGCGGCTGGCATAGTAAACCGCGCGGTCCCACTCCGCGGTGTCGTCAACGATGACAAGACATTTTGGCTTGTGACCCGTCTCGTAGCTTCGTCGCTGGGTGGTCATGCATGTCCCGGTGCTGCGCCAAACCGACGCATGCTGCCACGGCGCAGCCGTGTCAGACAAGCGCCGTCGCAAATCCTGTGATCACGCCGGATACTACCGCTTGCGGATGAAGCCGACGATGTCCTTGGCGGCCTTCATGGTTTCGGCGGCGATCGCCTCGGCGCGCTCGGCGCCGTCGATCAGGATCGAATCGACGTGGCCGGGGTCGGCGACCAGCCGTTTCATTTCCGAGGCGATCGGCGCGAGTTTGGTGACGCAAAGTTCCACCAGCGCGTTTTTGAAGTTGGAGAACTGTCCGCCGCCGAACTCGGCCAGCACCTCGGCTTTGCTGCGGCCCGACAGCCCCGCATAGATGCCGACGAGATTGTCGGCCTCCGGGCGGCCTTCCAGCCCCTTTTCTTCCGACGGCAACGGTTCCGGATCGGTCTTGGCCTTGCGGATCTTCGCCGCGATGGTCTCGGCATCGTCGGTGAGGTTGATCCGCGAATTGTCAGACGAATCCGACTTCGACATTTTCTTGGTGCCGTCGCGCAGGCTCATCACCCGCGTCGCGGGCCCGGTGATCACGGGCTCCGGCAGCGGAAAGAACAATCCGTCGTTGAAGCCATGGCCGCGGATCGAGTCGCCGAAGTCGTTGTTGAACTTCTGCGCGATGTCGCGGGAGAGTTCGAGATGCTGCTTCTGGTCCTCGCCGACAGGCACGTGGGTGGCGCGATACACCAGAATGTCGGCGGCCATCAGCACCGGATAATCGTACAGCCCGACCGAGGCCGCCTCGCGATCCTTGCCGGCCTTGTCCTTGAACTGCGTCATGCGGTTGAGCCAGCCCATCCGCGCCACGCAATTGAAGATCCAGGCGAGCTCGGCATGACCGGTGACCTGGCTCTGGTTGAATACGATATGCTTTTTCGGATCGATGCCGCTGGCGATAAAGGCCGCGGTCACCTCGCGGGTGCAGCGCGTCAGTTCGGCCGGACCGCCCCAGACGTCGACCCCTTGCGTGATCGCGTGCATGTCGACGACGCAATAGATGCAGTTGTGCGTTTCCTGCAGCTTCACGAAGTTGACGAACGCGCCGAGGTAATTGCCGAGATGCAGATTGCCCGTCGGCTGGACGCCTGAAAAAACCCGTTCAACCATGGCCATGGTAATGCTTCCTGCGAATTGTCGGTTTGGCGCGCTCGTTTGCCACGCAAGCCTTAGTCGCGCAAGTCGCGGGGCTGGTTCTGCCGGATCGCCTTAACCGCTTGGCGCCAGTCCGTGATGCCGAAAAGCCGCAGAAACAGGCCGTAAATCGCAATACCCGCGATAATCAGGAGGAGCAGGATGATCGCCTGCACCAGGCCGTGGGCATCAGGCGCGAGGGCCGGCGTGAACCGCGTCGCCAGCCACAAGGCCGCGCCCATCGCCAGTGCAGCCGCGAGAATGCCGGGCAGCCGCCGCCGTGCGGCGGCGTCGATCGAAAATCCGAACGTTCCGCCGCCCCTTACGATCAAGCTGAAGGCCGTGCTCCAGGCCCCGATCGCGAGACTGGCGGCGATGCCGCCGGCGCCGAACCAACGGCCGAGCAGGACGGAAAGGACGATGGCAAGGACGACGCCCCAAAGCGTCGCGAGTAGCGGCGTCAGCGTGTCCTCGCGCGCAAAGAACGCCGGCGACAGCGCTTTCACCAGCACATTGGCGGGCAGCCCCAGCGCCAGCCACATCAGCGCACGAGATGTCGCGGTGGTGTCTACTGCGGTGAAGGCGCCGTGTTCGAACAGCATGCGCACGACAGGCTCGCTCAGCACGATCAGCCCCAGCATCGCCGGCAGGGCCAGCCCGACCGCGAGTTCGAGGCCGCGCGATTCCGCATGCGCGACCGCGGCCGGATCGCCGCCGCGCAACGCGCGCGTCATTTCCGGAATCAGGACCGTGCCCATGGCGACGCCGACAATGCCGAGCGGCAGCTCGACCAGGCGGTTGGCGAAATAGAGCCACGACACCGCCGAGGGCGACGACGATGCGACGATCGCACCCGCGACCATCAATAATTGCGGCGTGCTGCTCGCGATCATGCCGGGGATAGCCTTGCCGAGAAAGTCGCGGATTTCCGCATCGAACGAGACCCGAAGCGGCGTTGCGATGTTGCCGCCACGCCGCAGCACCAGAACGGAAAGCTGCAGCAGGCCGGCGACGCCGACGGTGGCGGCGAGGATCTGTGCGGCGAGCACCGCACCCGGCCGCGATGCCAGCAGCACGGCCATGACCGCGATCAACGCGATATTGAACAGCAGCGGCGAGAACGCGGTAAGTGCAAAGCGGCCTTGCGCGTTCAATAGCGCCATCATCACGGTCACCGGCCCGGCAAAGGCGAGGTACGGCAGCATCAGGCGGGCATTGTCGACGGCGAGCTGCAGCGTCTGATGGCCTGAAAACCCCGGCGCCAGCGCCATGATCACCAGCGGCATCAGCAATCCGAGCAGCAGCGTGGCGACGAACAAGGCGGCCGTGACGGTGCCGAGCACGCGGCCCGCATATGCGGCCGCCGCCACAGCACCGCCGGTCTCGCGCACGCGCAGCCATGCCGGCACCAGCGCCGCGTTCAGCCCGCCTTCGGAAAGCAGGCGCCTGATCACGTTGACCAGTTGAAAGGCCGCCAGGAACGCATCCGCGACAGCGCCGGCGCCGAGCAGCGCGGCGACCAGTGAATCGCGCACGAATCCGAGCAGGCGCGAGGCCAGCGTTCCCGTCGATACCGTGAGAAAGGAGCGGATCATGACTGCTCTATAGCAGCGGTTTGCGGTGCTGGCGCTAGCCCCGGCGAACGAAACAAAGCGGACCTGGCGATGCTGTCGCTAAAGTCCTGCCCTGGGCGATCGAAAGCTTTTCGGGCGGATCGCACGCGTGGTTTCGGCGGGGCTCTTTGCAGCCGCCTGCTGCAGCTCGCGTCGAAATTCATCGCGCTTCTCGTGAATGGAGGCAATCACCGGTCCGATCGCCTGCTCCAGTCCGATCAGCGCCGCCTCCGACAGTTGCAGGCTGGCTTCGATGGTCTCGGGCACGGCGTCGGTCACGCCGATCTCGTAAAGGTGGCGTGCATGGTCGGCATCGCGGGCGCGCGAGACGATAACGATATCCGCTCTCAGCGCGCGTACCTGCCGGACGATTTCGTCGATCGCAGCCTTGGCGGCTACCGTTACGATGACCGCCTTTGCGTCCATCACGCCGCAGCTCTTCAGAAATTCCGGGTCTGTCGCGTCACCGTAATAGACCTCGCGCCCGCTCCTGCGGTGGCCCGGGACTGCGTCGGCGTCGTTGTCGACGGCGAGGTAGGTACAGTTGTGCCGGCCCAGCAGAGAGCAGACGACTTCGCCAACCCGGCCGTGCCCGATCACGATGGCATGTCCGGCGCCTCCACTCGGCGCAATGCCCAGTTCCGGATCGAGCGCCTTGAGCTCGCGAAACTTCGGCGCCAGCCGCCGTGCGACCAGGGCCAGCACCGGAATCAGCGCCATCGTGATCGATGTCACCGCCAGGGTGAAGCTCGACACATTGGCGCTGATCAGGCCGAGCGAGGTGGCAAGGCCGATGCCGACGAAGGCGAACTCGCCGCCGGGGCCCAGCAGCAGACCGGTTTCGATCGCCGCATGCCAAGGCAGTCGAAAGGTCCGGGCGAGGCCGGCGAGCAGGATGGCTTTGATGCCGATCAGGCCGATGACGGAGGCAACGAGCCAGAATGGTTCGCGTGCGATTTCGCGCACATCGATATTCATGCCGACGGTAAAGAAAAAGAAGCCAAGCAGCAGTCCCTTGAAAGGGCCGATGGTTGTTTCGATGGCCTTGCGGAATTCCGTCTCGGCGAGCAGCAACCCCGCGATAAAGGCGCCCAGCGCCATGGAAAGGCCGGCCACGGCGGCGGCGACACCGGTCCCGATAATGACGAACAGGGTGGCCGCGACAAACAATTCACTGGCGCCGGTGGCGGCGACCAGCCGGAACAGCGGCCGCAGCAACAGACGTCCGAGGATGACCATCGCGACAACGGCGACGGTGGCATTGACCAGCGCGAGGGCGAGGCTGGCCATGACCGAACTGCTCGAGCCTTTGCCCAGGATGGAGATGAAGACCAGGACCGGAATCACCGCGAGGTCCTGCGCCAGCAGAATGGCGAAGCTGGTTCGGCCTGCCGTGGTGCCAAGCCGGCCTTGGTTGGAAAGGACCTCGATGACGATCGCGGTCGAGGATAACGCAAGGCAGGCGCCGAGGATGATCGATACGGCGGATGGGTTGCCGAAAAGGGCCGCGATGCCGGCGATTACGGCCGTCGTCAGGATGAACTGCAGGCTTCCGAGGCCGAACACCAGCCGGCGCATCGCCTTCAAACGTTCGTAGGTCAGCTCCAGGCCAATCAGAAAGAACAGGAAGACAACGCCGAGTTCGGCGATGCCGGCCACGTTCTTGGCATCGACGACGGTAAGCCAGTACAATAACGGGAGCGCGTGGATCAGCGAGCCCAGTCCGAGCGGGCCGAGCAGCGCGCCTGCGGCCAGAAAGCCGAGCACGGGGCTAAGCCCAAAGCGGCGCACCATGGGAACGACAATGCCGGCCGTCCCCAGCAGGACGAGCGCGTCGCTATAGGCATCGATGTTGAACTGCGCCGCCACTCATTGCTCCCTGCGCTGGTCCGATGCGCTCGCCGTACTGGATCAAATGGGGTGTGCATGTGCAAGCACCGGCGGGCGTGAAAGCCGGCGGCGATGGCGCTGGGGTCCGGCTTTGAGTCCGTTCGGTGCTTCCAAGCGGACGTCGGCCGGCCCATCTGAAGTTGTATCGTTCGCGACCGGGTGGCTGACCTGATGACGATCCGGACACCGGTGTCCAACAGCATCGATCGTCTTGGGTCTGCCGGTTCCATGCAATCCAGCGCTAACTCATTCGATGGCTGTTCGCCGGAGTGAGTGGTGCGCGCGGAAGCAATGGTGTTAGCCTCGCGGCTAAATGGCTCAGACCGGTGCAGGATATGAGCGTCGTTGCGCGAAATAACGTCCGCGTCCGCGGGACGGGTGAGAAGGCGATGGTGTTCGCCCACGGTTTTGGCTGCGACCAGAACATGTGGCGGTTCGTGGAGCCGACGTTCGCCGGGGACTTCAAGACCGTGCTGTTCGATCACGTCGGCGCGGGCGGCTCAGACCTCAAGGCTTACGACAGATCGAAATATGCCACGCTTGCCGGTTATGCCGACGACGTCGTCGAGATCGGTCGCGAACTCGGCCTGAAGGATGCCGTCTTTGTCGGGCATTCCGTGAGCAGCATGATCGGCGCGCTGGCGGTGCAGAAGGCGCCCGGCATGTTTGGCAAGCTTGTCATGGTCGGGCCTTCCGCCCGGTACATCGACGATGACCATTACGTCGGCGGATTCAGCGAACAGCAGATCGAGGAACTTCTGCAGTTTCTTGATTCCAACCACATGGGATGGTCGGCCCAGATGGCGCCGGCGATCATGGGCAATCCCGATCGCCCTGAACTTGGCGAAGAGCTGACCAACAGCTTTTGCCGAACCGATCCCGAAATCGCCAAGGCGTTCGCCCGCGTCACGTTCAAATCGGACAATCGCGCCGATCTGGCCAAAGTCGATATTCCAACGCTGGTCTTACAATGCAGCGAGGACGTCATCGCCTCAAAGGAGGTTGGAGAGTTTGTTCACCGCGGAATTCCGGGCAGCGAACTCATCATATTGGAGGCGACCGGGCATTGTCCCAATTTGAGCGCTCCTGATGAAGTGATCGCCGCCATGAAGACGTTCGTCTGAGCGGCGCGGTGGACAGTCCCCGCATCGATGATTTCCAGGACATGTTCGACAACGCCCCTTGCGGCTATGTCACGCTGCTGACCAACGGCCGTATCGCGCGGGTGAACCGGACGCTTCTTGGCTGGACCGGCCACACCTCAGATCAAATGATCGGCAAGCCGTTCTCTGGCTTCCTCAACATGGCGGGCCGCATCTACTACGAAACCCACATCGCGCCGCTGTTGCGGATGCAGGGTTTCTTCGACGGGTTCGCCATCGACATGGTGACCGCGGCCGGCGAGCATCTGCAGATGATTGCGAGCGCCACCGATGGCCGGGACGCCGGCGGAAAAACTCTGTTCACGCGGATTGCCCTGATCAAGGCCGTCGATCGAAGGCTATATGAGCGGGGACTTCTGGAAGCGCGCGACACGGCCGCTATGGGCCTTGCGCGCGAGCGCGAGAATTCGGAGTTGCGCGAGCAGTTCATCGCGGTGCTGGGGCATGACCTGCGCAACCCGCTGGCGTCGATCAGCGCCGGCGCGCGCATTCTGGGACGGGATGCAACAACGGAGAAACAGCACCAGATCCTGGCGATGCTGGAGACCACCGTGATGCGGATGGCCGGGCTGATCGACAACGTGCTGGATTTTGCGCGAGGCCGGCTCGGTGGGGGCATTATTCTGGACCGCAATGCCAACGCGCCCGTGGAACAGATGCTGCATCAGGTGATCGATGAACTGCGGCTGTCGTCGCCGGGACGCCAGATCGAAGCCAAGTATGCCATCGACGTTCCCGTGAATTGCGATCGAATCCGGATTGGACAGCTGGTTTCCAATCTGGTCGGAAACGCGCTCAGCCACGGCGCGACCAATGAACCGGTGCGCGTCCGCGCGGTGACGGAGGATGGGCTGTTCAAATTGTCGGTCGCCAATGGCGGGGAGCCAATACCCGAGGCCGCGATGGAGAAGCTGTTTGAGCCATTCTTTCGCGGCGAGGTTCGTGCCAGCCGGCAGGGGCTTGGCCTTGGGCTCCACATCGCGTCGCAGATCGCAAAGGCCCACGAGGGTTCGCTTAACGTGACGTCGACGGCTGAGGAAACCCGCTTCACCTTTGTCATGCCGCTGCGATAGCGCCCTTATGGTGGCAAAGCGGACCTGGCGTGGTGTCCGGCTTGTGTCGGTCCTGCGCGCGAGGCGGACGTCGGCCGGCAATCTGAATCTATCGATTCACGCCATTTATGGGTTCACGCCCTGCGCCGGCCGTGATAGCCCCAGCCCTTCATGATGGCTGCAACAGGACGGTGAGATGGCCGACGCAAAATATGACGTTCTCGGGATCGGCAATGCGATTTTCGACGTGCTGGTGCAGACCGACGATGCCTTTCTCGGCCGCCATGGCATGACCAAGGGCGGCATGGCGCTGATCGACGAGGCGCGCGCCACGGCGATCTACGCCGATATGGGCCCGGCCACCGAAATGTCCGGGGGCTCCGCTGCCAACACCATCGTCGGCATCGCCAATCTCGGCGCGCGTGCGGCCTATGTCGGCAAGGTTCGCGACGACCGGATCGGTGGCCTCTATACCCATGACATCCGCGCCGCCGGTGTCGCGTTCGAAACCAAAGCCGCAAGCGGCGGCCCCGCCACCGGCTGCTCCTACATCCTGGTGACGCCGGACGGCGAGCGCACCATGAACACCTATCTCGGCGCGGCGCAGGAACTCATGCCTGACGATATCGACGCGGCGCAGATCGAAGCGTCCGGCATCATCTATCTCGAAGGCTATCTCTGGGATCCGAAAAACGCCAAGGAAGCCTTCGTCAAGGCCGCGACCATCGCGCATGGCGCCGGCCGTCAGGTCGCACTGACTTTGTCGGATTCGTTCTGCGTCGGCCGCTACCGCGACGAGTTTCTCGACCTGATGCGCAAGGGCACGGTCGACCTCGTGTTCGCCAACGAGGCCGAACTGCAATCCCTGTACGAGACGGCGGATTTCGACGCCGCACTGAAGCAGCTGCGCGCCGACACCAAACTTGGCATCGTCACCCGCAGCGAGAAGGGCTGCGTCGTGGCGTCGAAAGACGGCGTCGTCGCGGTGCCGGCCTTCCCGATTCAAAAACTCGTCGACACCACAGGCGCCGGCGATCTGTTCGCCGCCGGTTTCCTGTTCGGCCTCGTCCGCAACGCCGGTCATGAAAATTCCGGCCGCCTCGGCGCGCTCGCGGCGGCCGAAGTGATCCAGCACATCGGTGCCCGGCCGCAGGTATCGCTGAAGGAACTGGCGAAGAAGAACGGGTTGCCGGTTTAGACTTTCTAGGAGGCCGTGATCTCTCAGCCCGTCATGCCCGGGCTAAAGCGCGAAGCGCGTCTTCGCGCTAGATGACCCGGGCATCCACGTCTTTACTTGCGGCAATGAAGCAACTCGTGGATGGCCGGGACAAGCCCGGCCATGACGAATGGTGAGAGATGCGCTGCCGCCGACATCGTGTTCCGATTTTCAGAATTTTATCTTGACGCCACCCCCGACTCACCGGTTACATCCTCCGCATCCCGTCCCACTCAGAGGGGCGTTGGCCATCGTCACAACGAGGGGCGGGTTGCGGTGGACGCTGATGTTGCGATTGACGGTCGCGGCAAAGGCGTACGGCGAAAGCGTGTGGTCCTGGCGCCCGTAACGGCGTCAAGTCTTTCGGGAGCCAACGCTTCCGAGGGGCGACGGTGGCAATAGAGGCCGTCTCACCGGGGAGAGCGCGTCATAAGTCGTAAAGCCACTGC
>NZ_JAFCLY010000018.1:0-155061 GCF_018130185.1 Bradyrhizobium sp. AUGA SZCCT0182 | reverse complement strand
CGCAACGTCAACGTCCACCGCATCCCCGCCCCTCGTCATGACGACGGCCGACGCCCCTCTGAGTGGGACGGGATGGGCGAGAATGTGCCGGTGATTTGGGTCGAAGGAAAGGGAAATATTTTTGATTTTCGGAAATTCTGGGCTTGACATGATTTCTGACAATCGTAAGTGATTTGCCCGTCGTGCCGTTTTGTCGCAGTCCGATGTCGTCCCGGCGAAGGCCGGGACCCATACTCCGTGTCGCTTATTGTTGCAGAAGGTCTCCAACGTCAGTGCTCTTGCCGACAGGCCGCGGCGTATGGGTCCCGGCCTTCGCCGGGACGACAACGATAGCCGGGACGACGACACAAGACAGGACGACGACTAAAGCAGATGCGACAGATCGCTCCAGTCGGGATTCTCTTCTTCGATCAACCGTACCTTCCAGTCGCGATGCCAGTTCTTCAATTGCTTCTCGCGCGCGATGGCTTCCTGCGGCGAGGCATATGTCTCCAATGTAAACCAGCCGCGTAACGCCATACTTCTTGACGAACTCCGAGCCGCGTCCGGCGCGATGCAGCGTAAGGCGATTGCTGAGATCGTTGCAGACGCCGATGTAGAGCGTTCCGTGGCGGGCAGAGGCGAGGATGTAGACGTAGTAGGTGCGGGGGGTGGTCATGGTGTCATTTGGCCTGCGGCAGCGCTGATAAGTTTCGTCGTCCCGGCGAAGGCCGGGACCCATAACCACAGGATTGAGTAGTTAAGCAAAGTCATCGAACGGCGTCTCCCAACATAAGCGTCACGGCGTATGGGTCCCGGCCTTCGCCGGGACGACGCAAGATGTTAGGCCTCACACCTCCGCCGGCATCTCCACCTGCTCCGCCTTCACCGGCATCGGCCACGTCTCATACCTCTCCGGCAGATTCACCGGCCGATACTCCTTCACGTCAGCCATCCGCTTCACCACCGACTCATGAATGACAGCGCCTTCCGGAATCACCCGCGGCTCCGCATCCGGAATGTAGAATCCAAAATACACCTGCCGCTTCGGCCACTCCCTGTACTTCGCGCTCTTCGGCAGAAATTCGAGCAGCCACCACGCGCCAAGAAGCGAATTATGCACCTCGCCGCGCACATCAGGCGCGACGTAGGAGAACGGGCTTCCCTTCCGCGGAATCCCCCAGGCGAGCTGGTTGACATTGGCGTGGTTGAACTTGAGGCCGGCTTTCTCGGCCTCGTCGATCATCCAGAGCAGCGGATATTTGGAGAGGCCGGATTCTTTTTCGGGATAGCCGCCGCCGATATCGGCATGCACGCCTGAAAACCACACCTGCAGGATATCCTGTGGCGCGTCCTTCACGTCGTTGAAGCGGACCGGCTTGTAGGTCTGCGGCGCGTCCCACTTCTTACATCGGAACATGCAGCGCCGCTCGTCGATCGAGATCGCCTGGCGGAAAATCTGCACGCTCGGGTTCTGCAGCGTCCAGGCCAGTTCCTCGAGACTCGGGAGATAGAACCGGTCGGGCCGCGGCACGATCACGCTCGCCACCGTATCCCAGACGCCGACGAAGCGGATGGTGGGCCAGCGCGCCGAGGTGATGCGCGCGAACTGCGCGGCGTTGTCGAACGGCGAGGGCGGCTCGGCATCCTCGGCGGCGGCGGCGTCGACGCGCCCCCTGAATTTTTCGCGCAGCTTCGGCGCCTCGTCGCTGGAGAACGCCTTGTAGGCAATCAGGCCCGAGCCTGCGAGATTGCCCTGCTCTTCCGTGATCAGTCCGATCTTGTGGATCAGCCCCGCCAGCACCCGCACGGTGTAGGCGCCGCGGGAAAAGCCGAACAGATAGATCTGGTCGCCCTCGCGCCAGTTCTGCACCAGGAAGGCATAGGCCGCCAGCACGTTGTCATCGAGCCCATAGCCGGTGGCGAGCCCCAGGATGGCGTTGAAATTCTGCCTGAGCCGGTGCCACGTGTTTGGCCGCGCCAGCGTGCCGACGCCGGGATCGTAAAACACCAGTTGCCGCGGCTCGGTCTTCTCGGTCTTGCGCAGGCAGCGATAGAGCTTCAGCACATTGGAGATGTTTTCGCTGATCTCGTTGCCGGTGCCGTCGCAGCAGATGACGATGTTTCTTGATTCCATGAGGGTGCCCCGGGGATGATGCAGCCGGAAGTTTAGATAGAGATTCGCGGAGTGGCGAGAGGGATTCCGCCGAGCTTGAAGGTCTCGTCCGCAACCAACCTCAAATCATAGCGCTCCCTGTGACCGCGTCGCGCAGTCGACGTGGAAGTCCAATTGGGTCTCCCCATAGGGTAGAAATATAGGTTATCTGCACGCCAACATGGTACACCGTTAGTCAGTAGCCGATTCTACGGCGAATGAGGATTCAGGGTGCAGATCAAATTCATCGAAATCGCAAACTTTCGAAAGCTTCTTTCAATTCGTATTGATCTTGCGGAATCAACCACATTGTTCGTTGGGGCGAATAATAGCGGGAAGACATCCGCAATTCTTGCGATGCGCAAGTTTTTATCACCGCGCGGCCGTCCGTTTGAAGCGCACGACATAACCCTTTCTCGTTGGGCAGCGATCGACGCTATTGGAAAGTCGTGGATCGACGGCAAGGCCAACGACAAGGAAGTTGAGCTTAATCTTGCGTCTTGGGAGAATCTGTTACCGTCCCTCGATCTCTCACGCTTGACTGGGTAGGAGGGTTTCTGGGCGTGCGGGTCCGGTTGGAGCCGAAGAGCCTCCCGGACCTCTTCAAGGACTATCTCGCCGCGATAACTGACGCCGACAGTTTGAAGGCAGCAGCCAAGGCCGCGACCAAAACCGGTGATCAGCCGGATGCAGCATCACCCAAGCTTACCGTATGGCCGACGTCCCTCATGAATTTCCTGGGCAGGAAACTTTCAACGTACTTTGTGCTCAACGCGTATACAGATTACATCGGAGTTTTTGCTAACAAGACTTGCTCTTCAAAAGTTGCTCGTCTCTCGCTATCCAATTTTGCTTATCGACGAGAGTCAGGACACGAATCGTCACTTAATCCAGTTGATTGGCCGAAGACTCACAAAACAAAAACGGCCGGGTCCTTCGACCCAGCCGTTCAAAACTCTAACCGCCAATGAAGCGGAGCTAAACCCTAGCTCGCCTTCTTCACGTATTCCGGCTTGCCGACCTTCTTCTGGATCGCGCGCTTGAGATCGAGGGCGCGGGGCGACAGCACGTCGGCCTTGGCCTTGAGAAGGTAGCCGTCGAGGCCGCCATTGTGGTCGACGCTCTTGAGCGCATTGGTCGAGACGCGCAGGCGTACGTTGCGGCCAAGCGCGTCCGAGATGAAGGTGACGTTGACCAGGTTCGGCAGGAAGCGCCGCTTGGTCTTGATGTTCGAGTGGCTCACCTTGTTACCCACCAGCGGGCCCTTGGCCGTCAGTTCGCAGCGCCGTGACATCGCACAAAATCCTCTTCCATCCCCGCAATCAGCAAGCGCATCATGGCGCCGCGCGGGGGTCCAAAATCATGTCCATTTCCAGGAACCGCGGACGTATAGGGCGAGCGGCCCGAGGCGTCAAGGTTTTGCGGGGTTTCGCTTAAGATTTTGCGTATCCCTGGGAAGACAGCATTGCCGGTTTGGAAGCCATTACAAGGGTTTAAGGATATCAAGACGTTAGGACCATATAAAGGGCGCAATCCCCGCCGACATGAGTGTTCCCCGCGGATTGAGCCGCCGCGAGGGACCAGCCACGCGTTGATTGCCGGATATTTCTGATTACATAAACAAGAGCTCGCGCCAGCAGGACCGTCAGTTACGTGACCACACGTGCCATTTCGCATCGTTTCGGCCTGGTGGGCAGTCTTGCGGCCGGCGCCCTGCTGTGGCTGGCGCCGCTGGAAGCCTCCGCGCAAGGCCGGCTCGATGCCCATTACGAGGCGTCGCTGGCGGGCATTCCCGTCGGCAAGGGCACCTGGACCATCGAAATCGGCGATGATGCGTTTTCCGCCTCCGCGCAGGGCGGTTCCACCGGCCTGCTGCAGGCGTTTTCGGGCGGCAAGGGTTCCGGCGCCTCCCAGGGCCGCGTCGTGGGTGGCGCGCTGGTCGCCAACGCCTATACCGCGACCACCACGAGTTCGAAGAAATCCGAGACCATCCGCCTCGTGATCGCGAACGGGGGAGTGAAGGATTTTACCATCGATCCGGAACCGCCTGTTGATCCGGACCGCATCGTCGTTACCGAAGCGCATCGCAAAAACGTGCTCGATCCGATGACGGGCGCGATGATCCGCGTGCCCGGAACGGCCGATCCGCTGTCGCCGGAGGCCTGCCGCACCGGCACCGGCATCTTCGATGGCCGGCTGCGCTACGACCTCAAGCTCGACTACAAGCGCATGGAAAATGTGAAGGCCGAGCGCGGCTATCATGGGCCCGCCGTGGTCTGCGCGGTCTATTTCACGCCGATCGCGGGCTATATCCCCGATCGTCCGGTGATCAAGCACCTCGCCGCCCAGCGCAACATCGAGATCGCCTTCGTGCCGATCGCGGGCACGCGCATCCTGGTTCCATTCCGCATGACGATCCCGACCCCGTTCGGCCCCGCGATGCTGGAAGCCACGAGTTTTGTCACAACGGCGGCGCCGCCAAGGGTGGCGAAGACGCAGTAACGCCGGTGTCGTCCCGGCGAAGGCCGGGACCCATAACCACAGGCATTCATTGTTGCAGCAGGTGCAACTTTGACCGGCTCAAACGGCACGGCCGCGGCGTATGGGTCCCGGCCTTCGCCGGGACGACGAGACCCAACGAATCCCATTGACTCTTCACCACTTCTGATTCGACTCCGAGCCCTCTCAACTTTTAAGGAATTCACTCAAATTCACCGCCTTGTGGAGCCCAGGCAAACTTGATCTAGTGCCGCATCATGAGCGCTAACGCTGGATGTTGCGGTGAACGAAGCCAGTTTAAGTAAGAGTCAGCGATTCGGGCGCGATTCGTTCTAGACTCGTTCCATAGCTTAAGCCGCGACCGCATCACCGTCGCAAACTGACACACATAGCAAGCCGCGCGGCGCCGCTGAGAATCAAAGAAACACCTGCAAATTATGGCTTTCTCCTACTCGTCCACGTTTGGACATGAACGCGCTCCCGGCGCCGGCGTTACCGCGGTGCTGGGGCCGACCAACACCGGCAAGACGCATCTGGCGATCGAGCGGATGCTCGGGCATTCGTCGGGGATCATCGGCCTGCCGCTGCGGCTGCTCGCGCGCGAGGTCTACAACAAGATCGCCGCGCGCGCGGGAAGCGAAGCCGTCGCGCTGATCACCGGCGAGGAGAAGATCAAGCCGAAGAACCCGCGCTACTGGGTGTCGACGGTGGAAGCGATGCCGCGCGACATCGACGTGTCGTTCCTCGCGGTCGATGAAATCCAGATCGCCGCCGATCTCGAACGCGGGCATGTGTTCACCGATCGCATCCTGCACCGCCGCGGCCGCGACGAGACGCTGCTGCTTGGCGCTGCGACGATGCGCCCCATTATCGAGCGGCTGCTGCCGGGCGCGTCGATCGTCACGCGTCCCAGATTGTCGCAGCTTGAATTCGCCGGCGACCGCAAGATCACGCGCCAGCCGAGAAGAACCGCGATCGTCGCGTTCTCGGCCGATGAAGTCTACGCGATCGCCGAATTGATCCGCCGCCAGCATGGCGGCGCGGCCGTGGTGCTGGGCTCGCTCTCACCACGCACACGCAATGCGCAGGTCGAGATGTTCCAGAACGGCGACGTCGATTATCTCGTCGCGACAGACGCTGTGGGAATGGGCCTCAACCTCGACGTCGATCACGTCGCGTTTGCGTCCGACCGCAAATATGACGGCTACCAGTTCCGCCGCCTCAACCCTTCCGAGTTTGCACAGATTGCCGGCCGCGCCGGCCGCGCCACGCGCAACGGCACCTTCGGCACCACGGGCCGCTGCGCGCCGTTCGAGCCGGAACTGGTGAACGCGCTGCAGAACCACACGTTTGACAGCGTCAAAATGCTGCAGTGGCGCAATTCCAAGCTGGATTTCGCCTCGCTCGGCAGCCTGCAGGTCTCGCTGGCGCTCTCGCCGCAGCACGAAGTGCTGACCCGCGCGCCGATTGCCGAGGATTTGCGCGTGCTCGATCATGCGGCACGCGACGCCGAGGTGCGGGAAATGGCCCACGGGCCGGCGGCCGTGGAACGGCTGTGGGACGCCTGCCAGATCCCGGATTATCGGCGCCTGGCGCCCGCCGCCCATGCCGAACTCGTGACCACGCTGTACGGATTCCTGATGAAAAAGGGCCGGATTCCCGACGAATGGTTCGCGGCCCAGGTCGACCAGGCCGACCGCGTCACCGGCGATATCGACACGCTGTCGGGCCGGATCGCGCAAATCCGCACCTGGACCTTCGTCGCCAACCGGCCGGACTGGCTGGGTGACCCCGATCATTGGCAGGGGATCACGCGCGAGGTCGAAAATAAATTGTCCGATGCGCTGCATGAACGGCTAACGGAGCGTTTCGTTGACCGCCGTACCAGTGTATTGATGCGCCGCCTGCGGGAGAACAGTGTTTTGAATACGGAAATCGGCAAGACCGGCGAAGTGATCGTTGAAGGCCATGTGATCGGCCGCCTCGACGGATTCACCTTTGCACCAGATGCGGCGGAGGCCGGAAGCGACGCCAAGGCGTTGCAGGCGGCAGCACAGCAGGTGCTGGCCGGCGAGATCGACACGCGCGCCGAAAAGCTTAGCGCTGCGCCCGACGACGCCTTCGTGCTGACGTCAGATGGCACCATCCGCTGGACCGGCGATGCGGTGGCAAAGCTCGTCGCCGCCGACGACGCGCTGCATCCGCGCCTGCGCATCATTTCCGACGATCGCCTCAATGGCGCGGCGCGCGAAGCCGTGCAGACGCGGCTCGACCTGTGGCTCAAAACGCATATCGAAAAGCTGCTCGGTCCGCTGTTCGGGCTTGCCAAGGCCGAGGACATCACCGGCATCGCGCGCGGCATCGCGTTCCAATTGATCGAGGCGCTCGGCGTGCTCGAGCGTTCAAAAATCACCGCCGAGATGAAGGATCTCGACCAGCCCTCGCGCGCGACGCTGCGCAAATACGGCGTGCGCTTCGGCGCCTATCACATCTATTTCCCGGGACTGCTGAAGCCCGCGGCGCGCTCGCTGGCCTCGCTGCTGTGGGCCGAGAAGCAGGACAATGTCGACATGTCCGCGCTGTCAGGTGCGCAGCATCTGGCGAGTAGCGGCCGCACCTCGTTCGCGGTCGACAAGGCGCTGGCACGTGACGCCTATCGCGTGCTCGGCTATCGCCAGTGCGGCGAGCGCGCGGTGCGCGTCGATATTCTGGAGCGTCTTGCCGATCTGATCCGCCCCGCGCTGGCCTGGCGCGAAAGTTCGCCGGGCGAAAAACCCGCCGGCGCGTTCGATGGCCGCAGCTTTGTGGTGACGCAGGCGATGACCTCGCTGACGGGTTCGGCCGGCGAAGATTTCGCCTCGATCCTGCGCGCGCTCGGCTATCGCTCCGAGCGCCGCGCGCCGCTGCCGCCGAAGCCGGTCGCGGCGACTGAGCCGATCGTTGCAGCGGAAGCCGCGCCGGTTGAGGGCACTGATGCTGTGGCCGATGCGGCCGCGCCGGCCGAAGCCACGGCAGACGCGCCGATGGAAGCCGCGACTGAAGCGTCGGCTGAAGCGCCCGCGCAAACCGCTGACGAGACCGTGGCCCAGCCGGTCTCCGGCGACCCCGCGCCATCGGCCGCCTTGCTGCCCGAGGTCACGCTCGCGCCGGCGCCGGCCGAAGAGCCCGCGGTGGAAGCTGAACCCGTTGTCGAGGCCGCCGCAGAGCCCGCGCCGGCCGAAACGCCAGCCGAGGTGCTGAGCGCACCCGAGGTGCCCACCGCGGCCGACGTGACGGCCGCTGTCGAGGCGGCCACGGCGCCCGACGCAATTGCTCCTGAAGCCATAACAGAAGCTGTCGCCGGCGATGCCGCAGCGACGGAAGCCGCCGCCGAAGCCAAGCCCGATGCGCCTGTCGTGCCCGAAATGGTCGAAGTCTGGCGGCCCGGTGGCCGTTCGGAAGAACGCCGTCCGCACCACGACCGCAACCGCCAGCGTCATCGCGGCCATCAGCAGAACAGGAGCGCCGACGGTGTTGCGCCCGCGGCGGCTGCCGCCGGTGAAGGCGGCGAGGCTGCAGCGCCCGGACGCGAGCAGCGGCATCGCCGCGGCCGCCGTCACAACGAGTTCCGCAAGCCGCGCGAGGGCGCACCCGCTGATGCCAACGCCACGCCGCCGGCAGAGGGCGCACCGCAAGAAGCGCGTGCCGACAGCCGTCCGCCGCGCGAGCGCTTTGAAGGCAAGGGCCGCGACAATGACACCCGCCGCGACAACAAGGGCGGTGGTCGTCCGGAGAAATTCGGCGGCGATCGCAACAAGGGTGACCGCAACAAGGGCGGCGGGCGCGATAAAGGTGGCCGCGATTTCGGTGGGCGTGACAAGGGCGGCCGCGACAAGCGCGACTCTGGCCCGTCGCATCGGCAATACGCCACCAGCGCCGCGCCACGCGAGCGCGACCGGCCGATCGATCCCAATTCGCCATTCGCAAAACTGGCGGCGCTGAAGGAACAGCTCGCCGGCAACAAGGATCGCTGATCTTATTTTTTGACGCGTTTTCTTTACGCGAACCGGTACCCATCCCGCATCAAGTGCGGGACAGGCTTCGCTTGAAAGCGCTACGTTCGAGCAGGTTGATTGGATCGACAGCGTCTCGATAAATGGCTGTGGCATGCGCGGGTGGTGAAGGCCCGCACAAGTGCTGCCGCATTGGTCGAAGCCGGCCACGTCCGCATCAACGGCGTGCGCGAGAAAGCTCCGGGACATGCCGTGAAGCTCGGCGACGTCGTCACCATCGGGCTCGACAATTCGGTGCGGGTGCTGAAAGTAGCCGGCTTCTCCGAGCGGCGGGGCGATGCCGCGGCCGCGCGCGTGCTGTACGAGGATTTGCAGAACCGCAGGGAATGACTATCTGCAAACGAGCCCGTCGGGCGCTTGAAAACCCAAGCTCTCCGGCGCTGCGCCCTGCTTGTTGTTGCCTTGCTCTTCCCTTGCGGCTGCGCAGTTCATGCGCTACGCAAACCCCGGAAAAAGTTGACCGTTTCGGAGCCCTGGATGACTTACGTCGTCACTGATGCCTGCATCAAATGCAAATATACCGACTGCGTAGAGGTCTGCCCCGTGGACTGCTTCTACGAGGGCGAGAACATGCTGGTCATCCATCCCGACGAGTGCATCGACTGCGGCGTCTGCGAACCCGAATGTCCCGCCGACGCCATCAAGCCGGACACCGAGCCGGGCCTGGAGAAGTGGCTCGAGGTCAACACCGAATACGCCAAGGCCTGGCCCAACATCACCCAGAAGAAGGACCAGCCGCCCGACGCGAAAGAATTCGAGGGTGTGGAAGGCAAGTTCGAGAAATATTTTTCCAAGGAACCCGGTAGCGGGGACTGATTCGGATCACCCCTTCCAGACCAGTTGAGACCGCTCCGGACCTAATTTGAACCTAATTCGGAGCCGCCAGACCCATACACAGCCTGCCGATTTAACCTTGTTGACGGACTTATGACCGAAAGGTCCCTGAGAAGGTCCGAAACAGGGCGTAAATCATTGATTTTTGCGGAAAATGTGCTATATTGGGCACATTACAAGCCGGATCCGGCCTTGCGTAACTTTGGCCTCCCCGGTGGTCCCGTAAAAAACATCGAACAGGGGCGTGGCAGTTCCGCGCGCAGGCTGTGTCACAGAAAACGCGTAAAAAGAGTGTTTCAAAGACTTCGAAAAAAGCCGCCGCGGCCAGCCGCAGCGCAACCAAAGGCCGTGCCAAGGCGTCTGTAAAGGAAGCCAAGAAGGCTGCAGCCACAAAGTCCTCGAAAAACAAAAGAAGCTCAATGCCAGATAAGACTGCAAAAACCGCCGCGAAAGCGACGGCTTCGAAGGCCACTGCCTCGAAGGTCGCCGCCAAGACTGCCCCCAAAGCTGCCGCTGCTGCTCCCAAGGCTGCCGTTGCTGCGCCCAAGGCCGCTGTTGTGGCTCCGAAGGCCGCCGTGGTGGCCCCGAAGGCTGCCGCCCCGCGCGTGGAGGAGCCGAAGAAGGTCGTGACCCAGCGTCAGGGCTTCAAGGCCAATGAATTCGTGGTCTATCCCGCTCACGGTGTCGGCCAGATCCTGGCGATCGAGGAGCAGGAGATCGCAGGCGCCAAGCTTGAGCTGTTCGTGATCAATTTCATGAAGGACAAGATGACGCTGCGGGTGCCGACCGCCAAGGTCGCCAATGTCGGCATGCGCAAGCTGTCCGATCCGGCGCTGGTCAAGAAGGCCCTTGAGACGCTCAAAGGCCGCGCGCGCGTAAAACGCACGATGTGGTCGCGCCGGGCGCAGGAATACGAAGCAAAGATCAATTCGGGCGACATCGTTGCGATCGCCGAAGTGGTGCGCGACCTCTATCGCTCGGAATCGCAGCCCGAACAGTCCTACAGCGAACGCCAGCTCTATGAAGCGGCGCTCGATCGCCTGTCGCGCGAAATCGCCGTCGTCCAGCATTCGACGGAGACCGAAGCGGTCAAGGAAATCGAGAGCCAGCTCGCCAAGAGCCCGCGCCGCGGCGCCAAGACCGA
Organism: Bradyrhizobium sp. AUGA SZCCT0182; assembly: GCF_018130185.1. Classification (NCBI taxonomy): domain Bacteria; kingdom Pseudomonadati; phylum Pseudomonadota; class Alphaproteobacteria; order Hyphomicrobiales; family Nitrobacteraceae; genus Bradyrhizobium; species Bradyrhizobium sp. AUGA SZCCT0182. Next base: position 144,398 of record NZ_JAFCLY010000018.1, on the reverse strand, counting down.
AGCCGGTAGCGAAGCTGACGGTGAAGGTGATGAGGCCGACGCCGACGGTGACGATGCTGCCGTTGCGGACGAGGCGGCGTAAGCTACGCTACACAGATTGAATTGCGAAAAGCCCGGTCGAGAGACCGGGCTTTTTGTTTTGGGGCGATATCTAACCCCACGTCGTCCCCGCGAAGGCGGGGACCCATAACCACGAATGCGTGTTGTTAGAATTCGCCGTGGCTCCAGCTTCGCGGGATAATAACCATCGGTGGCTATGGGTCCGCCGATGCGCAATTGCGCATCTGAGATCGCACTCGTTACGCTCGCTTGTCCGGGACGACGAAGATCTTACGCAGTCTGCGGTGCAGGCCTATTGCGTGCGCATTTGACGCGATGTCGATGCCGACGCCGGCATTTCTTTGCGGAAACCCTATGTTCGCTCTGGCGTTGTCAATCAACGCAACTGATTGGAGCAAGAATGGCCACGGAACTCACACCGCAAGTTCCCCACAACGCGCTTATCCTGGTCGGCGACGGTCAAAAGGCGCTCTTCCTGCGCAACAAAGGCACCGCGCATCAAGTCCACCTTGTCGTCGAACGCATTATCGAGCGCGACAATCCGCCGACCCGCGAGCAGGGTACCGATCGTCCGGGGCGCTCCAACGCAAGTGTTGGTGTGGCGCGCAGCGCCATGGAAGAAACAGACTGGCACCACATTGCCGAGGAGCGATTTGCCGGCGAGCTTGCCGACGCGCTCTATCGCCATGCCCACGCCAATCTTTTCGAGAAGCTTGTCATTATCGCCCCGCCGAAAGTGCTGGGCAATCTTCGCAAGGCCCTCCACGCGGAGGTCATCGCGCGCGTGATTGCGGAAATTCCAAAGGAACTGACATCGCATCCGGTTGCCGAAATCGAGCGGCTTGTCGCTGCTTGAGCCGCTTGCACCGTATTTCGGCAGGCTCGCGATCAGGAGCGAACGTGTCCTGAAATTTACCGTGAGAAGCCGGAACGTTTTCAGCGCGGATTCATTCGAGGCATGTGGCCGGCAACATTCAGAGCTTTGGCTGCACCCCGATCCACGATCGCACGCCCGGGAACGAATTGGATTTGCCTTGCCCTTGCCTTGGGCTTGTCCGATGCACGCGGGAACAGACAGGAGGGGAACACACCCAGACAGGGCAGAATCGCGCACCAACAAAATCGCGCACTAGATGGAGCAGATCATGAAGTTGAGCTCGACACAGGTTAAACAAACCCTGAGCCAGTTCCAGGCCGAGGTTCTTCCCGACGATCATCCGGCGGTCCCGCAGCTGAACAATCTGTTCGGGAACCACACGTTCTTTCTGGATACCCGCGGCCTCAAGGTTCTCGAACCTACCGGGGCGCCGGAGACGGAGGCTCAGAGCGGCGAAGTCGTCAGTCTCGCCGACTGGAGCGATGCGACGCTCACCAGTCTGAGGCCGCATGAACCGGAAATGACGGGTGTGGTCGTGGTGCTTGAGCCGAGCAGGCACTGAGGCGCAATTGTCCTCGGGTGAGCGCGTAGACCGCAGCGCTTGCCATACATTGATGCGTCGTCCCGGCGAAGGCCGGGACCCATAGCCACCAATGCGCATGGTCGGATCGTGGCTACAGCGTCGTGCAACAACGCACATTTGTGGCTATGGGTCCCCTGATGCGCAATTGCGCATCTGAGATCGCGCTTCGCTTGTCCGGGACGACGCTTGAGAGGAGGCCAGACTCGTCGCACGAGATCCCGGATTCGCGCTAAAGCGCGCTCCCAGATGCGCAATTGCGCATCAGGGATGACGCGCTTTTCGCGCGTCAATCCACCACGATCTTGACGCGGTCGCGGGTTTTGACCTGGGCGTTGGCGTCGAGGCCGTTGAGGATGCGGAAGCGCTGGGCCGGGCGGTCGACGCCGGCCATGCGGTGCGAGAGCGATTCCACGGTGTCGCCAGGTTGCACGGTGATGACTTTTATGCGCAACGGACGTGCCGCCTGAATCTCCTCGAGCGTCAGGCGGCGGAACGAGTTGACGGTCTCGCGCGCGTTGCGCTCGCTTTCGGTGGTCTTCTGCTTGGCGGCAAAAATGAAGCGGTAGACGTCGCTGCCGAAGCGCAGCGCGTAGACCTTGAACTGCCACTGGTCGCCACTCGCCGAGGCCGACGCCGCCGGGAAGCCGTTGATGGTGAGGTCCTCGGTCGAGGCCTTCTCGACGCCTTCCATCCAGCCGGAATTGAGGTAATCGCCGAGCGTCTGCTCGGCCGGCACCCGCACCACGTCGAAGCGCATCGCCTGCGAGCCGCCCTCGCGGACGCCGATCACGGCCTGCGCGGTGTTGTCGAGCGTGAAGGTATCGGGGGCGGCAAACGTGAAGCCGAGCTTGGGATGCAGGAAGCGCCGCCCGCGCACAAAACCTTCGCTGGGGTCTTCGCCATAGACGATGTTGTCGATCGCGGCGAGATAAGTCTCGCGGTCGCGCTCGCCGCCTTCCGGCGACGAGAATTGCCGGGCCGAGTTCTGCGCATTCTGCACGCGCTCCGGGGTTGCCGGGTGCGACGATAAAAAGTCCTGCGCGCGGGGATCGAGCGAGGTCTTGCCGGCCTTCAGCGCGGCGTTGCGCTCCATCGCGCTCAGGAAGCGTGAGGCGCCATAGGGATCGAAATGCGCGCGCGCCGAAATGCCGACGCCGATGCCGTCGGCCTCGAACTCCTGGGCGCGGGAGAAGCTCGCCATCGTCAGTTTTGTTTTCGCAAGCGCCAGCGCGGTCAGATCCGGATCGTTGCTCATGTCGGTGACGACGCGGGTGACGACAGCGGCCTGCCTGGCCTTGTCGTCGCGGATCGAGGCGTGCTTGGCCAGCACATGCGCCATTTCGTGGCTCAGCACCGAGGACAATTCCGAGGTGTCGCTGGCGAGCGCGATCAGGCCGCGCGTCACATAGAGCTGGCCGGTCGGCAGTGCGAACGCGTTGACCGCGCCGGAGTTCAGGATCGTCACCCGATAGGCCTGGTCGGGACGGTCGGAGGCCGCGACCAGCCGATCGACGGTTTTGCTGATCAGCGCTTCCAGCTTCGGATCGTCATAGGCGCCGCCATAGGAGGAGAGGATGCGCTCATGCTCGCGCTCGCTCGCCGGTGTCTGCGCCACGGTGCGGTTCGGTTTGGCAGGCGACGTGGCCGTCGGCGCTGCTGTCTCGAACCGGCCGCCGACGCTGCCGCAGCCCGACAGCGTCAAAGCAGCGCACAGCACGGCCGACGCAGCCAAAAGGCGGCGGCCTATACTTCCCTCGCGCCGTCCTGAACGCTTCGTCACGTCAGTCCACTGTTCTCTTCTGAAACGAGGGCACGGTCCGATTGGATGCAATCAGCTCGTGCAGCCCGTGCCCAATTCCTTCTTTGACGCGTTTTCTTCACGCGAACCGGTACCCACTTCGCTCGAAAACGCTTCAGTTCCCACCCAGCACTTCAATTTGCCCCACCCGCAGCAAGTCGATCCGCGGCCCACCCCGCGCCTCGACATAGCCGCGGACACGAATCCGTCGATTTTCGAAGGACTTAGGCGACAGCCCGGCCGCCTCGAACGCCGGCATCATGCGCCTTGAAATAGTCACAGCAAAGTCCCGTGTCCAGTTCCGGCCAAAATTCAGATAGGTCGTTGCCCCTGCCTGCCGCACGGACAAAACCTTGCCCTCGACCACCGAAAAGCGCCCAATCCCGGCCAAAATATCGCCGGGACTTTCCGCGTTTTTTATGGCCGCCGGGTCGGCCCAGGTTCCCCTTTTGGCCCGCCGCGCGTCGGCCTCGGCGGCCGCCAGTTCCGCGGCGCAGTCCTTGTCGGCCATTTCGGTCGAAACCAGCGCCTCGCCACGGCGCAGCAGCTCGCTTTGTACCGGCGTCTCGGAACCCGGCAGGAATACGAAGGCGGACTGGCGGCCATAACGGTCCGGCGCGTCGTCGTCGCCGCGCAGCGTCACGTCGCGCCCGGTGACGATCGATGCCAGGGCTGCCGCGCCGTTCGCCTTGTCCGTGACTGACGGCACGATGCCGGCGAGGCGGATTTCGCGGCCGTCATCGAGGCGAAAGCTGCGCGCGTCGATCACGGCGGCGACGCGGCCTTCGCCTTGCGGTTCGAAGATGCAGCCGGCGGCGTTGGCGGGAGAGGAGGTCATGACGACAAAGCCACATGTCAGCATGGCTGCGATGTGCGAACTGTGATGGTTTTGGTCCACGCGTCTCATACCGTTGGTGTCGGCTCCTTGTGATAGCATCATACCGCATCATCAATCCTCATGGTGAGGAGGCGCCCATGCGCCGTCTCGAACCATGGAGGCCCCAGTGGTCGCTCCTGGCCTTTATCCTTCGAGACTTGCTTTGTAGGCCCCTCAGAGTCTCTCTCAAAAAGAGATCCATGAAATCGCGCGTTGGTACCGAGCGTCGTCATGCCCGGCCTTGTGCCGGGCATCCACGTCTTTGCTTTAGTTGAACGCGAAAGAAGACGTGGATGGCCGGGACAAGCCCGGCCATGACGAGCTCTCCCATCATCTCCATTCCGCTTAACGGAAAAACGCATGCGAGACACGCTTCGCACGCGCCTTGCCGCTATGGGTGCCATGCGGCATGATCGCGCCGAGTAAATTTCAAAGCCGCAGGTAATGCGGCAGCCAAGAAAAGGGAGGCCTTCATGAAGCGGGTTGTCACGGGCATTTTCGCCGCTGTTCTGGCGATGTCGAGCACGGCTGCGCTGGCGCAAGCCAAGCCGCCGCTCAAGCTTGGCGGCATCCTCGACATGTCGAGCCTGTACGCCGACATCACCGGGCCCGGCAGCGAATATGCGGCGAAGCTGGCGGTGGAGGATTTCGGCGGCGAGGTGCTCGGCCGCAAGATCGAGATCATCGCGGCCGACCACCAGAACAAGGCCGACCTTTCCGCCAACATCGCCCGTGACATGTTCGACAATCAGGGTGTCGAAATGCTGTTCGACGTCGCGGCGTCCGCAACCGCGCTGGCCGCCGGCGAGATCGCCAAGACGCGCAACAAGATCGTGATCTTCAACGGCCCCGGCTCGATCCGGCTCACCAACGAAGCCTGCGGTCCCCTGACCGTCCACTACGTGTTCGATACGTTCGGCCAAGCCAACGTGACCGGTTTGGCCTCCGTCAAGCAGGGCCTCGACAGCTGGTATTTCCTGACGGCTGACTACGCCTTCGGACATGATCTGGAAAAGGACACCGCCAATGTCGTGACGAAGTCCGGCGGCAAGGTCGTTGGCAGCGTGCGCCATCCGCTCAACACGTCCGACTTCTCCTCGTTCCTGCTGCAGGCGCAGTCTTCCAAGGCCAAGGTGATTGGCCTCGCCAATGCCGGCGGCGACACCATCAACGCCATCAAGCAGGCATCCGAGTTCGGATTGATGAAGAGCGGCCAGAAGGTCGCGCCGCTGCTCGCCTTTGTCACCGATATCGACAGCATCGGGCTCGAGACCGCACAGGGCCTGCTGCTTGCCGAAGCCTTTTACTGGGATCTCAACGACGATACCCGCGCGTTCTCAAAACGTTTCATGGACCGCATCAAGCGCGTGCCGACGTCGGCGCAGGCCGGCGTCTACTCCTCCGTCACGCATTACCTCAAGGCGGTGAAGGCCGCAGGTACCACCGATTCGGCGGCCGTCATGAAAGTCATGAAGGAGACGCCGATCAACGACATGTTCGCCAAGAACGGCAAGATCCGTGAAGACGGCCGCATGGTGCACGACATGTATCTGTTCGAGGTCAAGAAGCCGTCGGAATCGAAAGGCCGCTGGGACGACTACAAGCTGCTGGCGACCATTCCCGGCAATGAGGCGTTCCAGTCGCTGGAATTGTCGCGCTGCCCGCTTGTCAAAAAGTAGCCCCCTCATTGCCTGCAACAAACGCGAAGCGTTTGTGCAAGGGAGCGTAAGCGACGAAGCAATCCATCTATCCGTTATGCCGAGACATGGATTGCTTCGCTACGCTCGCAATGACGTCGAGAGAGCCAACCAATAACCACGAAAGAACCCGCACATGAGCCAGAACGAAATGGTCCTCCAGCAGCTCGACCAGGGCTTGCTCACCATCATCATGAACCGTCCCGACCGGCGCAATGCGCTCAATCCCGACATGACGCGTGGTCTCGTCGAGGCGGCGCGGCGCGCGGCCGAGGATCACGAGGTGCGCGCGGTGCTGCTGAAGGGCGCCGGCGGCACGTTCTGCGTCGGCGGCGACGTCAAATCGATGGCGGAGGGCCGGGCGCCGCTGTCGTTCGAAGCCAAGATGGTCAATCTCCGCCGCGGCATGGAAGTCTCACGCATCCTGCACCAGATGCAAAAGCCCGTGGTGGCGCAGGTCGATGGCGCCGCCGCCGGCGCCGGGCTCTCGATCGCGCTTGCCTGCGATCTCCGTGTTGCCAGCGCGTCTTGCAAGATCACGACGGCGTTTGCAAAAGTCGGACTGTCCGGTGACTACGGCGGCACGTATTTTCTCACCCAAATGCTTGGGAGCGCCAAGGCGCGCGAATTGTACCTGACCTCGCCGGTGCTCAGCGCGCAGGAGGCCTACAATCTCGGCATGGTGACCAAGGTGGTGCCCGACGCGGAAGTCGAGGCGGTCGCGCATGATCTGGCGCTGTCGCTGGCGCAGGGCCCGTCGATCACGCTCGGCTACATCAAGCGCAACATCAACAACGCCGAGACGATGTCGCTGGAAGAATGTTTTGACGCCGAGGCGATCCACCATTCGCGTTCGGGCGAGACCCTCGATCACAAGGAAGCGGCAAAGGCGTTCGTCGAGAAGCGCAAGCCCGTATTCCAGAATCACTGAGAGGGTCGCGATATGGCCGGCTATATGAGGCTGCGGCAGATCTGCCTGGTGGCGCCGCATCTGGAGCCCGTGATTTCGGACATTGCCGCCATCATGGGCCTGAACGAGTGCTTCCGCGACGGCAATGTCGCCAAATACGGCCTCGAGAACGCGCTGCTGCCGGTCGATACGATCCTGCTGGAAGTGGTGGCGCCGTTCCAGCCGGGCACCGCGGCGGGGCGTTTCATCGACAAGAATGGCGGCCGCGGCGGCTATATGGCGATCTTCTGCTGCGATGATCCCGATGCCTATGGCAAGCGCGCGAACGAGATGGGCGTGCGCACCGCAAACGTGATCACGCACGCGCCGTACCACGGCGTGCAACTGCACCCGCGCGATTGCCGCGCCGCCTTCATCGAGTTCAACCACACCGAAGGCAGCGACGACATTCTGGGAACCTATCCGCCGGCCGGTCCCGACTGGCAAAAGTCGATCGCTAAGGATGTGACGCTGGCCTTGCTCGGGGTCGAGATGGAAAGCCCGGAACCGGAGGTGCTGGCCGCGCATTGGGGCAAGATCATCGGCGTCGCCGTCAGCAGGAGCGCGAAGGGCGAGCCGGAGCTGAAACTGCCCAATGCCAGCTTCCACTTCGTCAAGGGGCCAGCCGATCTGATGAGCGGCTTGACGTTCAGGGTCGCCGATATCGCCAAGGTGCGGGATGCGGCCAAGGCGAAGGGCTGCAAGGTGACCGGGGACGGGTTTGATCTGTGCGGGGTGAGGTTTAGCCTTACCGCGTGATTGACGCGCTTTCTCCCAGTCGTCATGCCCGGGCTTGTCCCGGGCATCCACGTCTTTAAGGTCCAGCGCATCAGGAAGACGTGGATGGCCGGGTCAAGCCCGGCCATGACGGAGTTGAATCATGCCGCATCCGCTCGACAGCTTCTTCGCGCCCGGCAGCATCGCGCTGATCGGCGCCTCGCGCGATCATGAGAAGATTCCGGGGCGGCTGCTATCGATGCTGCGCAAGAACGAATATCCGGGCAGGATCTATCCGATCAACCCGAACTACCCCGATATCGACGGGCTGAAATGCTACAAGACCATCGCCGAGGTCGGCGCGCCGGTCGATCTCGCCATCATCATCATTCCCGCCCGCGCCGTGGTGGGCGCGCTGGAGGAATGTGCCGCGGTCGGGGTGAAGAATGCCGTCATCATCTCCTCGGGCTTTGCGGAGGAAGGCGGCGACAGCGCTGTCATGCAGGAGAAGATTGTCGCGATTGCGAAGCGCACCGGCATGCGGATTTCAGGCCCCAATGCCGAGGGTTTCCTGAGCGAAGTGCAGAAGGTCGCGGCCACCTTCAGCCCGACGGTCGACGTCAAGCCGGGTCATGTGCCGCTGGTCGCGACCACAAGGCGGGTCGCCATTGTCGCGCAATCCGGCGGCATCGGCTTTGCCATCAAGCATCGCGTCAAGGCGCTTGGCGTTGCGATCAGCTATTGCGTCAGCGCCGGCAATGAAAGCGATCTCGGCGCCGGCGAATTTTTGGATTACATGGTGCAGGACCCTTCCACCGACGTGATCCTGCTGTTCATCGAGGGCATCCGCGACGTCGACAAATTTCTCGCCGCCGCGCGCCGCGCTGCAGAAATGCGAAAGCCTGTGATCGTCACAAAAGTCGGCCGTTCCGGCGCGGGCGAGCGCGCCGCGGCCTCGCACACCGCCAGCATGGCCGGATGGTCGGCCGCCTATGACGCGGTGTTCGCCAAATATGGCTTTATCGTCTCCAACGATCTCGATGAGGCGGTGACGATCGCATCCGTGCTGGCGACGAATCCGCTGCCGAAGGGCGACCGCGTCGCGGTGCTGACCGTGTCCGGTGGCGGCGGGATCTGGGGCGCCGATACCGTCTCGATGCAGGGGCTGAAGGTTCCGGAGCTGTCGCCTTCGATCCAAAGCGAAATCAGGAAGTGGATGCCGTCCTATGGCGCCGCGGGCAATCCGATCGACGTCACCGCGCAAGGCGCCAGCAGCGGCGGATTGCAAAAGAGCATCGATCTGCTCGCCGCCTCCGACGAGGTCGACGCCATCCTGGTGGTGCTGTCGCTGTCGAGCGAGGTGCGGATGGCGTTCAAGGAGGCCGAGCTGAAGCCGGTGATAGCGGCGCAGAACAAGCCGATCGTGTTTTATTCCTACACGCTGCCGTCGACGTTCGCGCGGACGGAGCTTGCGAAATCCGGCGTCGTGGTGTTTTCGGGCCTCACGCATGTCGGCGTCGCGATGCGGCGGCTGGTTGAAGTTGCGAATTTCAGACTGGCACCAGCGGCGGATGTGGCGGCCTTGCCCGCGCGCGATCTCTCCGCATATCTGAAATCGCTGGCGCTGTCGGAGTTCGACAGCAAGTCGTTGCTGCGTGGCGCTGGCATCGCGCTGCCGGACGAGATGCTGGTGACTGATCGAGGCGAGCTGGATGCCGCGATCGCACGCGCGGGCTTTCCGCTGGTCATGAAAATCCAGTCGCGCGACATCCCGCACAAGAGCGAGGTCGGCGGCGTCCGCGTCAACATCGCGACCAAGGGCGAAGCGTTTACGGCCTATGGCATGCTGCTCGACAACGCGCGAAAACACCGGCCGGACGCCGCGATCCAGGGCGTGCTGGTCGGCCCGATGGCCAAAAAGGGCGTCGAGATCATCGTCGGCACGCTGACGGACAAGGTGTTCGGGCCGGTCATCATGGTCGGCCTCGGCGGCATCACCACGGAATTGTTTCGCGACGTGATCTACCGGCCGGCGCCGGTGAGTGCGGAAGAGGCGACGGTGATGCTGGGAGCTCTGAAAGCCGCGCCGCTGCTGAACGGGTTTCGTGGCGCGGCGAAGGCCGATGTCGCCGCGCTGTCGCGATTGATTTCAGAGCTGTCGGTGCTGGCCGCGCAATATGCCGAGAAAATTTCGGAGATCGAGATCAATCCGGTGCTGGTGCACCCGGAGGGGCAGGGCGTGACGATCGTGGATGCGCTGGTGGTGCGCAGGAACTAACAACGGGTCGTCCCGGCGAACGCCGAAACCCATACTCCGCGGCCTTGATTGTCTTGGAAGGATATCTAACGCCGGTGCCCACACCGAGAGGACACGGCGTATAGGTCCCCCGATGCGCAATTGCGCATCTGAGCTCAAGGCCGGGACGACGTGTTGAGAGAGCAGCGCGCGCCTACAAGACCTCACCGCCCCTTGAAGTTCGCGACCCTTCGTTCAGCCGTCGCCTTGACGCCTTCCTTGAAGTCTTCGGTGGCGCGCAGGCGGGACTGTTCGGCGAGTTCGTGGTTGGTCGCGGCCAGCACGCGGTCGGCGAGGCCAGCGCGCATGGTGGCGCGGGTCGAGAGCAGGCCGAGCGGTGAGCATTCGGCGATTTCAGCTGCGAGCTTCATGGCCTCGGCGCGCACCTGATCCTGCGGCACGCAAATATTGGCGAGGCCCATTTTGGTGGCCTCCTCGCCGGTAACGCGGCGGCTGGTGTAGAAGATCAGTTCGGCGTTGTTCTTGCCGACCAGTTCGGGAAGCGTCGTCGTCAGCCCGAAGCCCGGATGAAAACCGAGTTTGGTGAAGTTGGCGGCAAAGCGCGCCTCCGGGCAGGTGACGCGGAAATCAGCCGATACCGCAAGACCGAGGCCGCCGCCGATGGCCGCGCCCTGCACGGCTGCCACGATCGGCTTCTTGGCGCGGAAGATGCGCACCGCGTGCAGATAAAGACTGTTGATCGAACCGAGGCTGTCGGCGGGATCGCCCTTCTTGGCTGCTGCCGCCTCGGCGGCTTCCTGCTCCTGCCGCTTTGGATCGCTGAAATTGGCGCCGGCGCAGAACGCCTTGCCCTGGGCCGCGAGAACCGACGCGCGGATTTCGATATCCTGGTCGAATTCCTCGAGCGCATCCGCGATCTGGTTGATCAGCGAAATGTCGAAGAAGTTCAGCGGCGGCCGCTGGATTTCGATCAGGCCGACATGGCCGTGCTTCTCGACGCCGATATCCGTGTATTTTGTCATTTTGTTTCCTCGTTGAATGAGCGCAAGCCGGGCCGCGCGCTAGCGCAAACCGAGCCCACGGGCGATGATGCCGCGCAGCACTTCGGTGGTGCCACCCTGGATCGTCAGTTTTGGCGCGGTCTTGATCGCAAATGAAAGCTGGTTTTCCAGCGTCTCGCGGTTGGTTGCGGTTTCCTCGACGAACGCCGCAAGGTCGCGCACCCGGTGCGGCAGCGCCTGCTCCCACACCGTGCCGATATCCTTGACGATGGAAGCTTCCACCACCGGCTCCTTGCCGGCCTGCAGCATGCCCGCCACCGACACCGACATGCGCCGCATCGTGTGCAACTGCGCGACCAGGCGGCCGATGCCCTCGGCGCTGCGGGTGTCCGGGTTCTTGCCGACGGCGCGGACCAGTTCGGTCAGCACGTAATAGGTCTCGAGAAAACGTTCGGGGCCCGAGCGTTCATAGGCGAGCTCCGAGGTCGCCTGCTTCCAGGCGCCGTCGACTTCGCCGAGCACGTGATCTTCGGGCACGAAGAAGTCGGTGAAGACGACTTCGTTGAATTCGTACTGGCCGGTGATCTGCTGGATCGGGTTCACCTCGATGCCCGGCTGCTTCATCTTGACCAGGAACTGGGTCAGGCCGTGGCGGCGGTTCTCTTTCGTGGGCGGTGACGTCCGGAAGATCGCGATCATGTAGTCGGCGATATGGGCCGACGAGGTCCAGATCTTGGTGCCGTTGATCAGGTAGCCGCCGTCGGTCTTGGTGGCGCGGGTCTTGGCCGCGAACAAATCGGAGCCGGAGTTCGGCTCGCTCATGCCGATCGCAAAGCAGACCTCGCCGCGGCAGATGCGCGGCAGGATATCCATCTTGATGTTCTCGGGCGCGTATTTCAGCAGCACCGGGCCGCTCTGGCGATCGGCGACGAAGAAGCGCCGCGTCGGCGCGTTGGCGACGCGCATCTCTTCGGTGACCACATAACGCTCGAGGAACGAGCGCTCATGGCCGCCATATTTCTTCGGCCAGGTCATGCCGAGCCAGCCCTTGGCGCCGACCCGGCGGGAGAATTCCGGCGCGTCGGTGTCTTCGCGGTTGGGCTGGTGCGGATCGAAGGTGCCGGCGGCGATTTCCTCGGCGAGGAAGGCGCGCACTTCCTTGCGAAGCTGTTCGCATTCGGGCGGCAGGCGGATCGGATCGAAACGGAGGGCTGCGGTCATGGTGCGTCTCTATGCAGGCAAGCGGTTATGAAAATCAGCGCGAGGCCACCAGCGGCCACAATTCATCGGCGCCTCTGACGGCAACGAGCTTGCCGAGTTCGACCGCCCAGTAGCTTTCGGAGCCGAAATCGTCGCGCCATCCCAGTGCGCGCAGCGAGTAACGATGCAGGATGTGCTCGATGGTGAAGCCGATCGCGCCATGCACCTGATGGGCGATGCCGCCGCCCTTCTCAGCCGCTTCCGAGCAACGGATTTTCGCCGATACCGCTTCGAGGAACACTTCGTCGTTGAATGAAGCGGCGTTGGCGATGGCATCCGCGGCCGAGGTCGCTGCGGCAAGCGCCGCTGCCGACTCGCCCGCGAGCCGCGCCAAATTGTGCTGCACCGCCTGGAATTTCGAAATCTTCTTCTCGAAGGCGACGCGCTCGTTGGAATAGCGCACGGAAATTTCCAGCATCGATTCCAGCGCGCCCGCGATCTGCAGGGAGCGGGCGACGCCGCCCATCAGCATCAGATGGGTTTGCTCAAAACCTTTCGGCGCCGGCCGGGTCGTGATCGGCTGCGCCTTGTCGAAGGTCACGGTGTCGCTGTGGTCACCGCCGAGGCCGAGGCCGGCATCGATCCGGCACTTGGCGGCTTCAACGAGCGCGATCGAGAGACCCTTGGCATCGCCGGCGACGACCGCGATGTGCTTGGCGGCCTTCGCAAACGGCACGCCGCGGGCCTTGCCCGACAGGCTGCCATCGGCGTTGAGCGTGATGCGGTCTTTCGGGCTTGCGGGCGCGACCGTCATTTCGCCGTCGGGCGAGGAGATTTTCGCCTGCGCCAGCAGCCATCCCGCCAGCATGGTTTCGGCCAGCGGTACCGCGACCGCAAAACGTCCGGCGGCGCTGAGAACGGAAAAGCCTTCGGCAAGACTCGCGCCCGAACCGCCGCAATCCTCCGGCACCCAGGACAGCGGCAGGCCGGACTCGCTCAGCGCCTGCCAAAGCGGGGCCTTCCACGCGCCGTCCTTGTCGCGATTGATGGTTTGGGCGTCGGCGAGATCGGCGAAGATCTTCTCCGCGGTCTCGGCAACGATGTTCTCACTCTCCGCCACAGCGTTCCTCATCTTGATTGGCACAGCTTATTGGCACTGGGCCCGGCTGTTCCGCCAAGCTTGGGTGCGGTCTTTTCTTGCGCTTTATGATGCGGAAAAGCCATAGCCCTGACAAGCGCTGCCCGCAGGGCTGCCTGCGGCGGCGGCATGCGGAGCGACAGGCGAAGAATAAATTCCGCGCAACGGATTTCCCCGATTTGCAGGGACTTTGCCGCGCGATATGGTAGACGCGGAAATAGGTTCGAACAAAGCTTCAAAACAAAAAGAGGAAATGCGGATGTCGAAGGATGGTTTGTGCGCGATCATAACGGGTTCGGCATCCGGCCTTGGGGCTGCGACCGCGGCCATTCTGGCCAAGGGCGGTGCGCGTATCGTCGTCAATTATTCCAACAGCAAGGCCGAGGCCGAAGCGACCGCTGACCTCTGCCGCACGGCGGGCGCCGAAGTCATCGTGGTGCAGGGCGACGTCTCGCGCGACGAGGATTGCAAGAAGATCGCCGCGGCTGCCGCATCCTGGGGACGGCTTGACGTCCTCGTCAATAATGCCGGCACCACCAAGCATGTGCCGCACGACAAGATGGATGATCTGACGGCGGAAGATTTCCAGCGTATCTATGCCGTCAACACCATCGGCCCGTTCCAGATGATCCGCGCCGCGCGTGCGCAGCTCGAAGCGGGCGCCAAGGCCTCCGGGCGGGCGTCCGCCGTGGTCAACGTGTCGTCGGTGGCCGGCATTTCCGGCGGCGGCTCGTCGGTCGCCTATGCCGCGAGCAAGGGCGCGCTCAACACCATGACGCAATCGCTGGGGCGCGCATTGGCGCCGTTGATCCGCGTCAATACGGTATGCCCGGGCTACATCGATACGCCCTGGTTCACCAAGGGCCGTGGCGAGGCTGGCGCCAAGGCGGTGCGGGATTCGGTGATTGCGAAGGTGCCGCTGAAGACGGCCTCAACGGCTGACGATATCGCGCAGCTCGTCTGCTTCCTCGCCTCGCCGGCGTCGGGACAGATGACCGGCGAGTTCGTGCGCATGGATGCGGGGATGCATTTGGTTTTGTGAGGCTCGTGCAATTATTCGTCGTCCCGGCGTTCGCCGGGACGACGGGATAGTTACCGATTACCCGGATCCGAAATCACGCGGCTGGCCACCAGCCGGTTCCAGATGAACAGCACGATCAGCGCGCCGATGGTGGCGGTGACGAAGCCGGCGCCCTGACTGGCACTGTAATAGCCCATCGCCTGGCCGATGAAGGTTGCGAGAAACGCGCCGGCGATGCCGAGCACCGTGGTCAGGATGAAGCCGCTCGGATTGTTGGGGCCGGGCGAAAGCAGGCGCGCGATAATTCCGGCGACAAAGCCGACGACGATGACCCAGATAATGCCACCCATGGCGATGGTCCTTTGCAATGTTCTATGAGGGAGAATGCGGCGCGCGAGCGCGCCGCGGTATCAAAGCCGGCCTGAGATTTCGTTCTCGTCCGGCAGCCTTCCGTCCGGCGTCAGGTGATTGATCACGTCGGGCAGATACTGGCTGAGACCCTGCAGCAGATCATCGCGCGACATACCGGTCTGCGAGGACAGCGATTCGATCTGGTCGGCGCCGAGCGCACTGGCGAGATCGCCCGGTGCGATCTCCTTGTTGGGGCCGTTGCTGACCCATGAACTCGCCGCGTCGCCCTGGCCCTTCTCCTGAAACTGCTTGAGCAGGTCGCCGAGACCGCCACTGAGGATGCTGCCGGCGGCGCCGCCAGCGAGCAAGCCGCCGAGGCCGCCCTTCATCAGATCGCTGAGGCCGCCTCCGCCCAAAGCACCACCTAAACCGCCGGGCAGGCCCGCAGTCACGTTACCGGGCAGTTTCGGCGGGGCAGAAGGCGCCGAGGGCGCTGCACCGGGCTGACTGCCGCCGAAATGTTTCATGGCTTTCCAGGCCAGCAGAGCCAGGATCGCCATGGTCATCGGCGACATGCCCTCCTTGCTGTCCGATTGCGCGTTCGGGTTGCCGGGGCCGCGCGGGCCGTTCTGCATGCCGTTGAGTATGTCGAGTAAACCCATGGTAGTCTCCTGCAGCGTGTCAGCCCCCGGGCGAAACATAACGGTGGCCCATGACGGTTACAAGGCGCGCCCGGATAAGCGTTTGCGCCTTCGATAGGCACCGGGCGCCGGTTCTGCTATCGAACGGCCGGCAATAGAGGCAATTGAAGATGAACGCAGGCCGAACGATTGGCGTGGCGGGCGCGGGCAGCATCGGCTGCTTCGTCGGCGGCATGCTGGCGGCCGGCGGCCGCCGTGTCGCCTTGCTGGCACGCCCGCGCGTGATCGCCGAGATCGAGGCCAAAGGCCTGCGGCCGACGAGCTTTGAAGGCTTCGATCAAACGCTTGATGCCAGGAAGCTCACGCTGTCGGATAATCCCGCAATCCTTGGGGATGCCGGCGTGGTGCTGGTGTCAGTCAAAAGCGCCGATACCGCTGACATGGCGGATATCATCGCACGGCACGCTCCATCAGATGTCATTGTCGTCAGCCTGCAGAACGGCGTCGGCAATGTTGCGGTGCTGCGCAATCGCTTGCCCGGCCGGCGCGTGCTCGGCGGCATGGTGCCGTTCAATGTGATCACGGCAGGCGAGGGGCGGTTTCATCGCGCGACGTCGGGCGACATCGTGATCGAACAGGACGCCGCCGGTACCGCCGAAAAGCTTTCAGTGCCCGGATTGAACATGCGTCCGACCGGCAACATCGACGGCGTGCAATGGGGCAAGCTGCTGCTCAATCTGAACAACGCACTCAATGCGCTGGCCGATCTGCCGCTGCGCCGCCAACTCGCGCAACGGCCTTGGCGGCGATTGTTTGCCGACCAGGTGACGGAAGGATTGGCGGCGATGCGCGCAGAGGGCATCAGGCCGGTTTCCCCGACGCCGCTGCCGGCGGGCTGGATGCCGCATTTATTGCGTTTGCCGGATATGATCTTCGAAGCCGTGCTGGGGCGGACGATGAAGATCGATCCCGAAGCGCGCTCCTCGATGTGGGAGGATCTGCAACGCGGCCGCCGCACCGAGATCGACTATTTTCAGGGCGTCATCACCGAGATCGCCGAGCGGCGCGGGCTGGATGTGCCGCTGTCGCGCCGGGTCGTCGAACTGATCCGCAAAGCCGAGGCCGCCGGCCAGGGCTCGCCGGGGCTGACACCGGACCAGATCCGCAGCTGAAGCGGGCGGTTGCCTTGAAATGGCGCCGATGCTGCGCGAGTTTTGCTTGGGAGCGTTCACTGGGAGAAGCGGCATGAAACCGACACGCGCAGCACCTCTGGCGATCGCCGCCTTTCTCGGCTGGGTATCCGTGCTTCCCGCTTATGCCGTGCCGCCCGTTGCGACGCCGTCGCCGGGTTATGAGGCGCGGCTGCAGGAGCAGCGGGCCGCCTCGACGCGGCTCCATAGACCGGTCGCGCCAGTGACAAAGCCTCCGCGCCGGACCAAGCGCGTGCCTGCGAACTGATCCTGTTGATGCTGACGGTATCTACGGCGCGATGGTGAAGACGGATTGACGTTGTCGTCCCGGCGAAGGCCGGGACCCATACGCCGCGGCCACGATTGTGGGAAGGGGAAGACAACAACCAGCGTGCAAAACGATGACCGCTGGTGGTTATGGGTCCCGGCCTTCGCCGGGACGACGGAAGAAATCAGCTTCGCTTCGGCTTGGTCGGCGGCGGGTTGAACAGCTTCTTCAAATCGTCGATGCTTTGCGACAGCCGCGGCCATTCGCAGGAGAAGGAATTTTTTGCGCAGTTGGAAGCCTTGATGCGCGCGGCCTGCTTGACCGGGCTTGCCACCGGCACCGGGATTTTTTCGACCTCGGTTCGCAGCGCCACCTGCTGCACGTCGCGTTGCGGTTCCGGTTGCTGCTGCTGTTGTTTGGCCGTGAAGGCCGCCGCGATGCTGCTGCGGCGCTGGCTTTCCAGATAGGCGGTATATTGCTGGTCGATCTTCTTCTGCTCTTCCGGCGTCGGGTTGGGCCCCGCGATGTCGAAGGTTCGGTCCTGCATGAAGTCGTAATAGGTGTAGCCGCCGCCAGGCTTGCGGCGGCCGGCGAACTTCGCGTTGCATTCGGCAAGCGCTGACGTCTTGTCTTCCTTGGTCTTCGCCTTCTCGGCGGCGTCAGCGCAAGATTCGAAGTCGACCGGCGTGCCGCGCCACCACTGCGCATGCGCATGCACCGGGCGCAGCACGACGAGGCCGGCGACGGCTGCGATAGCGAGCAGCGATGATGGTAACGCAATCACGGACGAAGTTTCCTCAACGTGAGTTCCAAAGTTGATTTGCGGTCATGGATTAAACCGATTGTCGCCATTTTGAGAGGCCTTGTCACCCCCGGAACCCGGCGATTCTCCAGCGCTGATTTCTTGCCTGTGAATGATGGAACCCACCGGCGGTTCATTGGAATTTATTCTGGAAATTCAACGCGAAAGGGGTTTGGACCCAATTGGGCGGAAGCCGGTCGGAGGCGGCTGCGCCGCAGTCAGCCTGTTGACGCATTGTGGCAGGACTTTGCCATTTATTCCCTGTGCGGGTCCGGTGCGGTTTCGCCGAACACCGTGCACAACGAAGGGGCGCGAGCTCACATCTGATGAAAATCCGTTCGACCGGCTGCCGATTTCCCGGCGAGCTCACGCGATCCCGATTCCAATACAGCCCAATGGAATAGAATTTTGGCATATCAATCTGTGCAAAAAGGTATTTGATTGCCCGGGTTTGGCGCTATCAAAGATGTCCGCGAACAAGAAGAAGCATCAGGGGAAACCAACTGCATGAGCGTCACCATTGCCATGGATAGCGTGCCAAAGCCGGCGTCTGAGTTGATCGAGGCATTCAGGAGCGCGTCGACATCGATCATCAGCGACAACCTTGCCCGGCTGTCGGGCGCCGTGGGGCTGCGGCCGTTCCATCGCAGCGGCAGGCTGGTGGGCGTTGCCTTTACCGTCCGCACCCGGCCGGGCGACAATCTGGCCATTCACAAGGCGCTTGAGCTGGTTGGACCCGGCGACGTGATCGTGGTCGATGGCGGCGGCGACGAGAGCAGGGCGCTGGTCGGCGAGATCATGAAGAACATTGCCGAGTATCGTGGCGCTGCCGGCTATGTGATCGACGGCGCGATCCGCGACGTCGCCGCGTTTGCCGCGTCCGACTTTCCATGCTTTGCCCGCTCGGTCATTCACCGCGGCCCCTACAAGAGCGGCCCCGGCGAAATCAACGTGCCGGTCTCGATCGGCGGCTCGGTGATATCGCCGGGCGATATCGTGGTGGGGGACGAGGACGGCGTGGTGTCCTTTCCGGCCGCGATCGCACCCTCGTTGCTCGAGGCGGTGCGCGCCCAGACCAGGCGAGAAGAGGAAACGTTGGTGGCGATCCGCGAAGGCCGCTATCAGGGCTCCTACGGCAAATCATGATCGAGACGCAACGGACATTGGGACAACTGACGTTGAGGAAGCGACGATGAGTCAGAGGGACGAGTTTCACAATCTGGACAACCCGGATGACGGCCTGTTTCGCGATCTCGCGCCGGGTCTCACCACGCGCATTTTCGCCGGCGAGCAGGCCATGCTGTCGGTGGTGACGCTGGCGCCGCATTCGCAAGGCACCCTGCATCATCACCCCGAGGAGCAATGGGGCGTGCTGCTCGAAGGTTCGGCCGTGCGGGTGCAGGGCGATGAGGAAATCACGGTGAAGAAGGGCGATTTCTGGCGCACGCCGGGAAACGTGCCGCACACCATGCGCGCCGGACCGGAGGGCGCCCGCGTGCTCGATATCTTCAGTCCGCCGCGGCCGGAATACAAAAAGCCGGGATCGGGCTTCGGTAATCAATAGACCTGCGAAACAAAAAACAAACGCAGCAACAATCAGGGGGATAGAAATGAAGAAGATCACGCGACGGTCGATGCTGGCGGCGTCGGCCGCATTCACTTTCGCGCCGTCGCTGGCCTTGGGGCAAGCGGCGAAGAACATGACGCTGGTGGTGCCATTCCCGCCGGGAGGCTCCACTGACGCGCTGGCGCGGCTGCTGCAGTCTCATTTGCAAACCAAGCTCGGCCGTATCGTACTGGTGGAGAACAAGTCGGGCGCCGCCGGTTCGCTCGGCGCGGCGCAGGTCGCGAAAAGCCCGCCGGATGGTTCGTCGTTTCTGGTGACCTTCGATTCTCACGCGGTGATCCCTGCCATCCTCGAAAAGCCGCAGGTCGACGTCGAGCAGGACCTGATGCCGGTGTTTCTCGTCGGCACCGCGCCCTATGTGATCGCGGCGAACGCCGGCCGGCCGTTCAAGACGTTTGCCGATATCGTTGCAGCGTCGAAAAAGGAGCCCGGCTCGATCAAATACGCATCCGTCGGCATCGGCACGCTCGGCCATCTCGCGATGACGATGCTGGCGAAGCAGGCCGGCGTGGAAATCACGCATGTGCCGTATCGCGGCGGCGGACCGGCCATGAACGACGTGCTCGGCGGACACGTCGACCTGATCGCGGGATCGGCGGCGCTGATCATGGCGCAGCTGGGGACCAATACGCTTCGCCCCATCCTGCAGCTGGGGCGCGAGCGGATGGCCTCGCTGCCAGACACGCAGACGGGAATCGAAGCCGGCTACCCCGATTCCGAGACGCTGGCCTGGTGGGGCATTTTTGCGCCCAAGGGTACGCCGCCTGATGTCATCGATGGCCTCGCAAAGCCGGTCCGCGAAATTCTGAGCGAGCCCGCGGTCGCGGCGCAGCTGCGCGAAACGCAGCAGATGTCGCTGCTGCTGGCCGACGCCAAGGATTTCGGCACGTTCTTCGCCAAGCAGGTCAGCGCTTGGGGCAAAGTCGTGCGCGAGAACAACATCAAGGCGTAGGGACCGGTTCTCATCCTCCTGATTTTTCGGGACGCAGTCCGGCGGCCGCCCGGCAGGTCGGCTGCGGCGCCTGCCGCAACGTGCCCGTATGATCCCGGACCTATCCCAAAGACGCATAGGAAAAACGGCCGACTCGTGGCGAACTTCCGGGAACCGGACCAACCTTTATGGCTTCCGCGCGTTATCAGAACGCGAAAAGTCACCGTTTCGGAGATCGTTGTGAACAGCACACTCACGTTGAAGCCCCGTCCCAGCAATACGGCCCTGATCGCCTGGCAGTTCACCGGGCAGCCGCTTTACGAATGGCCGAGCTGGGTACAATCGAGCTGCTCGCTTCACCGCAGCGACGACGGACAGCTCGAGCTTCGGCATGAGCGGCGGAGCGGCGCGCAGATCGTCTATCTGGGAGAGTGGCTGGTCCACGATCTCGACGGCGGCATCTGCTTCTACACCGACGCCGAAATCCGCAAGGAGTTCGATCTCGCCTGAGCGCTATTGACGCAGCCAAGTCAGCGCGAAGTGTGAACCACGCAACAATCTGACGCAATCTATAGGTTTATAGCTGTTGTCACTCACCCGGAGGGGCAATCCGAAAATTTCGAATTGCATTTTAAGGAACTAAGACGACTCAACTGGCGCCCCTCTCCTCATAGTATTTCCTGATTGGAGAAAGCGATGGCAACAGAAGTGAATGTCCAGCCCGGCCATGGCAAAGCTGGCCGTCATCCGACCCGACAATTTCTCGATACGCTTTCCGGGCACGACGATCCCGGCATGTTCGGTCGGATGTTTCCGAACCTCGATCCGCTGGCGGTCGATGACACGCCGCTGCAGGAACTCGCCGACGCGATGAAAGACCCGAACCCCGGCGATCCCGCCGGGAACAACACCAAGGTGCCGGCCGGCTTCACCTATCTCGGGCAGTTCGTCGACCACGACATCACGCTGGATCTGACGTCGTTCGGTGAAAAGGAAGCCGATCCCAACGCGGTCGAGAATTTCCGTACGCCCGCGCTCGATCTGGACAACGTCTATGGCCTCGGTCCGGATGGCAGCCGGCATCTTTACGCGCGCAATCCTGGCGATCCCGATGGCAAGGGTCCTGGTCCGAAACTGTTGATAGGCAAGACCATCAGCGTGCCGGCCGGCAATGTAACCATTACCCCTCGCAATGATCTGCCGCGCAGTCCCGAAGGCTTCGCGCTGATCGGCGATCATCGCAACGACGAAAACCTCGTGGTCGCGCAGACGCATCTGGCGATGCTGAAATTCCACAACAAGGTGTGCGATCAGCTGGCTGCGGCGGGCACGCCCGCCGACGAGATATTCGTGCAGGCCCGCCAGATCGTGACCTGGCACTATCAGTGGATGGTGCTGCACGATTTCGTCGAGCGCATCACCGAAAAGGGGATCGTTGCGAAAATCCTCGAACAGGGCCGCCGCTTCTATCGCTTCAAGAAGACGCCCTACATGCCCGTCGAGTTTTCCGGGGCCGCGTACCGGCTCGGCCACAGCATGGTGCGCGAGGTCTATAGCCACAATCGCATCTTCACGCCCGGTCCCGGCGGACTAATCCCGGCCTCGCTCGACCTGCTGTTCAAGTTCACCGGTTTGTCCGGCGGCATTGTCGGCGATCTCGCGCCGAATCCTGTCGTGCCTCCGCTGCCGATTCCATTGCTTTCCAGCAACTGGATCATCGACTGGCGGCGTTACTTTGAAGTGCTGGCCACCAATCCGGCTGACGTCAGGCTCAATCCCTCGCGCAAGCTCGATCCGTTCGTGGTGCCGCAATTGCATACGCTCCCGGGCGGCGGCCCCGCCGCCACCCGCAGCCTGCCGTTCCGCAATTTGAAGCGCGGCGTGCTGCTCGGATTGCCGTCGGGACAGGATGTCGCCAAGGCGATGCGGATCAAAAACCCGCTGACTTCGGCCGAGATCGCCAAGGGCACCGACGGCGCGGTGGCGAAGAAGCATGGCCTGCACGAGCACACCCCGCTCTGGTACTACATCCTCAAAGAGGCCGAGCAACGCGGCGGCGGCGAAAAACTCGGCCCGGTGGGCGCCACGATTATTTCGGAAGTCTTCGTCGGCCTCGTGCATGGCGACCACCAGTCGTATCTCTGGCTCAAGGGCAAGAACTGGAAACCGACGCTGCCCTCCAAGACACCGGGCGATTTCACCATGGCCGACTTGCTGCGGTTCGTCGGCGATGTCAGCCCGATCGACGGGATTTCGACGGTGTAGAGCGTTTTCCAGCGAAGTGGCGTCCGGTTCGCGTCAAGAAAACGCGTCAAAACAAGAATCTGGAGCCCCGTTTCGACTCCCTCGGAACGGGGCTCCAGGTGGCAGAATCACCAGAAATCCTGCGGTTGCGCGTTCCAGATCACGGCGCAATCGCAGGCTGGCGATCAGGCTTCCGCTCTGGTATGGAATCGCGAAGCCTGCCTATTCGGTGGGTTCGCGGTCCCGTAGCTCAGCCGGATAGAGCGACGGTTTCCTAAACCGTAGGTCGCATGTTCGAGTCATGCCGGGATCGCCAGTTCAGAATCCAACAATCCAGATAAAGACGGGCATATCTCACCGTACGCGCTCCGGTGCATGCCGCGTTTTCGGTGTGAACGGGCCTTCCGGCGGTGACGTCATCAATGCGACCAGCATGAGCCCCAGAAGCGCAGCCCAGAACGTCAGCCAGAACCCGTCGATGTAGGCGAGAACATTGGCTTCGCGCCGGACCAAAGCAGCCAGGGTGCTGAGCCCCCGAGCTGTTGCGATATCCGATCCATGGCTGAGGAACGGCGCGGTGACCCGAGAGAGGGTCTGCGTTACACCGGCGTCACCGGCGACGACGTGTTGACCGAGCAGGTTTGAGTACGTCTGTTCGCGGACACGCAGCCAGGTCGTGATCAGCGCAACGCCGATTTCCGCGCCGCCGAGGCGCAAGACCTGGATATAGGCCGAGAACGCCGTCGCGCGAGCCGGATCGGCATTGGCGAAGGCGTACACCATGATCGCAAGGAACGTCAGGCCGTAACCGGCAGACTGAAAAAGTGCGACGGGCACGAAGGCGGCGGGATCCCAGTCGCTGGTCAGCTTTGTGCCGAGCAAGCCTGCGGCTGCAAATGCCGAGAGACCGAGGACCAGCACGAACCGGGCGTCGATCCGTCGCAGCAGGACGACGGCGATCGGAACCAGCAGCACGAGCGGCAGTGCGACGTAATTCAGCAACAGCGGGCCGATTTGTTCGGGCCTCAACTGCCGAACGGTCGTGAGGAAGTTGGGTATCAGCGCGACGTTGGACAGGCTGGTCACGATGAAGCAAAGAGCAGCGAGCAGCATCAGTCCGATGTTGCGTGAGAAGATCACGCTCGCTTGGGCCCAAGGCTCCGGCACGACGGCCTCGTTCACCAGGAATGCCGCGATCAGCGCCGCGCCGCCGCACAGAAGGGCGAGGACCGTGCCGGAGGAGAGCCAGCCGAGCCGATTTCCCTGATCGAGTCCTGCGAACAGCAAAGTAAGTCCTGCGCCGAACAGCAGCATGCCGCCCCAGTCCGCCCGGCGCAGCAGATCGTAATTGATCGGCTCGGAACGGGCGCCCAGACAGGCGCACAGGGCCATCAGGGGAGCGAGCAGCGCATCGCCCCAATAGACCCATTGCCAGCCGAGGGCCTGAACATACACGTCAACCAGCGAGATCCCGGCATTTGCCGTGAATGCCAGGCGAAACGCATAGAGCGCCATGGCTGGCAGCCACCATCGGGGTGGCAGGCTGCGCAGTATCACCATCATGGTGGCCGGCACGAAGACGCCGAGACACAGCCCGTGAACGATGTGCAGCGCAAGCAGCAGATCGTACGAGCGCACGAAGGGGATGGCGAGCGAGACGATGGTGTAGAGCAGCGTCGGGGCAACGAACAGCCGTCGGATGCCGACCGTGGATGCGAGCCAGGCGACGGCCGGCGCGATCATGATCTGTGACGCGGTTCCGGCCGTGCTGAGCCAGGCGCCCTCGTCGAAGCTCAGGCTCAGCGCGCCTTTGATGTCGGCGAGCCCGATCGCGAAGAAGCGGCTGTGAAAGCTGACGATGAACGGGCCCAACAGGACGGCGGCCACCGCGAAGAGTGGGCGGTACCGCGAAGCAGGCTTGTGGGCGGGGCCGGTATCGGCTGTCTCCGCGGAATCGCTCACGGCTGTGCCCGCTGATTTCGGGGCGCTTCGGTATGGATACGCGTCGTGACCGACATGCCCGAGCGCAGGCGTTCAAGCAGCTTCTGCTCCGGTGCAAAGCCGATCCGCACGGGAATCCGCTGGACCACTTTGGTGAAATTGCCCGTCGCATTGTCGGGAGGCAGCAGCGCGAACTGCGAGCCGCTCGCGGGAGAGAGGCGCTCGACATACCCGCGCAGCAACTCGCCGGGGAACGTATCGACGGCGATGTCGACGGCCTGTCCCTCGGTCACCCGCGTCAATTGGGTTTCCTTGTAATTGGCGATCACATGGAGTTTGGGGAGCGCCGTAACCGCGATCAGCAGGCTGCCGACGTTCACATAGTCGCCCTGCTGCACCTGGCGTTCGCCGACGACGCCATCGAATGGCGCGGTGATCCTTGTATAGCCGAGGCGCAGCTGCGCTGCCGCGAGAGCGGCCTCGGCGGCCTGCAGGTCAGACGCGCGTTGCGCCTTTGTGCCGGTCAGCACGTCGAGCTGTCGTCGCTGCGCGTCCACGGCAGCTTCGCTCGCCCGCAGGTCATTCTGGGCCTTGACGTGCTCGGCTATGACCGTTTCGATTTTTTGCTGCGTGCTGAAGCCTGACTGTGCGAGCTTCTCTTGACGCTCGCGTTCCTGACGTGCCTGAATTTCGTGCGCCACCGCAGATGCCTGTTGCGATTCGGCCTGGGAAATCGTGGCGCGCTGCAGCGCGATCTGGTTATTGAGGTTGTCATGCGCCGTTCTGGCTGCGGCAACGGCGGCCTCGGCCTGTGCGACCTGGACGGCATAATCAGCGGGATCGATTTCCGCCAGCAGGTCGCCGGCCTTGACACGCTGGAAGTCTCTGACCGCGACCGTGCGCACCACGCCTGCGACCCTGCTCGCGAGGCGCGTCATCTCCGTTCGAACGTATGCGTTGTCGGTTTCCTGAACCGCGGCCTGGCCGGTCCACCGGTCCCATCGCGTGATCGCGATGGTGACAAAGCCCAGAACCATCGCAAGCGCGAACAGCGGGATGCCAAATCGTCCGAGCGCGCCCCACGAGGTGGGCGCCTTTGTCTGTTCCGCTTTCGGATGCGACGTGTGCTCGGAGGGCGGCGGCTGCACCTCGGCGGACTGTGCGCGAAGCTGGGGCAGGGGCGTAGACATTTTTTGCGCCGATCATCCGCCGCTGATGGTGCCGGCTCGCGTGGCGGGCGCATGGCGATCCACGAGAAAGGCAACCAGGGTGGAGGGACGAATGGCCTTGATGGCCGGAAGCGGGGTCTCGTCGTCGGCGAGTGCATCTCCCTTCAAAAGATGTGCGGTGCCGGCATTGATCTCTCCGTCGAAGACATACAGCAGCTGATCCATGCCATCGGCCCGGGGGATCTCGATCTCGCGGCCGGCCGGCAGGTGCGCGTCATAGACCGTGACCTGCTGGCGGACCTTGAGCGGCGCGTCGCTTGCCTCCGGCGCGGCGATGAGATGCCAGCTGCCGTCGGCAAGAGTGTCGTCGCGGTCGTGGAACTGAACTTCGCCGGGCAGATCCGCCTCGCGGGGGCGGATGAAGATCTGAAGCATTTCGATGGGGTCTGAAGGCGCGGATTCCTCATGCCAGAAGCTCCGGCCCGCGTTCATCATCATCAGCCTGTCCGGCGATAGCGCCACGCGGTTGCCCGACGAGTCCTCATGCACCATGGTGCCGCGCCTCATGTAGCTCAGGATCTCGTCGTTGACGTGCTCGTGGAAGCGCACCACGGTGCCGACGCCAAGATTGGCGTGATCGAGGACCGCGAGCGGCCCGAAGGCCGGATCGGCGTTCGATCCGAGGACAAGGCCAGGCCGCACGCGCCGGATCTTGAACGATCCGTGCTCGAAGCCGCGGCTGCGCTCTGCGCGTAGAATTTTCAACATTCGGCAACTCCATGCTGAGACTCGTGGACAGGAGTCCCGGCGTTGTTTGAGCCGGGATCATGTCGAATGAGCCGTCCTGATTTCGTGCGACCTCAACGGTGGTTACGACTGGATGGCCGGGCGCCGGTGGTGGTCAGTCGAGGGGCGGGCCGACGAATTCGACGCTGTATTTCGCAGCGATCTCGTTCACCCGGTCCATTCCGTCCTTCGATGACAGCCCTTCTTTCTCGACCTCGCGGAAGAAGCCTTCGCCTTTTCCCGGGGACAGCATGACGAGCACGCGGGAAGTGCCGGGACCGATGCCCTTGAAGGCGTGGCACGCGCCGGGCGGGATCAACGCGGTCGTTCCCGCCTCAGCCACGGCTTCCGTCCCGTCGCAGTGAAACTTCACCGACCCGGACAGCACCGTGAACATCTCGTGCTCGACATGGTGGATGTGCAAAGGAGGGCCTGCCCCTTCTTCGATTTCCTCCTCGAACACGCAGAACGCGCCGCCGGTATCTTCGGGTGTGATGCGAAAATAGCGCTTGAATCCGAAAGCGCTGTTGGCCTCACCTGCGGCGGGCGCATGGACGATCGGCGTCTGTTTTTGGGTCATGTTCCGTTCAGCCTTCTTGATCTGTGGTGGGATCGAGACGCGCGTTCTTTGACAAACACGTCTCGTCACCGGTTACGACTGGATCGGCGGAAGCACCTCGGTGAACAGCAACTGGATCAGCTGTTGACCGTGGGGCGTGCCCCAGTTCTGGGCCAGTTCCGCGAGCATGGTGTTGGTGGCGGTCAGGACGACGCCGGCGTCTTGCATGCGGCGGCGCGACATGTCCTCGGACAATTCGAACGGCGATCCCGAAGCGTCCATCATGGCCTGCACGTTGTAGCCTTCGGTCACCGCATCGATGGCGGGGAAGACGAGGCAGACGTCGGTGGTCACGCCGGCCATGATCAGGTTCTTCCGCCCCGTTGCTTCCACAGCCGCCTTGAAGTTGGCGTCGGTCCAGGCGTTGACGACGCCTTCGCGCTTGACGCGCTTCTCGAAGGCGTCCGGCAGAATGTCCTTCAGTTCCGGCAGCAGCGGCCCCTGTAAACGATCCTCCTGGCTGGAGGTCAGCACGGTCGGGATGCCAAGGATTTTGGCGGCCTTGGCCAGCACGAGCGACATGCGCTTGGCCCGCGCGACGTCGATATTCTTGATGAGCTGCATGGTGCCGACCTGGTGGTCGATCAGCAGAAGCGCCGAGTTCTTCGGGGTGAATGTCGTGGTCATAACCAGTCTCCGGTGCCCGTTGCGAGCCTAATTGCTCGCATGGAGGCTACATTTGGAACGAATTGCTGAGGAGGCTTGATGTTTGCTACCTTATGTTCCAAAAATGAAACATGAAAACCTTCGGTGATTTTGACGGCCTCGCGCTGTTCATCCGCATCGTGCAAGCTGGCGGCTTCGCCTCAGCTGAACGCGCGACGGGCATCCCGAAGGCCACGCTCTCGCGCCGGCTGTCGGCGCTGGAAGAGACCCTGAATGTCAGGCTTGCGCGCCGGACCAAGAAGGGCGTGATACTCACCGAACAGGGGCAGCAGCTGTTCGAGCGCGGCCGGTCTGCCTTCATGCTGGCTGAGCAGGCTGTCGCCGAGGTTCAGGACGAGCGCGTCGCGCTGTCGGGCACCGTTCGCTTGTCGCTTCCCCCTGATATGGCGACCGCGGTTCTTGGCCCCGCACTGATCGGCTTCAAGACCAGATATCCCGACGTTACCATCGAGATGACGCTCACGGATCGCAGGGTCTCGCTGATCGAGGAAGGCTACGATCTCGTGGTTCGCATGGGGCCGGTGGCAGACTCCGAATTGATGTTCCGTAGAATCGCCGATTTGCCGCGCGCCTTGGTCGCAAGCCCCGCCTTCCTCGCTGCACATCCCGATCTCTGCACGCCACAAGATCTGGAAATGCTGCCGGCGCTCGCGATCCGCCGCGATCTCATCGAATGGGATCTGAAAGATGCTCAGGGGATGCGCGCCATCATACGTCCCGCGATCGGCTTTGCCGCAAACCGCCAGACCATTCTCGTCGACGCTGCCCGCGCCGGTCTCGGCATCGCCAATCTGCCGAAATTCCTGATCGAGGATGCCATGGCAACCGGCGCACTCGTTCCCGTCCTGCCGGATTGGGAGCCGTCACCCGTAGAGATGACTGCGCTGTGGCAGAAGGACAGGATCAGCGGACGTCTGATCAAGGCCATCGTCAGCGCATTCGAGGAAGCGCTACGCGCCAAACCGATCGAGGTCTAGAGTGTGGCGCTGTGCGTAGGCGGACCTTCACGGGACCGCAATCCACGGCGCTTCTTCCCGGCCGCCGTCAACGCTCGTAGCTTGCCGGGTCCGCGCTGTCAGACGGATTTGCGAATGCGTTGCGCAAAACCACCGGCATCGGATTGCGAAAATTGAGGCCGCTCGGCGGCACCGGTGATTCGAACCACTTCTTGTAGATCACCTCGATCTCGGGGCTGCGGTACAGGTTCGCGGTCGCGCGATCCGCCACGGTCTTGAACGGTGCATCATCCTTGCGCAGCATGATCCCGTAGGGTTCGGCCTTCGAAAATGCCTCCTCGCTGATGATGTAGGCCGACGGGTCCTTTGATCGCGCGATCGCGACGGCGAGCTGCACGTCATCGAGGACGTAGGCGGCGGCGCGGCCGGTCTCCAGCATCAGAAACGCCTCCGCCTGGTCCTTGGCGGCCAGCACCGCAACACCGAGATTTCGTGTGGTACTGGCCTGGGTGAGCTGCACCATATTGGTCGAGCCTGAGATCGCGACGACAGGCTTGCCTTTCAGCGCGTCGATCGTGGTGATGTTGTCGGCCTTCCTCGCCGCAAAGCGTGTCGCCGACAGGAAATGCGAGTTTGTGAACGCCACCTGGCGCTGGCGCTCCGCATTGTTGGTGGTGGACGAGCAGACCAGATCAACCGTTCCATTCATCATCAGCGGAATGCGATTGGACGACGTCACCGGGCTTGTCTCGACTTTCAGGCTGGAAAGCTTGAGCTCCTGCTTCACCGCGTCCACGATTTTCATGCAGATATCGACGGCGTATCCAATCACCTTCTGGTCGCCGTCCAGATAGCTGAACGGCACCGAGGCTTCCTGGATGCCGAGCACGACCCGGTTGGTCTCCTTGATCTTCTGCAGCGTCCCGGTCAGCTCGCTCGCATTTGCAGAGACGGTCATCAGAATAGCTGCAACCATGATCGCTGGCAGTCGCATCGGGTTTACTCCGTGGATATCGACAAGTCGGGAAGGACGTGATGCGGGGTGAAAACCGAGTGCATCAACCCATCGTGTACTTCTAGCCGACACCGCCCGATCGGGATACCGAAGCCTGCACATAGCAGCTATAGAGCTATTCTATCGTGGAGTTGCGGCCAGGAACGATACGGTGGTGGGCAAGGTCGCTGCTGTCGGGACCGTGCGCCGATCCGCTGCCAGTTTTTGCGGTCCGGCCAGGCCAGGCCTCGCCACGCTGCCCAATTTGCCGGCGATGGTCGTTTCGACCCCGCGGGATCAGTATCTGATGACGGCTATGATTGCGGCGACAATGAATGCCGCGACAAGCGAAAGCGCGCGATCGAGTGTTTTCGATCGGGGCGTTGCGGGCGAGTCGGGCGGTTTCATGACGTTACGCCGGCGGTTGCAGTTCGCCAACGAGCCAGCCAACATCGCCGGACTTCATGGGATCTGACGCGATAACGATTTTTTCGACGTTGCCGCATCTGGAACAGTAGAACGTGCGAAGCTCAAACCCGGTGGGTCCAGGCGATATCTGCGCAAGGTTCATGCGCGTTTGACATGTTTGGCAGCGGAGGCGCTGTATGGCGAGCAGCGGAATTGCGGCTGGGTAAGCGGTCATTGCAATCCACCCTTTGAGTCAGGCGGGAGCGCAAAGCTCTCAGTCACCGGAAGATGCCGAGGCGGGCGGTGATGGAACCAGCATGCTCGCCTTGTATTGGGAGCGCTGGTCAATATCGCTCAGGTTCCGAAATAAATTAAACGCAAACCATGTTCCGTTTCGAAGCCGAGGCCATGGCCCCGACTTCGTCATCGCAAACGCCGGCCAGGAAATTTGCCCGCATGATCAAAATTGAACAGACAGTTTAGATCCCTCCGCCGAAGATGGATTTGGCGGCGGGTAGGCGCAATGAGGAAGAGATGGACACCGCCAACGCGCCATCTGCATAGCACTGAGACGGCCCCAAAGTGCAACCGGGCAAGACAGACTGCCGCCAGTGTCTTGTCAGGCCTACGAGGGAGTCCTGCATTCACCTGCAGGACTCCCTCTGGCCGCTTAAATCCCGCTCGTTTCCGTTGGTGGTGGCCCTAGGTGCCATGCTGCCGGTAATCGAAAGCGGTCAGGTCATGGATCGCACGCGCGTATATTTTGTCGGCGTCGCGCTCGCCACTCTCGGCGGCCTGCAAAACCTTTCGGGCGATGATCTCACGATCCACTTCGAGCTGACCGATATTCTGAAGCGTTTGACATGCAAGGTCGTACGCCTGGTTCACGGCCAAGACCTCCTCTGGATCGAGCGAGCGATTCCGGGAACGTGGATTGGATATGGTCATGATGCTCCTCGTGACAGCTGCGAGCGCAGTCTCTCGCATGCTGGAAAAATGAACGAATTGAGGGGGCATCGGAAAAGGTCCCGCGATGCACAGGCGACGTTGCTCTGACATCGCGGGGCAAGACCTTTCGATTTGCAGTGATCTAACGAATTACAAGAACTATCGGTTCGTCGAATTGGTCCCAACGCCGAAGCCGCCGAATGGCTTGTAGGACTGCTTGGCAAGATCGCCGTACAGCGCGCCAATCTTCTGCGACTCGGTTACGAATGTTTCGTAAGCCGTCTTCGCGTACTCGGTTTGAATTTCAATCGCCTTCTCGAACGACTTCACGCCCGAGAGCTTCTCGACGAACGACCTGGTGTCTTCAAACGATTTCTTGGTGTAGTCGCCGTACGCCGTGGCAAGCGCCTGAAAGCCGGCGGGGAAGGTAGTAGATGACGCGGTCGCTACGTCGACCCGTTCTTTATCAGCTTCTTGCGTAGAGTTCTGATTCGAGTTGTTGCGGTTTACATTCGACATTTTTGATGTCCCTTTGTTTCCTTGACAGCGAACCAATGGCTCGCATCGGCAATGGTTGCCCCAAAGCAGCAGTTCCCGCTTGGTCATTGGGCGTTGCTTGTGTGTTCGTATGATGATTCCGGAACCCTGGTGCATGCCGGCCGCGTCGCACCAGGGCAATCGCCGCTCAATCCGGGGCAATCGCAAAACGCGGCAAAACGAACGGAAGCGACAAACGCGAATGCGCCCGCCTCGCCGTCACATCGTGGCGGCAACGCGAACTGCCGATTTTCTTTGATCGGAACGTCGCGGGCTTCGATCCGTTGTTACGACGTTCCCATGAAAGGAAACGACATGACGAACCAAAACCAACCCGGTCAGCAGAATCAAACGCCGGGTCAGAAGCCTGGTCAACAGCAGGGCGGCGGTCAGAATCCGGGCCAGCAGAGTCAGGCTCCCGGCAAGGGTGACAAAGATCCCAAGCTGGCGCCCGATCAAACCAGCGACACCGATACCTAACTGACTGAAACGGCCCGCCTCGGCGGGCCGTTTTCGTTTGGCCGAGCCAAATGTCGTTGCGCAGTATTGCGCGCCCTCACGCTCGCGGCTCGGCGCACTCCCGTAATTATACCGTTCGTCCATTAAGCCCGCCTTAGCCCCTGTTTGCGTATTTTGGCGGTCTCCACGGCAACGGAAACAGAACATGCGAATCGGTCGGCTCTTTGCGGTATCAATGCTCTCGGTGACGGTCCTGTCGGTGATCCTTGGTGCAGGGGTTCTCGTTCCGCAATATCGTACCTTTGCAAGCAAGAATGAAGCGATCAAGGCCGTGGAGGCATTCGGCGCGGTTCTGGCTGTTGGTCAACAGGTCGCGGCCTATCGTGCGCCTTATCTCAGTCCGCTGTTCCAGGATGGGACCGCAACCCCGGCTCAGCTCGAAGCGATTGCAAAGGCCGTGCATCAGGCCGATGCCGCTTTCGCGAACGCCCGGACGGCGGTCGGCGCCCTCAGCGATGGCGCCACGATCGTTGCGGGCCTCAACCAGGCGGCGACCAAGCTTGCCGATATTCGCGCCGCGAACGATCGCGCGCTTGTCGTACCCATGGCTGCGCGTGATGCGGCGGTGGTCAAGGGCTTCCTGCCCGGCGTTGCCCAGGTCGTCGCGATTGTCGAACCGCTCTTGAACCGCCTTGAAAATCAGGTGGCCACCGCCGACGCGTCGCTGACGGCGCTGATGAGCATCGCTCGTACAGCCCAGGATATGCGGATCTCCGCCGGCGGCCGCGCCGCTTCGATGTCTCCTGCGATCAGCGCGCGCCGCCCGATGACAGTGGCCGAAATCTCTTCGTTCGACCGTGCCCAGGGCCGCGTGGACCTGAATCGCGAGCGAATCGAAGCCGGCGTGGATCAGATCGGCAGCCCGGCAAGGCTCGTCAAACCGCTGAAGGATGCGATCGATCTCTATTTCGGCAAGGCCGCGCCATGGCTTGAGAAAGAGATGCCGGCCGCGCGCGGCGACGGCAACTATGGAATCAAATCCGATGTTGAACTCGCCGCCACGATTGTGCCGGCGGTGCAAAGCTTCTTTGCCGTGCGCGACGCGGCATTGGCTGAAGCCGCCGAACGCGCCGGCGCCGCGCGCGATGGGGCGCTGACGATGCTGGCGCTGGCAGGCCTTGCCGTTGTGGCACTGCTCGGCGTGCTCGCCGGCGTCACAATGATGCTGCGCCGCCGGGTGATTACGCCGCTCGCCAATCTGACCGACGTCGTCGGTGACCTCGCCGCCGGCCGCCATGATGTCGCCATCCCGACGATCGAGCGCGCCGATGAGATCGGCGCGATGGCAGGTTCATTGCAGGTCTTCAAGGAAGCTCTGATCGCCAAGAAGGCCGCCGATGAGGCGGCGGCGGTGGAGGCCGATGCCAAGATCCAGCGTGGCCAGCGCGTCGACACGATTACCCGCGACTTCGAATCGATGATCGGCGAGATCGTCGAGATCGTCTCGACGGCCTCGAGCGAGCTCGAAGTATCGGCCGGTACGCTGACCTCGAACGCGGACCGTTCGGAGAAACTGGCCACCACGGTGGCGGCAGCCTCCGAAGAAGCCTCCACCAATGTGCAATCGGTCGCCTCCGCCACCGAAGAGATGGCATCGTCGGTCAACGAGATCAGCCGTCAGGTGCAGGATTCGGCGCGGATCGCCTCTGAAGCGGTGGAGCAGGCGCAGCGAACCAACGATCGCGTCGGCGAGCTGGCGAAAGCGGCGGCCCGGATCGGCGATGTGGTCGAGCTGATCAACACCATCGCCGGCCAAACCAATCTGCTGGCGCTAAACGCCACCATCGAGGCGGCGCGGGCGGGCGAGGCGGGACGCGGTTTTGCCGTCGTGGCCTCGGAAGTGAAGGCGCTGGCCGAGCAAACGGCCAAGGCGACCGGCGAGATCAGCCAGCAGATCAACGGCATCCAGGCCGCGACGCAGGAATCGGTCGGCGCCATCAAGGAAATCGGCGATACCATCGGGCGGATGTCCGAAATTGCGTCCGCGATCGCGGCTGCGGTCGAGCAGCAGGGCGCGGCGACGCAGGAAATTGCCCGCAACGTGCAGCAGGCCGCGCACGGCACCCAGCAGGTCTCCTCCAACATCGCCGATGTGCAGCAAGGCGCCAGCGAGACCGGATCGGCCTCGTCCCAGGTGCTGGCGGCGGCCAAGTCGCTGTCCGGCGAAAGCAGCCGCCTCAAGCGCGAGGTCGGCCAGTTCCTGAGTTCGGTCCGGGCGGCCTGAAGACGCGACGGCCTCAGGGCTTTTCGCCGAGCCGCGCGCCGCGGGCGATGGCCGCGGCCGTCTCCAGGCCGACGTGACGGACCAAGGGATCGGCATGGCGATGGACCAGCTGCCATTCCGAACCGTGCTTGCGATAGACTTGGGTGACGCGGAGTGACCAGTCCTGATCGGGCAGGCCGCCGACCTCGCCATGCTGGCGCTCGATCATCACGAGAACCACCAGACCGTCGGATGCGTAGCTCTGCACAAGCTCGAGTTTCGCATCGCCATTTCTGAAGTACTTGGCGAGCTGTGTCAGGCGTTCGGGGCTGGCATTAAAGCCGTGGCTGGCCGGTCCGCCGAACGGCTGCATCAACGTGAAGTCATCAGCGATTCGAACCATCCTGGACCATTCGTCCATCTCGCCGCGCATGAAGGCGACCGCCTGCGCTTCGGTGCGCTGGATCAGCTCAACGGGCGGATGTCCCGCGCTGGCGGCTGAATTGGCCAGGCATTCCGACGGCCGGAAAGACAGCGATGCGCTCAGCGCGGCCGTCATCGCCGCGCGTCTCGACATGCCGGCGAGCGGGCAAGCAGAAGGTTTACCTTGGTCCAATGGCCGTCGTGTCCTGCGCAAGAATCCGAACATGTGAGCACTCCCTTTGATTTCGGCCGGATCCTTGACGTCCGGCGGGGTGCATTTGCCACTTCATCGCAGATGAATAAAATGATATGATTTCACCGATATGATGAACAAAACTGATCTATCCAGGGCCGACCTGAACCTGCTGGTGCTGTTCGAAATCCTGATGGAGGAACGCCACGCCGGGCGGTCGGCCGAGCGGCTGAACCTGTCGCCATCGGCGGTCAGCCATGGCCTCGGACGCCTGCGGAAACTGCTTGCTGATCCCTTGTTTCTCAGGACGCCCAAGGGCGTGGTGCCAACCGCGCGGGCCAGCGAACTTGCGGCGCCCGTTGCCGAAATCCTGACCCGCATCCGGGGCGTGGTGTCGAGCGGTGCGCCGTTCGATCCGGCGCGCTCGACGCGCCGCTTCGTCATCGGCGCGCCGGACGGAACGTCGGCGGTGTTCCTGCCGCCATTGCTCGAAGCGTTACGGAAGACCGCGCCGGGAATCGACATCGGCATCCGCCAGATTCTGCCGACGCAGGGCCAGCCCACGCCCGACCTCGCCTGGAAGGAAGCGCTGGCCGATCTCGAAGCGCGCGACATGGATATCGCCGTGATCCCGTTCGACGATGTGCCGGTGCGCTTCCACAAGCAAACGCTCTACGAGGAAGAGTTTGTCATCGCGGCGCGCGCGGGACACCGCTTCGGGAAGGCACCCAGCCTGCGGAATTACTGCGAGATGCAGCATCTCGTCGTCTCGCATACCGGGGATGCCTATGGCTTTGTCGATGTCGAACTCGCCCGGCAAGGGTTGTCGCGCCGCGTCGCATTGACGGT
Organism: Bradyrhizobium sp. AUGA SZCCT0182; assembly: GCF_018130185.1. NCBI lineage: Bacteria > Pseudomonadati > Pseudomonadota > Alphaproteobacteria > Hyphomicrobiales > Nitrobacteraceae > Bradyrhizobium > Bradyrhizobium sp. AUGA SZCCT0182. The sequence goes on along the minus strand of NZ_JAFCLY010000018.1, from coordinate 108,958 downwards.
GCCGAACTTCATCTTTGCCCTCGGCGTGCTGGCTGAAACAGATCTGGTCTCGGCGTTGCCGCGACGGTTCGTCGAGATGCACGGTCCGCGTTTTGGAATCGTCGCCGCCAAGGCGCCGATCGCGCTGCCGCACTTCGCCATCAATGCGGTTCTCCCAAAGGTTGCAATGATGGATGCTGGCGTTGCCTGGCTTGTCACGGAGCTTGAGCAGATCAAGGCGCCCAGGACACCCAAGCCGAAGCACTCCATTTGAGCGATCGGGCGCGAAAACACGTCCTCATACCTGGCTGCCTGCGCGAGATGGCAACGGCGGCCGGGTATTCAGGTGTTCCAGGTCCACTACAAAGCTCAACAATATCAATACAACCGAGTCTCCGGTCCACCCAGCGCATGCTTAAAACTTCGCTAACAAGTCCCGGCTATGTTGAAGCGGTTATTTTCCGTCCCAGGCCCAGGATTTGACCCGATGTTCTTTTCCCGCATCAGCTTCAAGCTTGCCGTCATGATTGGTCTCAGTCTTGCCGGCATGGTCGTGATGGCCCCGATCGCGCTCTACACGATGCGCGGGCAGATGATGACGGACCGCCAGGTCAAGACGCAGCAGATGGTCGACATCGGAAATGGAATCCTGACCCATTACCAGAAGCTGGAAACCGACGGAAAGCTGTCGCGCGACGACGCGCAGAAGGCGGCGATCCAGGAAATCAAAAGCCTGCGCTACGACAAGGTCGAGTATTTCTGGATCAACGACATGTCGCCGAAGATGATCATGCATCCGATCAGGCCCGAGCTTGACGGCAAGGACCTCGGCGAGATGAAGGATCCGAACGGCAACCGGCTGTTCATCGGATTCGTCGACGTCGTGAAGTCGAAGGGCGCCGGCTTCTACAGCTATCTCTGGCCAAAACCCGGCTTCGATCAACCGGTGCCGAAGATTTCCTATGTGAAAGGCTTCGCGCCCTGGGGCTGGATCATCGGCACCGGCATCTATCTCGACGACGTCGATGCGGTGTTCCGGCAGACCGCCCAGATGTTCGCGCTGGTTTGCCTGGCCGTGTTTGCGCTGGTGCTGATCAGCTCGTTCTTCATTGGCCGCAGCGTGACGCGGCCGCTCACGACCATCACCAACCTGACCGACCGGCTGGCGTCCGGCGATACCGCTTTCGAGGTGCCCTATACGCAGCGCAAGGATGAGGTCGGCGCGCTCGCCAAATCGCTGCGCGTCTTCAAGGACAATGCCGAGGCGGTCACCAAGATGCACGCCGAGCAGGCGCAGCTGAAGACCGAGGCCGATGCCGAGAAGCGCAAATCGATGATGGATCTGGCCAGCAAGTTCGAAGCCAGCGTCCAGGCCGTCGTCGGTGACGTCATCAAGGATGCGAGCGAAATGCAGGGCACCGCGCAAGGGATGTCCCATACCGCGAGTCAGGCCAGCGACCGCTCCAAGGCGGTGGCGATGGCTTCCCAGGAGGCGTCGTCGAACGTGCAGACCGTGGCGTCGGCCGCCGAAGAACTTTCCGCGTCGATTTCCGAGATCACCCAGCGCGTCGGTCACGCCGCCCAGATCGCCGACAAGGCCGCCGCCGACGGCCAGCGCACCAACGAGACCGTCCAGGGTCTCGCGATTGCCGCCCACAAGATCGGTGAAGTGATCGGCCTGATCAACGACATCGCGTCGCAGACCAATCTGCTGGCGCTCAACGCCACCATCGAGGCGGCGCGTGCCGGCGAGGCCGGCAAGGGCTTTGCGGTGGTCGCCAGCGAGGTCAAGTCGCTCGCCAGCCAGACCGCCAAGGCCACCGAAGAGATCAGCGCGCAGATCAACGCCATTCAGGCCGAGACCCAGCAGGTGGTCGAAAACATCCAGAGCATTCGCTCGACGATCATGGAAGTGAACGAGATCTCGTCCTCGATCGCGGCCGCTGTCGAACAGCAGGGCGCCGCGACGCAGGAAATCGCCTCGAGCGTGCAGAAGGCCGCGGCCGGCACAAATCAGGTCTCGCAGAACATCTCCGACGTCACAGCGGCGACGACGGAAACCGGCGCGAAGGCGCAGATGGTGTTGGAGTCCGGCGACCGGCTCGGCCGCAAGCTAAAGGCGCTGCAGGACGAAGTGTCGAGCTTCCTGGCCGGCGTAAGAGCGGCGTAGGCGGCGCTCACGCCGCCGCTCATTCCTTCGCGCGCGGTTTCGATCGCGCGCGGTTCGGCGGCGATTTCCGCTTTGGCTTCGCGGCGGCTTTCGTCGCTTCGATCTCGGGTTCGATCGATCCCAGGCTCTGATAGATTTCGCGGAACACGATCTTGAGGCGCGAGACTTCGGCTTCCGAATAGTTTGATACCGCAACCTCTTCAAAATGGACGGCAATCGGCATCAGCTCCTCCAGCAAGAGCTTGCCCTTTGCGGTGAGATTGATCGCAACCGTGCGGCCGTTGTCTTCCAGACGGCTGCGCGAGACCAAGCCCCGGCGCTTCATGTCGCCGACAAGCCGCGACAGTGTCGAAATCTCCGTCGTGGTCACGGTGGAAAGATCGCTCAAGCGCTGGTCGCCATTTTCCCAAAGTGCCGCCATCACCCGGTACATCGGCAGCGTCACGTCGTATGGCGCGATGCGCCGCGAGAACAGCTCGCCCATCCGCACGCCGACCCGGTTGAGCAGATACGGAAACGAATTCGAAAGTCTGTACAAGGCTTTGGCTCCGACATGCCGCAACAATTGCGCGCTGAGAAGTAGCCGAAATGTCCCGATTCCAGCAAGTGAATTGCATTCGTAATTTTTGGTTGACAAACATTTGCGTTTGCAAATATTGTTATTGAAATCATCCGACACAGAAGCGGATCCTTTTGAAAAATTGGGAGGGGACCATGTCCCTGGATGCCGCAACCGACGACCTCCGTTCATCGTTCAAGCTTGCGATGCGCCGCTTCCCCGCGGCCGTCACCGTCATCACGTCGGCCGACCAGACCCGCCGTCACGGCATGACGGCGACCGCGGTGACCTCGCTGTCGATGGACCCGCCGTCGCTGGTGGTCTGTGTCAATCAGTCGAGCCTGCTTCACGACATCATGCTGCTGGCGCGCCGGTTCTGCGTGAATCTGCTGCGCCGGGACCAGACGGCGCTGTCGGCCGCCTTCAGCGGCGCGCTGCCGCCGGAAACCCGCTTCGGCCTCGGCGACTGGGCGATTTCGCCCGATGGCATCAGCTATCTCGAGAGCGCCCAGATCAACATCTTCTGCCGAAAAGCCGCCGCCGTTCCCTACGGCACGCACACCGTATTCATCGGCGAGGTCGAGCGCGTCAACGTGCACGATCCCGTCGATCCCCTGATCTATCAGGACGCGACCTACTGCTTTTCCGTGCCGACCGAAACCAAAGCCGCCTAGCCGAGCGGCCTAACGCCGCCTGAAAACCATGGACTACGGAGGAACCGACATGAACGTTGCCGCGCAGACCATCGAAAGGCGTCCGAGCCAGCCGCTCGGAAAACGCCCGACCGTCGCCGAACTCAAAGCCCGCGTTCAGGGCGTCAGCCCGCAAATCAAGGCGCGGGCGCACACAACGGAAAAAAGCGGACGGGTGCCGGCGGAGAACATGCTGGCGCTGAAGAACATCGGCTATTTCGAGATCGTCAAGCCGCGCACTTTCGGCGGCTACGAATATGATTTCGACGTGCTGGTCGATCTGAACATCGAACTCGCCAAAGTATGCGCATCGACCGCCTGGGTTGGCGGGCTGCTCGCGGCGCATCAATGGCTGATCGCGAGCTTCCCCGAACAGGCCCAGCGCGACGTATGGGATGCGAATCCCGAAGCGCTGGCGTGCGGCTCGTACGCGCCCGCGACCAAGGCCGTCTCTTCCGACGGTGGCTACACCTTATCTGGACGTTGGTCGTTCGCCAGCGGCTGCGACAACGCGCAATGGTCGCTGTGCGCCGCGCTGCTGCCGTCGCGGACCGAAGCGGACCGGTTCACGCCGGCGTTCCTGCTGGTGCCGGCATCGGATTATACCATCGACGACAACTGGAACGTGGTCGGCCTCGGCGGCACCGGGAGCAAGACGCTGCAATTGAAGGACGTGTTCGTTCCCGAGCACCGCGTCCTGACGTTTCAGGAGACGACATCGGGCAAGACGCCGGGCGCGTCGCTGTATGCGGACAATTCCACCTTTTCGATCCCGATGCTGTGCAACATTCCGTCCTGTCTGGCCTCAGTCGCGGTCGGTACCGCCGCGGGTGCGCTCGAGGATTATCTTGAAGTCACCAGCAAGCGCGTCACGCGCGGCGCAGTGGCTGGCAGTAACAACCGGATGGCGGAATTCCCGACCATCCAGCTCCGCGTCGCCGAAGCCGCTGCCTCCACCGATGCCGCCCGGGAAATCCTGCTGCGCGATCTGCGCGATCGCGCGACGGCGGTTCGCGCCCACAAGCCGGTCTCGATCGAAGACCGGATCACCAGCCGCCGCGGCCAGGCGTTTGCGGTATCACTGGCGATCCGGGCCAGCGAAGCGCTCAATGCGTCAACCGGCGGGCAGGGGCTTGATCTTGCGAATCCGGTGCAACGCGCCTGGCGCGATGCGAACGCGGTCGGGCGCCACATCAGCATGAACTGGGATGCCGTGGGCACCATGTACGGCCAGCTCGCTTTGGGCCTGCCGCCGCAAGGTCAGTACTGAAAGAAACCGAAAGGGAGAATGGCAATGCAAGGCAAGATCGCGCTTGAGGAACACTTTGCAATCCCGGAAACGCTGATGGATTCGGCGGGCTTCGTGCCGGAAAGCTACTGGCCCGAGCTGAAAGACCGTTTGCTGGATATCCAGGACAAGCGGCTGAAGCAGATGGACGAGCAGGGCGTCGAGATGATGATCCTCTCGCTCAATGCGCCGGCGGTGCAGGCGATTCCCAACGCCAAGAAGGCGAACGAAATCGCGGTTCGCGCCAACGACTATCTGGCCGAACAGGTCGCCAAGCGTCCCGATCGCTTTCAGGCGTTTGCGGCGCTTCCGATGCAGGATCCCGATCTTGCCATCGTCGAACTGGAGCGCGCAGTCAATACGCTCGGCTTCAAGGGCGCGCTGGTCAACGGCTTCTCGCAGGTCGGCGACGCCAGGAACGCCGTCTATTACGATCTCGACCGCTATTTGCCGTTCTGGGCCAAGATCGAGGCACTCGATGTGCCCTTCTATCTGCACCCGCGCAATCCTCTGCCCGAGGATTGCAAGATTTATGAAGGCCACGAATGGCTGCTCGGGCCGACCTGGGCCTTCGGCCAGGAAACCGCCGTCCATGCCTTGCGCCTGATGGGCTCCGGATTGTTTGATCGCCATCCCGGCTTGCGCATTATTATCGGCCATATGGGAGAAGGGCTGCCCTACAGCATGTGGCGCATCGACCATCGCAACGGCTGGGTCAAGACGCCGCCGCGCCACAAGGCGAAGAAGAAGATCTGCGAGTACTTCCACGAGCATTTCTACCTGACCACGTCGGGCAACTTCCGCACCCAGACACTGATCGATGCGCTGCTCGAAGTCGGCTCCGACAAGATCCTGTTCTCGGCGGACTGGCCGTTCGAAAACGTCGATCACGCCGCGCAATGGTTCGACAGCGCCAGCATCAGCGAGGCGGACCGCAAGAAGATCGGACGCGACAACGCGCGCAAGCTGTTCAAGCTCGACGACAATCTTTCGCAGCAATCCAGCAAGGTCGCTCAAGCCGCAGAATAGCCGGCAGGCGTCTTTCAAGAGTCAAAACGACATCGGGAGGGTAATATGAGTTCGCAAGCAATCGACGTTCACGAGGAACTGGCGGACGCCAAGGTGGGGGCTTTCCACTGGCGTCTCGGCGCCATCATGGGGTTGCTGACCCTGTTCGACGGCTACGACACCTTCAATCCGGCTTACGTCATCCACTATGTCGCGGGGCCCTGGGGCCTCAAGGCAGGACAGGCCGGCCTTCTGATCTCCAGCGGTCTGGTCGGCTTCCTGCTCGGTGCGGCCCTGCACGGGGTCGCGGCGGACAAATTCGGGCGCCGCGGCACGCTATTGGCGGGACTCTGGATCACCAGCATCTTCACGCTGTTGACGGCGGTGCTGGCGAACTCGTTCATATCCTTCTGCGCGTTGCGGCTGCTCACCGGCCTCGGTCTCGGTGTGCTGTTGCCGCTGGCGACCACCTACATCAATGAACTCGCGCCGCGCCGGGTGGCCAACACCTTCGCGCTATGGGGCGTCGCCCTGGGCTGGGCGGCCGGCGGCACACTGGCCGGCGTCGTCGGCGTGTTCGCGACGCCGACGCTTGGGTGGACCAGCCTGTACTGGATCGGGTCGCTCTCGTTCCTGTTGCTGCCGTTCATGCATGTGATGCTGCCGGAGTCGCCGAAGTTCCTGGCAATCCAGGGACGGGTGACGGAGATCCGCGAAATGCTGGCCAAGCTGCGTCCCGAGCGCGCCCATGTCTATGCGTCGGCGACCATTGCCGCCGACAAGAGCCAGGCCTCGGGCAATTCGATCCTCGAATTGCTGCAACCGAAATATCGCAGGACCACCATCGCGATCTGGGCCACCGCCTTCCTCAGCCTGTTCTGCATCTTCGGGCTGTCAGGATGGATCCCGACCGTCATGATCCAGCGCGGCGAGACCTTTGCGGCGAGCTTCGGCTTCGGCGCGCTGATGCAGATCATGTCGTTCGTCGGCGGCATCGTTCTGGGGCATCTCGTCGATCGCTTCGGCCATAGCAGAGGCCTGCTCGGCCTGTGGTGGGCGTTCGGCGGCGGCGCGGTGCTGACGCTTGTGTTCCTCAATGATCATGTCGTGAACGTGACTTGCGTGGCCGCAGCCGGCTTCTTCATCATCGGCGCGCAGTTCGTGCTCAACAATTTCACGGCGGCTGCCTATGAGACCAATGTGCGGGCGACCGCCGTCGGAATGGAATTGGGCGTCGGCCGTGTCGGCGCTATCCTGGGGCCGTTCGTGGCGGGCGCGCTGCAACAGAATTACCAGAGCTCGCTGCCGATGTTCGTCTCGATCGGTCTTGCGGCGCTCGCCGCGGGCGGGATCATCCTGCTGGCCAACCGCTCGAGCGCAAAGGCAAGCACCGAACGCCTGGCAACGTCCACGGCGGCGTAGTCGGACACGCTAACGGGTGCGGGCGTCCGTCGTTCATCGGGCGTCCGCCCAGCTTCCGCAAGGAACGATCCGATGCAAAACTTCACGTACCAGGCCGCCCCGATGCGGGTGATATTTGGAACGGGAACGCTTCGTGAGCTTCCAGCCGAGCTGGCGCGCCTTGGAATTGGGCGCGCGCTGATCCTCGCAACGCCTCATCAGGCGCGGCAGGCCGAGGAGATCGCGGCCATGATCGGCCAGCGCGGCGTCGGGACATTTGCGCAAGCCGAAATGCATACGCCGGTGCATGTGACCGAGCGCGCGCTGCTCCGCGTCAATGAGCTCGACGCCGATGGCGTGGTGGCGATCGGCGGCGGATCGACCACGGGGCTCGGCAAGGCGATCGCGCGGCGCACCGACCTGCCGCAGATCGTGGTACCGACCAGCTATGCCGGCTCGGAGATGACGCCGATCCTCGGCGAAACGCAGGACGGATTGAAGACCACGCAATCCAGTCCGAAGGTGTTGCCGGAGACGGTCATCTACGACGTCGACCTCACCCTGACCATGCCGCCGTCGCTGTCGGCGACGTCAGGGCTCAATGCAATCGCGCACGCGGTCGAAGCGCTCTATGCCCGCGATCGGAATCCGATCATTTCGCTGATGGCGGAGGAAGGCATCAGCAGCCTGGCCCGGTCGCTACCGAAGATCCACGTTGACGCCGCCGACGTCGAAGCGCGCACCGATGCGCTCTATGGCGCCTGGCTATGCGGCTGCTGCCTCGGCGCGGTCGGGATGGCTTTGCATCACAAGCTTTGCCACACGCTCGGCGGCACCTTCAATCTGCCGCACGCCGAAACGCATGCGGCGGTGCTGCCGCACGTGCTCGCCTATAACGCATCGGCCGCACCGCAAGCGATGGCACGGATTGCGCGGGCGATCGGCCGGGAGGATGCGGCCGGCGGGCTGTTTGAACTTGCCGGAGCGATCGGCGTTCAAAGGTCGCTGCGCGAACTCGGCATGCGGGAACAGGATATCGACCGGGCAGCCGGCCTCGCCGTCACCAATCCCTACTGGAATCCGCGCCCCGTGGAGCGCGAGGCGATACGCGGGTTGATCGCGCGCGCCTGGGCGGGAACAGCACCGGTCGACGACGCCAGGCATTCCTGACCGTTAGCTTTGGGGAAGACAACAAGTGCGCAACTTTGATGAGTTCACGATCACGGAAGCCGTGCTGCAGCGCGTGGCCGCGGCAAAGGACCTGCGTACCCGGCAGATCAGCGAAGCGCTGGTCCGGCACCTGCATTCCTTCGTCCGCGAAATCGGACCGACGCAGGGCGAATGGGAAACCGCGATCGATTTCCTGACGCGAACCGGCCAGATGTGCGACGACAAGCGGCAGGAGTTTATCCTGCTATCGGATACGCTCGGCGTCTCCATGCTGGTGGATGCGATCAACCATCGGATGCCGGAACAGGCGACCGAGACGACGGTGCTCGGTCCGTTCTTTGTCAAGGACGCGCCTGAACTCGCCTGTGGCGCCGATATCTCCGGCGGAATGAATGGTGAGCCCATGCTCGTCACCGGATCGGTGGCCGACGCTCGCGGCAAGCCGATTGCCGGTGCTGTCGTCGACGTCTGGCACTCCGACGATGATGGCTATTACGACGTGCAGCGCAAGGACGCCGTGGCGGCCGCCATGCGCGGAAGATTCCATACCGACAGCGACGGCCGGTTCTGGTTCTGGTCGATCAAGCCGGCGGCCTATCCCGTTCCGCATGACGGGCCGGTCGGCGAGATGCTCGAAGCCCAGGGCCGTCATCCCTGGCGGCCTGCCCATGTGCATTTCATGATCGGCGCACCCGGCTGCGAGCAACTGGTGACGCATCTGTTCGTGGCCGGCGACCAGTATCTCGATTCAGACGTAGTGTTCGGCGTCAAGGACAGCCTGATCCGCGAGTTCAAGGACATGCCCGCCGGCATCGCCGCCGATGGCCGGAAGATGGATCAGCCGCATTGCCATCTCCGGCACGACTTCAGGCTCAAGGCGCGCGCTTCCATGCGCCCTGCGCAAGCGGCGTCTTGCCTAACGGTCGCTCGATAATCCCTATTTTTCGAAAGCGCCGTAGACGATATTTTTCAGAGCGATACGGAGCCTTCCGCGGTGCACGACCGTCTGCGACATGAAGACGACGAACATGTTTTCCTTCGGATCGACCCAGAAGGTCGTGCCGCCGGCGCCTGACCAGTTCATCTCGCCGACCGATCCCTCGATCGGACTGACGCCAGCGTCGGTGCGGACGGCAAAACCCAATCCAAATCCGAAGCCGGGTCCCGGCGAATAGACGGGTCCCGGGGTCACGCCTGATCCAGGCCCGATGTGGTTCGAGCCCATATAGGTGACAGTCTTCGGGCTGAGATATCGCTTGCCATCGAGCGTGCCGCCATTGGCCAGCATCGCGGCGAAGCGCGAATAATCGCCGATGGTTGACATCAGGCCGCCGCCGCCGGACTCGTACCTTCGCACGACGCGCGGGTCGCCCATTTCCGCACCGGGACCGATCTTGCGGTCGCTCGGAAAGGGTTCGGCGATCAGGGATTGCTTGGCCGTATCGGTGACGTAGAAGGTCGTATTGGTCATGCCGAGCGGATCGAGCAGGCGCTCCTTCATGAACTGAAGGAGCGATTTTCCGGAGACCACCTCAATGACGCGGCCGAGGATATCGGTCGATTGGCTGTATTCCCATGTCGTGCCGGGCTGATAGACCAAGGGCAATTTGGCCAGCCGTTCGGCAAACAGGGCGTTGTCAGGATCGCCCTCGGACAGGTTTGCCTCGCGATAGAGCTTCTTGACGGCGCCGTCACCGAAGACCCCGTAGGTCAGGCCAGAGGTGTGGCGCATCAAATCCTGAATCGTCATCGGTCGCCTGGGAGCGACCAGATCGAGTCCGATCTTGCCGTCTTCGCCCTTCTTTTCGACGCCGACCTTCACGTCGGCGAAAGCCGGGATGTATTTGGACACGGGCTCGTCGAGCTGGAGTTTGCCTTCTTCGACCAGCATCATCGCAGCGACCGTGGTGATCGGCTTCGTCATCGAATAGATGCGGAAGATGGTGTCAGGCGTCATCGGCGCCTTGGTGCCGGGATCGCGCACGCCAAAACTGTTGAAATAGGCGGTCTTGCCGTTGCGCTGGATCATCATGATCGCGCCGGGAATCTTGTCCGTGGCAATTTCGTTCTTGAGATAGGCATCGATGCGCGCGAGCCCCACGCTCGAAAACCCCGTCTCCTCAGGCTTGGCGGTGATGGGGCCTTCGGCGTATGCGCCAAAGATGGATGCGAGCAACAATGCGGCGACGGCAACGCCGCGCAAGCGGATGGATGCGAGCATGTCTATCCTCCCTGGTCGGATCTTGACGTCCGAACGCCCCCGGCCGCACCTGACGGTGGCCCGATGATGCGGGATAGTTGCCTAGCTCGATGGCGCTGACAAGGGCCCGCCGTGTTTATGCGCCTGCTTCCAGCAGCGTCTTGAAATCGGCGCGGGCGCGTTGCGCTTCGCGTCGGGCCGCCTCGGAGGCCTCCCCGAGCCCGAAATAGCCGTGGATCAGGCCTGGGCCGTCATAGTATTTGGTGGCGACGCCGGCGGCGATGAGCGCATCCGCATAGGCCTTGCCCTCGTCGCGGAGCGGATCGAACCATGCCGTGGTGACGATCGCGGGCGCCAGCCCGGCGAGGCTTTTTGCGCGGAGCGGCGAGACGCGCCAGTCGGCGCCATCAGCGGCGCTCTCAAGATAATGGCCGCAGAACCATTCCATGACGGCGCGCGACAGGAAGTAGCCCTCGGCGTTTTCAGCGCGGGAGGGAAAGCGCGCGTTCTCTTTGGTATCCGCGAAATTGCCGAAAACATCGGTGACGGGATAGACCAGCAATTGCGCTGCTAGCCTGATGCCGGCATCGCGGCAGGCGATTGCGGTCACCGCCGCCAGATTGCCGCCGGCGCTGTCACCGGCGACGCCGACGCGCTTGATGTCGCCGCCGAACTCGGCGATGCGCTCGATGATGTCCCTGATGGCGGCGAACGCGTCCTCGAACGCGCCGGGGAAGCGCACCTCCGGCGGCCGCCGGTAGTCGACTGAAATGACGACGGCGCCGGTCTCGATCGCAAGCAGGCGGGCTTGCCGGTCATGCGTTTCGAGATCGCCGGCGACCCAGCCGCCGCCATGGAAGAACACCACCGTCGGCGATTTTTCGTCTGTGTTGCGATAGACCCGCGCGGCAAGGAAACCGGCGGCACCCTTGACCTTGATGTTTTCAGCAGCGGCGACCGGAGGCGGCGGCACCGCGGCACGGGCATCCGCCAGCGCGCGAAGCGCATCGCGCGCGCTCTGCGGCGTCATCGTCGTGGGATCGCGCAGCGGCAACAGCGGAATGATCTGGGCGATGACGGGATCGAGCGGCGTAACCATGCAGACTGCCTCGCGTTGGACAGGCCGCACCTTAGGTCGCGCGCAAAGCTGCCGCAATTACGTTTGCCGCATGGCCGGACGCCGAACTGCCGCGCCCGCTCATTTTGGCGACGCAGCATCGAATGGAAATGCTGCCGAGTTTGCTAAATTGCAAAGAATTCCATCAAGCAGAATTTGCGCGCGCCTTGGTAGGCTGGTTCCCCGTTTACCGCTGATTATCCATCAGGCCTGAGCACGAGGAACGCTCGGTCCTGCCGTTCATTGCTCCTCTGAAGGAGACGCGCGATGAAGGAAGTTGCCGCGATAGACCGTGCGATCGATGAATTGCTGGTGCAACTCGGGCAAATGGTTCTGAGGCTCTCCAGCCCGCAGGTGACGAAACGGGCGGACGAGCGGCGCGCGCTGGTGCGTTCGGTCAATCAATACTCGGTGTGTGCCGCGCGTTCCGACGATCCGCGCGTGCACGAGCTCAAGGCCGAACTCGACGAGACGATCAAGCCGCGATTGCGGCTGGTGGTCTCCAGGTAACGCGCTCCAAGGTAAGCGCCTCAAACCACGGGCACGCGCCGGGCAGCGACCGCCGCGGGCGAAATGACGTCGATGTCGAGCGGGACGCGCCAGCGCTCGGTCAGCCGCACGCGCGGTGCTTCGTTGCGCGGGTCGGCACCGTCGATCACAAAACCCTCAAAACCGTTGCTCATGACCTCGTTGCATTTCTGCACGTAGATCGGAAAGCCGCCGATATAGGGCATGAAGACGCGCGGCCGGCCGGGGATGTTGGCGCCGACATACCAGGAACTGCAGGTCGAGCGCAGCGAGATTTTTGACACTTCGTTGACGTGCTCGACCCATTCATCCTGATATTGCTCGATGGGCTCGATTGTATCAGCACCGATGTCGCGGATATGGGCCATGCAGTCGGCCATCCAGTCGACATGCTGTTCGATAGCCTGGATCATGCTCGCCAGCACCGACGGGCTGCCCGGCCCGGTGATGGTGAACAGGTTGGGAAAGCCCACGGTCGCGACGCCGAGATAGGCGCGGGGGCCGGCGCGCCATTTCTCTGATAGCGTCTGCCCGTTGCGGCCGGTGATGCGGATCTTGTCGAACGAGCCGGTCATCGCCGCAAAGCCGGTCGCGGAGACGATGGCGTCGAATTGATATTCTGACCCGTCGATTTCGATGCCATTGGTGGTGAAGCGCTCGATCGGCGTTTTGGAGACGTCGACCAGTTTCACATGCGGCAAATTATAGGTTTCGAAATAGCCGGTATCGACGCACAAACGCTTGCAGCCGAACACGTTGGAAGGGCACAGCAGCTCGGCGGTCGCGGGATCCTTCACGATGCCGCGGATCTTGTTGCGCGCGAATTCGGCGATGGTGTCGTTGGCCTCCTTCTCGAACAAGAGGTCGCCGAAGGCACCGAGGAACGGTAGTCCGCCGCGTCCCCAGGCTTCTTCATATTGCCGCTCGCGTTCCTCCGGTGAGGCTTCCAGCGCCGGCTTCATGTTGAACGGGAAATAGAAGCCGGTCGGCCGCGCCCGCGCTTTCGCCCGAAGCGCCGGATAATCCGCCTTGATCGATTGGCGGTATTCCGGCGTCAGTTTCGCGTTCCAGGCCGGCACGGAATAGGTCGCGGTGCGCTGGAATACGGTAAGCGCGGAGGCCTGCTGCGCGATGATCGGGATCGACTGGATCGCCGATGAACCGGTGCCGATGATGCCGACGCGAAGCCCGGTGAAATCGACCCCTTCATGCGGCCATTCGCCGGTGTGATAAACCGGTCCCCTGAAATCCTCGCGTCCTTTGAAGGGCGGATGGTTTGCCGCCGACAGGCAGCCGATCGCCATGATGCAGAATTTGGCGAACACCCTGTCGCCGCGGTCGGTCTCGATGCGCCAGCCTTTTGCAGCTTCATCGAAGCTCGCGGCGGTGACGCGGGTGTCGAACCGGATGTGTTGGCGCAGGTCAAAGCGGTCGGCGACATGGTTGGCGTAGGCGAGGATTTCCGGCTGCGGCGCGTATTTCTCCGACCAGTCCCATTGCTGGTCGAGTTCTTCCGAAAACGAGAACGAATACTGCATGCTCTCGACGTCGCAACGCGCACCGGGATAGCGGTTCCAATACCAGGTGCCGCCGACGCCGCCGCCGACCTCATAGACCCGCGCGGTAAAGCCAAGCCCGCGCAGGCGGTGCAGCATGTACATGCCGGCAAAACCGGCGCCGACGATGACGGCGTCAAACACCGCACCAACCTCGGCCGGACGTTGTTGTTGATCTTGCTTGCCCGCAACCATGCGCTTTTCCCGGTGAAGACGAAAGCTGCGCCTACATCAGACCAAAGCGCTGGAAGCGTCAATCGCGCCACCGCATGGGCGGGTTGCGCACGGTCGCGGCCGTTCGTTTCCGCAAGCGTGTTGCAGCGCGGCCGGAGTCGGTCCGGCCTGCGCGGCATCATGTCTCAGAGCGTCTTGAGGTACTCGATGATCGCCTTGCGCTCGTCGGGAGCCAGTTTCTTGCCGATCACGCCCTTGGTTTTCGGCGGCTTGTCAGCGAATTCGTGGCCTGTGTTCCAGTTTCCGCGGATCGAGGTGTCGAATTCGAAGCCGTTGGTGAGCTTGTCGTATTTGTAGCCGAGATTCACCGGGTCGTACTCGCGGTTGCCGAGATAGAATTTCTTCGGCCTTTCGTCGACCGGAGACAGCAGCGCGTAGACGTTTGGAACCGAACCGTTGTGGAGATAGGGCGGGGTCGCCCAAACGCCGTTCAGCGGACGGACCTTGTATTCAAGCTTGCCCTGGATTTCGTTGGGCATGTTGCCGTTCAGGGCATTGCGTTGCTTCTCGTCCAGTTTCCGCTGGTCATAAATGACGTCGACGGTCTTCTGGACCAGTTTGCCGAGCGCGAATCCGAATCCGGTCTCGGTGATTCCGAGATGCGGTGGGGTCGCGACCGTCCGGGCGATCATATCCGCCGCCTGGGCCGGATCAGTGCCGATGTGCTCGATCGGGATGTTTTCGATCTTCAGGACTGGCTGGCCGACCTCGTTCTTGGTCCACCAATCCTTGTTGTTGAAATCGAAGAACGCCTTGGTCGAAACCGGCGGACGGTGACATTCCTGACAATGCACCTTGTAGAGTTCGCCGCCCTGGGCCGCGAGCTTCTCGTCGATCGGCGGCAGGATGTCGCTCGGCCAGCGCGGTGACTTCAGGCCCGAGAAGCCTTTTTCCAGGCTCGGCGGATCGCCTGCGATCATTTGCTCCATTTCGTTGAGGCTGTCGACGTTGACGCTCGATTTGAACAGGCCCTTCGACGGGTCGAGCAGATTGAGCTCCGCCGATACGCCCAGCGATTCGCCGGCATTGCGTACCATCGGCTGCATGATGGAGCCGTTATACTGCACCCAATCGAACCAAGGCGTGTTCCAGATCCGCGGGTAATGCACCGGCGCCGAGGAGCCCGCGTAGTTTTCCGGCTTCTTCAGGTCGATTGAAAACACCTGATTGCCGATCCGGTTCAGCGCGTCCAACCGGCCATAGCCTTCGAGGACGCTCTGGGAAGCGACGGCCTCCTCGAGATTCTTGACGGCCTTCAATTGCGTGAGGACCTGGTCGATCTGGTATTTCAGGATCTCGCGATCCGCGACCGCCGAGTCCGGCCCCAGGATCCGTTCGGCGAACCGATCGAAGCGCGTGGGGATCAGTCGCGTAAAGAGCAGCGCCACGCCCATTCCCTGCTTCAGCTTGAACAGATCGGTCAGCGCCGGCCCGCCATCGATGATGACAGCCGTATCCTTGTAGGTGAACCGCCCGGTATGGCAGGCCGCGCAGGTCAGGCCGACGCCGGTCATGTCCTGCTTGCTGCGTGGATTGCGCCATGGCGCGCCCGACGGGTCGAGCATCGGACCGCCCTGCGCAATGCCGATCGGAAGCGCCTTCTTGCCGGGGATGATGGTGTCCGGAATGAAGCCGTAGCGATCGAGATAGGCCGGGTCGCTCAACGGGTCAGCCTCGGTGAAGACAAGCCACGGAATCGTCGGCTGCTCCAGGGCCATGAACCATTCAAAGGGCATGCCGAAGGTCCGCGTTCCCTGGTCGGCGTGATAGAACCAACTGAGTTTTTCTTTGCTGATGCCCTGGTCGAGCCAGACGGTCTTCTTCGGCTGCGGGTACTCCGCGATCCTGACGTGAAGGTTTTCCCAGAGTTTCGCGATGTCGTCCTTGAAGGCGACGTAACCGGCGGCGGCGATCAAGGCTGCGATAACAATTTTTGTCCTGCCCCGCATGATCAGCCCCTTGTTCAATTGCGCCGCCTGAGCGCGAAATATGCGTATCTCATTAAAAAATCGCCAAACACGTACTCAGCCTTGGCGTGCGATCAAATATTGCGCCATCTTATAGTAGCATAACTCGGCTGTCCATAAAGCCGGTTTCGCGGGTCGTTCCATTTTGCGGGAGCGGAAGGGCGCCGTTTTCGAATCCGCCGGGTGGGTTCGCGCGTTTGCACGCGCCGCCCCTGAATGTAGAATCAAGCGATAGCATAACCCGGGATCGCCGATTTGAAAGCCGCCACAGCGCAACCGCTCAAAATCGAAATCACCTCTGCGGACCCGGTGTCCGCGTTGCTGATCCATCCGCCGCAGGCGCGCGCGTGTTACGTGTTCGCGCATGGGGCAGGCGCCGGCATGGCCCATGCCTCGATGGAGACGATTGCGACAGGTCTTGCCGACCGCGGCATCGCGACGCTGCGCTATCAGTTCCCCTATATGGAAAAGGGCAGCAAACGGCCGGATGCGCCTGGTGTGGCGCACGCCGCCGTGCGGGCCGCGGTGGCGGAAGCGGCGCGACGTTACATCGGGCTGCCGCTGATCGCGGGAGGCAAATCCTTCGGCGGGCGCATGACCTCGCAGGCGCAGGCGATCGATGCCTTGCCGGGCGTTCGCGGGCTCGCCTTCTTTGCCTTTCCGCTGCATCCGGCGGGAAAGCCGTCCAGCGACCGCGCCAAACATCTCGCCGCGGTCGATATACCCATGCTGTTCCTGCAGGGAACGCGCGATGCGCTGGCCGAATTGAGCCTGCTCGAACCCGTGGTCAAGAAGCTGGGCAAGCCGGCGACGCTGCATCTCGTGAAGGAAGCCGATCATTCCTTCCACGTGTTGAAGAGTTCAGGCCGCAACGACCGCGAGGTGATGACCGAGGTGCTGGATGCGTTCGCGGCGTGGGCCGGCAAGATCGACGCAGGATAGCATTGGCAGAACGGCGCAGCGGATGCTAATCAGGCCGAATGGCCAAGATCCTCATCGTTAATCCCAATACGACCGCGTCGATGACGAAAACCATCGGCGAGGCTGCGCGCGCGGTCGCGGCATCAGGCACCGAGATCGTCGACGTGACGTCGGCGATGGGGCCGGTCTCGATCGAGGGATTTTATGACGAGGCCTTCGCCGTTCCCGGCTTGATCCAGGCGCTGTTGAATGCAAGGGATGCCGATGCCGGCATCATCGCCTGCTTCGACGACACCGGCCTCGATGCGGCGCGATCGGTCGCACCGTTTCCAGTGGTCGGGATTTGCGAGGCCGCCTTGGTGACAGCGGGGCAACTGGCAAAACGCATCGGAATAGTGACCACGCTGCCGCGTTCGATCGTGCCGCTGGAAGAGCTGGTGCGGCGTTACGGCTTTGCGGAACGCGCGCAGGTCACCGCCTGCAATGTCGCGGTGCTCGATCTCGAAAAGCCCGGCTCCGGCGCGGAAGAGAAGCTCGACGCCGAGATTGCGCGGGCGCTGGACAGGGGCGCGGAAGCCATTGTGCTCGGTTGCGCTGGGATGGCCGATCTCGCCGCAAAACTTTCGCAAAAATTCGGTGTTCCCGTCGTCGACGGCGTCGCGGCCGCGGTGAAGCAGGCCGAAGCGCTGGTCGGCCTGAAGCTCAAGACATCGCGGCGCGGTTCCTACGCGCTGCCGGGCGCCAAGGACTATACCGGCCTGCTGGCGCCGTTTGCGCCCAAGAGTTGAGAAGGCTTCAGGCCGATTGCGGCGGGCCGTAGATCTTGTCTCGCAGCCGCCGCATGCCGGCCAGCCAGCGCTCCCGGCTGGAAGCCTTGCGCAGCATGTATTCGGCGACCTGCGGGTGCGACAGAATCAAAAACCGTTCGGCCTCCATCGCCTCGATCACCATGCGTGCGACTTCGGGCGCCTGCAGCACGCCATCGACCCGCGCGGCGCTGGGACCGGGCGTCGTCATGCCTGTTTGTACCGACTGCGGGCAAAGCACCGACACGCGGATGCCGCGGTCGCCATATTGAATGGCGAGATGTTCGGCGAGCGCCACCGCGGCATTCTTGGTGACGCCGTAGGGCATCGAGTTCAGCGACGCCAACAAGCCCGCGGCAGATGCGGTGTTGAGCAGATAGCCTGATCCTCGCGCCAGCATGGCCGGCACCAGCACGCGCGCCGCGAACACGTGGCTCATGACATGGACCCGCCAGCTGACGTCCCAGTCCGCGTCGGACGCGCCTTCCTGTCCTTTGCGCGACAGGCCGGCGTTGGAGAAGAACACATCCACGGGTCCATATTTGTCCTCGGCGGCTGCGATCAGCGCCTTGACGTCTTCTTCAAGGCCGACGTCGGCGGTGACAGCCAATCCGTCGATGTCGCCGGCGACTTTCGCCAGCCGGTCGCGCGAGGTTTTCAGGTCGGCGACGACAACGCCGCGCGCGCCGGCCTCGGCATAAGCACGCGCGACCGCTTCGCCAATGCCGCTTGCGGCGCCGGTAACGACACAGACCTTGCCTTTGACGTTCATGTTGAAGCCCTCTTTGTTCGGCGTGTTCCGCGCGTGGTGTTCAAGTCCGGTAAAGCCCCTTGTCGCGCGCCTGGCGAATCGCGAGTCCCGCCATCAAATCGAGCATCGGCGTCGAAAGCCCGGCCGCCCGCGCGAATGCGGCGGGTGCGCGGACCAGCACGTCGATCTCCATGGCGCGGCCGAGCTCGAAATCCTGCAGGATCGATGGCTTGTGGGCGGGCGCCGGGCCGGTTCGGGTGACGCGCTTGACCTCCGGGTAACAGCTCTGGGCGATGCTGTTGGCTTCATCCAGCAAACGCGGGATCACCTCGGCGAGCGCCGGCTCGTCCCGGACGCCGCGGGCGGTCTGGCCGGTGAGCAGACACAGCACCGACATCGACATGTTGGTCAGGAGCTTGGACCAGATCGCTTCCCTGATCTCGGCGACATCGGGCGATTCGATGGAAGCTTCATTGAATGCGGCGCGCATTCGCGAGATCCGATCGCTGTGGCGGTCGTCGCATTCGGCGATCAGGAGCCGGTTCCGATCAGGTGAGAGATTCGCGACTACACCAGGCGCGATGATCTCATTGGATGAATAGACGACGCCGCCGATGATCCGTTCCCTGGGTATCGCGGCACGCAGCTGGCTGTTCGCGTCGAGGAAGCCGAGATCGGGCGTCGGCGGATGTTTTGCGGGAAGCCCGATATCGTACCACCAGGGAATTCCGTTCTGGGCCAAAACCACGGCGGTATTATCGCGCAACAGCGGTTGCAGACCGGCGGCAAGCGCACTCACCCCCGTCGCCTTCAGCGTGCTGATGACGACATCCTGCGGACCTAGATCAGCCGCGACGTCGGAGGCGGTCACTTTGGCTTTGAACTCGGCCTCGCCGACACGCAGCGTCAGGCCGTTGGCCCTCACGGCTTCGAGGTGCGGGCCGCGCATCACGCAGGAAACGTCGTGTCCGGCCAGCGCCAACCGCACCGCGAAATGGCTGCCGACGGCGCCCGCACCGAAAACGCATATCCGCATCGAGTTGATGTCCTGCTGAGGGGAACCGTAAGGTGCCAGTTTCCACAAGCTGGCACCGCAGCGCAACCGCCGATGCCGTTTGCATCGCAGGCATCACGGAAAAGGATAGATCAATCGCCGGTGGGTCGGCATATTGCCTGACGACAACTGCAACCAAAAAAGGACCGTCAATGTCTGCCAATCCGGTTTTGTGGGATCTCGATCAACGCGGCGTCGCGACGGTCACGCTGAATCGCCCGGAAGTGAACAACGCCTACGACGCCGGCCTCATCAATGGCGTGCTGGCGGCGATGGATGAACTGGGCAAAAAGCCCAACCTTCGCGTCGTGGTGCTGAAGGGCAACGGCAAGCATTTTCAGGCCGGTGCCGACCTGAAATGGATCAATGGCGTACGGCCGAAATCGCCTGAAGAGAACGAGGCGGTGTCGCAGGCCACATTCGAGGTGGTGCAGCGGCTCAATACGCTGCCGATCCCGACGGTGGCACTGGTGCAGGGCGGCTGTTTCGGCGGCGGCACCGGCGTGATTTCGGCTTGCGACGTGGTGATTGCCGCCGACAACGCGCTGTTCTCGATCACGGAAGTTCGCTGGGGGCTGACGGCCGCGATCATCATTCCGCAGCTCTGCGATTCCATCGGTGTCCGTCAGGTGCGCCGCTACGCGCTGACCGGCGAGCGGTTCGGCGCCGAAGACGCGCGCCGTATTGGTCTGGTGCATGAGGTGGTGCCGCTGGCGGAGCTTGAAGCGTCGGGCGCAAAGGTCGTGGAGCAATTGCTGGCCAACGGCCCCGAGGCGCTGGCCGAAACCAAGACGCTGGCGCTGGAGAGTTCATTCGGCGGCATGAGCGTCGATGACGACGCTTATGCGCGGCTGGTCAAAATGCATTCGGACCGGCGGCGGACATCGGAGGCGTCCGAAGGGCTGGCCTCGTTCGCCGAAAAGCGCGCGGCTAAATGGGCTGGTCGGATATAGACGGCAATATCGCTGCGCATTCCAAAAGGGTGCATAGCCGTTCGGCTCAACCTTGAATTTTATCGGACCGCCGTGCACACTCATTTGCGCCGGGACGCATTCGCCGTCCGAGAAGGCCGGAGGAAACAGCCATGAGAGCATCGTCCCTCTTCCTAGCGGGATTAGCCGCCGCAATCATCTCAAGCGCACCGGCGAATGCCCAGGACGCGAAGAAACCGGCTGCTGTGTCGCAGGCAGACTCCAGGACATGGAAGCAGCTCACCAACTATGTTGACTGCAAGGATTTTGCGAGGGGAAGGGGTTGGACCGACTTGGAAGGTTGGTACGGCTGCACCGCGCGCAAGTTCAAAAACTGACCGAGCCGCGTCGCCGGGGTTGCTCAACAGCCCCGGCAGATGCCGTTCACACTCCGGTACACCTCGGCATCGTCGCGCCGCATCTGCTGCAGCGATTCGATCATCCGAGCGTCCGTGCTGCGTGTGTCGATGGCGCTTGGCTCGGGCTTGCGCTTGGCCGCCAGCGCCGCTTCCTGCCGCGTGTAGCAGGCTTCGCGCTCGGGCTTGGCCTGGATAAACCGGCATTGCTCCACTTCCGCCAGCGCAGGTGCCGCGCCGAATATGAGTCCGAGCAGGAGGGAAAGGAGGATTCTCAAACCGGTCAGTCCTTTCGTCCCCACTTTCTCAATTCCGCGCGGCGGGAGCAATGTCTTCCGTCACTATTTCAACCGTTAGACACGTAGCCAAAATCGCCCGTGAAGGGCATGATGCCGGCGCTTCGGCCGGGAACCCCAAATTGCCCTCCAAAACCATCACCGAGCCTGCGCGCCAAATTCCGCTCTATGGTGAATATGACGTCGTCGTGCTGGGCGGCGGTCCGGCCGGCATCGCGGCTGCGGTCGCCGCCGCGCGCGCGGGCCGCCGTACCCTGTTGATCGAACGCTATGGCTTCCTCGGCGGCATGGGCACGGCGGCGGGCGTCACCAATTTCTGCGGACTGCATGCCAATGTCCATGGCGAGATGCATCGGGTGGTGCAGGGGATTGCGACCGAACTGCTGGATCGGATCGACCGGCTCGGCGGGCTCAACGCGCCGCATCTGATCCTGGGCAAGATCTTCGCACAGGCCTATGACACCGCGGCCTACAAGATCGCGGCCGACGATCTGCTCGCCGCCCACAAGGTGGACATTCTCTTTCATGCGCTCGGTGCCGGCGTGGTGATGCATGACGAGAGGCACATCGACGGGCTGATGGTCGAGACCAAGGCAGGCCGGCAGGCGGTGCGCGCGGGCATCTACATCGATTGCTCCGGCGACGGCGATCTCGCGGCCTGGGCCGGCGCGCCGTTCGAGGTCGGCGATAATGCCGGCAGCATGCTCTACCCATCGATGATGTTCCGTCTCAACGGCATCGACCCCGAAAGAGCCGGCAATGCCTGGCAGACCATTCCGGCGCTGATGGAAAAGGCCGAGGCCGCAGGTACGCACAAGTTTCCGCGCAAGGCCGCGATCGTCCGGCCACAGCGCCACGCCGTCGAATGGCGGGTGAACTTTACCCAGCTCGCGCGCGAGGACGGCACGGCGGTGAATGGCCTTGAGCCTGACGATATGACCCGCGGCGAGATCGAGGGGCGCCGCCAGGCGGTGCGGGCGTTCGAGTTCCTGCGCACCGTGCCTGGCTTCGAAAAATCCTACATCGTCGATCTGCCGCCGCAGCTCGGCATTCGCGAGACCCGCCGCGTTGTCGGCGGCTACATGCTCTCCGGAGAGGACGTGCTGGCCTGCGCCTCGTTCGAGGATTCCATCGGTGTCAATGGCTGGCCGATGGAATCCCATGTCGCGGGTGACGTGGTCTTCAAGTTCCCGCCGATCCCGGAATCACGTGGCTTCAACGAGCTGCCGTATCGGATGCTGGTGCCCGAGGGCATCGACAATCTGCTGATGGCCGGGCGCTGCGCCTCGATGGCCCATGACGGCCAGTCGGCGGCGAGGGTTTCCGGTGCCTGCTTTGTGATGGGCGAGGCGGTTGGGATCGCTGCCGACCTGGCGCTATCAGGCAACACGATTCCACGCGACATTGCCGTTGAAAAGTTGCAACAAGCATTGCAACAACAGGGCGCTTTTATTGGCCGCGGCCAGAACGTGCCCGAAGGGCTGTAAGAGAAGTTACGGAGGAAACGGAATGACGGGATTTGCACGGCTTGCTGTGGCTGCCCTGCTGGCGATCGCGGCAAGCGGCATCGCGCGGGCCGATGATGCGCTGAAGGCCAAGATCGGCGTGCTCAGGCTGTCTTCGTCGGCGCCGGTGTTCATCGCGCAGGACAAGGGCTATTTTCGCGAGGTCGGCCTCGACATCGAACTGAAATTCTTCGACGCGGCACAGCCGATCGCGGTGGCGACCACGTCGGGCGACGTCGATTTCGGCGTCACCGCGGTCACCGCAGGGCTCTATAATCTCGCCGGCAAGGGCACGCTGAAAGTGATCGGCGGCATGAGCCGCGAGAAGGCCGGCTATCCCCTGATCGGCTACTTCGCCAGCAACAACGCCTATGCCGCCGGGCTGAAGACACCGAAGGATCTTGCGGGAAAGCGCATCGCGGTGACCCAGGTCGGTTCCAGCTTCCATTATTCGTTGGGCCTGCTCGCCGACAAATACGGCTTCAAGCTCGCGGACATCAAGGTGCTGCCGCTGCAGTCGCTGTCGAATGCCGCCGCCGCGCTGAAGGGCGAGACCGTCGATGCGGCATTGTTGCCGGTGTCCACCGCGCGCACGCTGATGGATTCCGATGGCGCCAAATTGCTCGGCTGGGTCGGCGACGAAACGCCGTGGCAGCTCGGTGCTGTGTTCGCTTCCCCGAAGACACTGACCAATACTGCGCTGGTGACGAAATTGCTGGGCGCGCTGGTCCGCGCCGACCGCGAATATCATGACGTGATCCTGGCCTCCGTGAAGGACGGCAAGGCCGCGATCAACGACAAGACAAAACCGCTGCTGGAGATCATCGCCAAGTACACCAATCTGCCGGTCGAGCAGGTGGTCGGCAATTGCGCCTATATCGATCCCGACGGCAAACTCGACGTCAAGAACGTCGCCAACCAGATCAGCTGGCTGCAGGAACAGGGTTTCGTCGACAAGGGATTTGGCGTGGATGCGATCATCGCCAAGGAATATGTGAAGGCGGATTGATTTGAGGTTACCTCTCCCGCTTGCGGGGGAGCATAGGCCGCCGTTGGCGGCCGTGCTTAGATAAGAACGCCGAAGCTGTGCTTCGGCTATGGCGCTCGCTAGAGCGCGGCGGGTGGGGGAAGGTCTATCCACTCGGCGAGCCTGCCGTGGGGAGAGACCCCCACCCCAGCCCTCCCCCGCAAGCGGGAGAGGGAGCGCAGTGGTGCAAGGATTCGAACGGGCAGCCAAATGGACCTGATCGCCGACCATATCAGCCACCGCTTCGGTACGCTGGACGTGCTCGATCAGGTCTCGTTCACCGTGCGCGCGGGCGAGGTGGTGGCGATCGTCGGGCCCTCCGGTTGCGGCAAGAGTACGCTGCTGTCGATATTGGGCGGCCTGTTGCGGCCGAGCGAGGGCCGGGCCGAACTGCGCGGCGCGCCGCCGGCGGGCAGCCTCAACCCGCTGACCTTCGTGTTCCAGGATTTTGCGCTGCTGCCGTGGTGTACCGTGGAAGCGAATGTGGAATTTCCGCTGGTGCATACGGCGCTCGGGATAAGCGAGCGCCGCGCCGTGGTCGACGACGCGCTGCGCCGCACGGGGCTCACCGATTTTCGCGGCGCCTACCCGAAGCAATTGTCCGGCGGCATGCGCCAGCGTGTCGGCATTGCGCGGGCGCTCGCGGTGCGACCCGCGATCCTGCTGATGGATGAGCCGCTGTCGGCGCTGGATTCGCAGACCCGCGAACTGCTGATGGAGGATTTTATCCGCCTGCTCGCCGATGGTTCGATGGGCGCGGTCTACGTGACGCATAATCTCGAAGAAGCCGTGCGGCTCGCCGACCGCATCGTGGTGCTGTCGCGTCGTCCCGGCCGCGTCCGCGAGGTCGTGACCATCCCGATGACGCGCGATGAACGCGGCGACATCAATGCCCGCGGAAAACTGCTCGCGATACAAAATGATCTGTGGTCGCTGATCCGTGAGGAGGCGATCGACGCCGAGCGTGAGGTCCAGCATGCTTGACCGCGCGCCGCAGGGGACGCAGGACGAGACCAGGCCGCGGCCGGTGGCGTTTCGCGGCGCGGGCTTTACGCCGAGCGCGGGGCGTTATTCGGGCTGGATCGCGCTGGCGCTGGTGATCGGGTTCTGGCAACTCGCGGGCAGCGCCGGCTGGGTCAATGCGCTGTTCCTGCCGCCGCCCTCGGCGATCGTTGCGGCGATCTACAAGCTCGCGCTGTCGGGCGCGCTCTGGCAGCATCTGTCCTGGTCGGTGATGCGGATTGGATCGGGCTGGATCCTTGGCACGGCTGCCGGTATCATCGTCGGTTTCGGGATCGGGTTATCCACGCTGGCGCGCGGCGTCGGCATCACCTTCATCTCGGCGCTGTTTCCGATTCCCAAAATCGCGTTGCTGCCGCTGCTGATCCTGTGGCTCGGGATCGGCGAGGAGCCGAAGATCGCGACCATCGCGCTCGGCGTGTTTTTCTCCACCGCCATCTCGGTCTATAGCGGCGTCGATGCGGTGCCGCGCAATCTGATCCGGATGGCGCAGAGTTTTAATGTGCCGTTCCACCTGATCGTGCGCCGCGTGATCTGGCCGGGCGCGCTGCCCTCGATCCTCGCCGGTTTTCGCATCACGGCGTCGGTCGCGCTGCTGCTGGTGGTGAGCGCGGAAATGATCGGCGCCCAATACGGCATCGGCGCCTTCGTGCTGCAGGCCGGCAATCTGATGCAAACCGATCAGCTGCTGGCCGGCGTTGTGATCTTGTCGGTGTTCGGGCTGGTGGTGGGGAAGGGGATCAATCTGCTGGAGGCAAGACTGCTGCACTGGCGGTAGGTGTCGTCGTTACAAACAAAGTAGCAAACCTGTCGTCCCGGCCTTGAGCCGGGACCCATACCGCGTGATCTATCGATGGGACGAGGTAGCCAACGCCTTCCGCCAAACGAAGGCCGGTGGCTATGGGTCCCCCGATGCGCAATTGCGCATCTGAGCTCAAGGCCGGGACGACAGCGGTGGTTCCCTCACGCATTCCCGCGGTCTTCGCGGAACAAATCGAGTTTCTGCTGCACCGGACGATCGGAGAAGCTGAACAGCACGGAATCGACATCGGCCTCGTGGGTGACCCATTGCCAGCTCGGCACCACGAACAGATCGCGTGCGCCCCACTCAAACGTCTGCTCGCCGACCCGCGTTCGGCCTTTGCCCTCGATCGCCGCGAACACGGTCGCGTCGGTGGAGCGATAGCGCGCCGTTTTAAAACCCTTCGGCAGCATCTGGATGAAGGTGCCGATGGTCGGCATCGCGAATTCGCCGGTTTCGGGGTTGGAGAATTTCAGCTTCAGCCCGTGGCAGGCGTCCCATTCGTTGCGGATCTTGGCCTGCTCCAGCGCCTCGCGGGTGTAGCTGTAGGGATAGTTGAAGATCGGTGAGGTCTTCGACTTTCGCTTCTCGTCGACGGGTAGGAGGTTGCGCCCGTAGCGGGCAAAGCTGTCGCCGGAGGGGCGAGTGATCTTCTGCTGGTCCTCGTTCGAGCCTTCGGCAAAGGACGCATCGAAGAACTGCACCATCGGAATGTCGAGTCCGTCGAGCCAGAACATCGGCTCGGAGGTTTCGTTGGAATGATCATGCCAGGTCATCGACGGCGTGATGACGAAATCGCCGGGCTCCATCAGCGTCTTCTCGCCGTCGACCGCGGTTGCCGCCCCCTTGCCTTCGAGCACGAAACGAAGCGCCGACTGGCTGTGGCGGTGCGCCGGCGCGACGTCGCCGGGGACCACCATCTGCACGCCGGCAAACAGCGAGGTCGTGATCTTCGACTGGCCGCGCAGGCCCGGATTTTCCAAGACCAGCACCCGCCGCTCAGCTTCCTTGGCGGTGATCAGCTTGCCGGCCTCGGTCATGTAGTCGCGGATCTGGTCGAACTTCCACAGATGCGGCCGGCAGGCGCTGCGTGGTTCGGGCGTGATCAGATCGCCCATCACGTTCCAGAGTGCGGAGAGGTTCTCGCCATCGATCTTCTTGTAGAACGCCTCGCGTTCCGGGGTCTTCTGCACGGCTTCCATGGATAGCCTCCCGTTAGTCTTGTTCGTCCGGTTCTTGTCATCTCGCTTGATTGACAGCATACTTACAATATGGATAGCGTCAATGCGGCCTTCGGGCCCACATGACAAAATGACGGGAGGTTCCGATGAAGCTGCATGGCTACTTCCGCAGCAGCGCGTCCTACCGGGTCAGGATCGCGCTCAATCTCAAGGGCCTGAGCACTGAGCACCTGCCGCATCACCTTCGCAACGGCGAACAACGCGCGCCCACCTATCTCGCGATCAATCCGCAAGGACTGGTCCCGACCCTGGAAGATGACGCCGGCACCGTGCTGACCCAGTCGCTCGCCATCATCGAATGGCTCGACGAGACCCATCCCACGCCACCGCTGCTGCCAAAGGATCCGCTGCGCCGCGCCAAAGTGCGCGCCTTTGCGCAGGCGCTGGCCTGCGACACCCACCCGGTTCAAAACCTCAAAGTGCTGGCCCGGCTGCGCCAGCTCGGCCTGGCGGAAGAGAAAGTGACGGAGTGGGCGGCGTGGGCCAATCGCGAGGGGCTTTCGGCCTGCGAAACGCTGATAGCGGGCGAGCCTGGGCCGTTCTGCTTTGGATCTGCGCCGACGCTCGCCGATCTTTGCCTGGTGCCGCAGCTTGCCAATGCGCGGCGCTTCGGCGTCGACGTCGCGGCCTATCCGCGCCTGCTCCAGGCCGAAGCCGCGGCAAAGGAAATCAAGGCGTTCGCCGACGCCGCACCGGACAAGCAGCCCGATGCCGAGTAAGCCCACGCCCATCACCATGGACGCCGTCTATGCGGCGCCCGGTTATCTGTTCCGGCGCATGCAGCAGATCGCGGTCGCGATCTTTGTCGAGGAATGCAAAGCCTTCGACCTGACGCCGGTGCAATATGCCGCGCTGGTTTCGATCCACACCCATCCCGGCATCGACGCGACGCGGCTCTCGGCGGTGATCGCGTTCGACCGCTCGACGCTCGGCAACGTGATCGAGCGGCTGGAATCCAAAGCCCTGGTCGAGCGCAAGCCCGGGCGGGAAGACAAGAGGGTAAAACTGCTTTATCTGACCAGGGCGGGCGCCGCCACGCTGCGCGAGATCATGCCATCGGTCGAGCGCGCACAGGCGCGGATGCTGCAGCCGCTGAAGGCCGCCGACCGCAAGGTGTTGCTGACGCTGATGACACAGCTCGTCGATCTCAACAACGAGGCCTCGCGGGTGCCGCTGCGCGCCGAGGACGCGCTCGAGCACCTGGGCAAGTCGGGTTGAGGGAGCGTCAGGCCGACGGCGCATCGTCCTGCGGTTCGAAACCCGGGTAAATCTTGAACCGGGGCAGCACGTCGGCGATATCGTACCACGGCGCCTTCGAAGCCACGAAGACATGCCGCTCGGGCCGCGTGTGCGGGTCACCATCGACGGTGCCGAGGGTGACGACCGTGGACTCTGGATGGTCGAGGCGCCGGATGAACAGCTGCGAACCGCATTTTGAGCAGAAGCACTTTTCGCGGTTAGGCGACGATTGGTATTCTGAGATGAACTCTGCACCGGACGTCAGGATCAGTGCTTCCGTCGGAACCAGCGCGTTGGTGGAGAACGCCGCACCGTGCGCCTTGCGGCACATCGAACAATGGCAATGTTCGGCGATCCCGAGTTGCGCGCTGATCTCATAACGAACCGAACCGCAGAGACAACCGCCGTGGAGCGGAGTGTTTTCCATGGGGTTTAGCCTTTTCAACCTCGTCGTCCCGGACAAGCGAAGCGCGATCCGGGACCCATAACCACCAGTGTCTGTGCTGCGCGAAAGTCGTCCGGCACCTTTTTTAAACGATAGGCCGCGGCGTATGGGTCCCCGCCTTCGCGGGGACGACACTGAGGGTGTTGCTACATCCTCAACAGCGCCTGCCGGTCGATCTTGCCCGTACCGGTCTTCGGCAACTCCTCGATGAATCGCACCTCGCGCGGATATTTGTAAGGCAACAGCTTTGCCTTGACGAAATCCTGCAGCCGCTTCGTTGCATCGTTGGCATCGAAGCCGCTGCGATTCATCACCACCACCGCCTTCAGCGTCATACGCCGGTCCGGCAGCTCGGCGGCGAAGACGGCGCATTCCCGCACGTCGGGGTGTTCGGCAAGGCACAGCTCGACTTCGAGCGGATAGACCCATTGGCCGGAAATCTTGATCAGGTCGTCGGCGCGGCCGCGGAAGAAGTGGAAGCCGTCGGCATCGCGGACGAAGCGGTCGCCGGTGTAGATCCACCCCTCCTCGCGGATCGTCTCCGCTGATTTGTCCGGCCGGTTCCAGTACAGCGGCGTGTTGGAATCGCCGCGCACCCACATGATCCCTTCCTCGTCGTCGCCGACGTCGCGGCCGTCCTTGTCCCGAAGCGCGATTTCATAACCGGGGACACGCAGCCCCGCCGCACCGAGCTTCTTGTGATCGGGCCGGTTGGAAAGGTAGATGTGCAGTGCCTCGGTCGAACCCAGGCCCTCAATGATTTCAAGGCCGGTCAGCGTCTTCCAGCCGTTGAACACTTCTCCCGACAGCACCTCGGCGGCGGACAGCGCCATCCGCAACGATGAAAAGTCCGCGGCCGCTGCGCCGTCGGCCTTGGTCAGCGAGGTGTAGAGCGTCGGCAATCCAAAAAACACGCTCGGGCGGTAGCGCCCGATCGCCTCGAAGATCGCAGCGGGCTTCGGCTGGCCGGGCAGCAACAGCGTGGCGGCGCCGACCGAGAACGGGAAGGTGATGGAATTGCCGAAGCCATAGGCGAAGAAAATCTTCGGCACCGAGAAGCAGATATCGTCGGGCCCGAGCTTGAGCACGTTGCGCGCAAACGCAGCTTCGCTGTAGGCCATGTCGTGCTGCAGATGCACGATGCCCTTGGGGCGTCCGGTCGAGCCCGACGAGTACATCCAGAACGCCATCTCGTTGCGGTGTGTATCAGCCTCCGCGAGTTCGGTGGGCAAGGCCTTCAGCCAGGTATCGGCAGCAAGCGTCTTCGGAACGGCGTGTTCGCCGGCGGTGCCGTTGACCACGACCAGCGTGTGCAGCGGCGTGTCCTTGCAGGCGACAGCGTCGAATCTGGAAGTGAACTCGGCATCGGTGACCGCGACGGCGGCACCGGCGTCCGAGAGATAGAATTGCAGCAGGTCCGGCGGCGTCAGGGTGTTGATCAACAGCGGCACGAAGCCGGAGCGTACCGCGCCGAAGAATGCGGCCGGGTAAGCGGGCGTATCGTCGAGGAACATCAGGATGCGGTCGCCGCGCTTCAGCCCCAGCGACTGGAAGCCGTGGCCCCATTGCGAGGCCTCGCGGCACAGCTCGGCATAGCTGCGCGTGCCGGCAGGTCCGGTCAGGGCCAGGCGTTCGCCGCGGCCGTGCACGAGATTGTCGAACAGGATGCGGCTGGCGTTGTAGCGCTCCGGGATCGCGAAACCGATTTCGCGCGCGCCGTGATTTTCCAGAGGTACCTGATCGTCGATCATCATGACCGGCTCCAGCTGTTCTTTGCTGCCTCAAAGCGCGCCATGAAGGCCGGCGACATCGCGCGCAGGCGCGCATCGTCGACCCGCCCGGAGCGGGTGATGTAGCTGTAGGCAAAATCCATCAGATCGAGCTTCATGTGTTCGGGAAAATGTTCGTACCAGTCGGCGCTGGTGCGCGCCGCCGTCACCAATTTCTTCACGATTGGCTTGCGTTCGCCCTGGTAGCGGGCAAGGCCCGCGGGAATGTCCGCTTCCGCCTCCAGCGCCTTGGTCAGTGCGATGGCGTCCTCGATCGCGAGCCTTGTTCCCGAGCCGATCGAGAAGTGCGCCGAGTGCAGGGCATCGCCGATCAGCACCATGTTGCCGTGCGACCAGTTCTCGTTCCATATCCAGGGGAAATTGCGCCATACCGACTTGTTCGACACCAGCGAATGGCCGTCGAGCGTATCGGCAAATATTTCTTCACAGATCGCCTGCGATTGTTCGATGGTCTTGTGCTCGAAACCGTAGGCCTGCCAGGTCGCCGCGTCGCATTCGACCAGGAAGGTGCTCATGGCAGGCGCATAGCGGTAGTGATGCGCGTTGAACGACCCGATGTCGGTTTTGACGAAGGTCTGCGATAGCGTGGCGAAACGTTTGCTGGTGCCGTACCAGGCGAATTTGTTGGTCGAATGCGAGACCGAGGCGCCGAACTCCTTTTCGAAGTTGCGGCGCACCAGCGAGTTCAATCCGTCGGCGGCGACGATCAGGTCATAACCTTTGAGTTCGTCCAGCGACTGGATGATGGTGTCGTATCGCGGCGTGATGCCGGCGGCGCGCACGCGCTGCTGCAAAATGGTCAACAATTCGAGCCGGCCGATCGAGGAAAAGCCGACGCCGTCGATCTCGACGCTCTCGCCCCGCAAATTGAGCGTGATGTTCTTCCAGCTTTCCATCCGCGGCGTGATCGCATCGACCGTCTCGGGGTCGTCGGCGCGCAAAAATTCCAGCGCCTGTTCGGAGAACACGACGCCAAAACCCCAGGTCGCGCCTTCGGGGTTCTGCTCGAACAGGTCGATCTCTGCGTCCGGATGACGCCGCTTCCAGAGATAGGCGAAGTAGAGACCGCCGGGGCCTCCGCCGATGACGGCGATACGCACGGTACCCCTCCCTAATTGACAGTATACTTACTAGTTGGAGCCACCCTAAACCGGACCGGGGAATGGCGCCACCAAAAAATTGCGAAAACGGACCGGGCGGACCTCGCCCGTGGGACGCCGCCCGGAGCTAGCTCTGCTTCGCGGCAGGCCCCTCCGCCAGCATTTGCCGGCGGCGATAGATCGAATCTTCCAGCCGATGCGCCATTGAAACCAGCGTCGAAATATCCTGCGCGTTCTCGCTTCTGATCGCGCTGGCCATCTCGGCATCCAGTGCCTGGTCGACCTGGTTTTCGATCTCGGTCAGTTCGGCCTCGCTCTTCACTTCCCTTATCCGCCGCGGCAAGGCGAACAGGCTGCGCAACGTCGTCTCGGCGGGTTCCTGCCGGCCGCCAAGAAACCGCCACGCGGTTGCGAAGATCGAGGCCAGTGCGCCCAGCACCATCGGCGTCAGGTAAATCCAGTTGCCGTACTTATCCATGAAGCTTTGCTGGGTCCCGTTATAGTAGGCCGCGGCCCCCGGATGGACCGGGATATAGGCGCCGGGATCGGTATCGGGTGCCGTCAGCCCGGCCAGCAGCGGCTGGTCGCGCACGAGATCGTTGCGGGCAGTGACCAGCGCCTGGGTCAGCGTCGTGATCGTGTCCGGGTCGAGTTTCTTGTTGGCCACCAGATACGTCGCGACGCGGAGCGTGGTCAGATCGGCATCCGGCACCGGCGGGCTGCCGCGCAGCGTGCCTTGCGGAATATCGAAGCTTTCATAGGCACCTTCGACATCGGCGATGGCGCCGGCCGATTCAACCGGGATCAAGGCGGGGAAGGAATTATGCCCGCCCCGGAAGAAGCGCCTCACCAGGGAAAGGTACTTTTCGCTCAGCGGGACGACCAGCACGAACGCGCTCGCCGCTTTCGACTGGATCGCGCGGGGCGTATCCGCCGGCGCCATGTTCTTGAAGATCACCTTGTCGCCGAGGTCATATTCCTTTTTCAGGGCCTCGACGATCTTCTGGTTGATCTCGCCACCGACGACGCCGACCGTGTGGCCCTTCATCTTCTCGATGCTGGTCACCTGCGATCCCGGCAGCGCCAGGATCATCAGGACCGATTTGGTGACCAGCGCGACGCTCCGCGCCAGCGAGAGATCGCCGACATCGGCGCGCACGATGGCAAGGTCGGTCTTTCCCTCGGCAAAGATTTTTGCGGAATCGAGCACGTTGTCCGTCGGAACGATCTTCAAACGGACCGTGGATTTGGTGGCTTCCAGCCGGGCGGCGATGACGGACGCGACTTTGGCCGCTTCGCCGTCGAACGAGCCCACCGCGACGCTCAGCACCGTCGGCCTGTCGTAGAAGCGATAGGCGATGAGGCCGGCGCCGAGCACAATGCCGGCAAGGCCCGCCAGCAGGAACGCCCGGGCCCAGAATGGCAATGCGATTGAAAAATTCTTCATCCCGGATTCACAGCCATTGAACTTCGAAGCGTCCAATGCTGGCACATCATGCGCGATCCGGCAAAACAGGGAATGGTAAGTTCCGGCTGTGGTGCCGCCAATGACGGTAGTCGCGGCCGGCAGGTGCAGATGTCTTCAGTTTTGCGCGGGATCAGCTTCGATCAGGTGCAGCGGCGAACCTTCACGCCGTTGACGATCACGGTGCGGCACACGACCGCCGGCTTCTTGACGACGACCGCACCCCGAGCTCCGGCGCAGCCGGCGCGAACGACGCCGCGGGCGCAGACCACTGCGTTGGCCTCGGTCGACTCAAAGGTCATGGTGGTGCCAAAGGCGAGCAGGGCGGCTGCAATGAGCAGAAAAGCACGCATGTCGTTCTCCCTGGATTTATCTTGGTCGGTGTTCAGGTTTCTTCTGGAAGGTGCGGCGGATGCGTCTCAGACCGCGCGTCTATTTCTTCTCCGCTGCCTGCAATACCTTCTTGCAAGCAGGTGTGAGCTTGTCGCTCTCCTTGGAGAGACAGGCGATGATCCGCCCGCCGCCTGGCGTGACGCTTTTGCAATATTTCTCGTAATCGCCCATGCAGGCGTCGCGCTGTGCGGCAGTCAGCTCCTGCGCGAACGCTTGCGACGCGCACAACAGGGTGGTTGCAGTCAGGATGACACGTAGCATCTGTTTTTCCTCTCCTGGTGATTGAAGATTATCGCTCTCAAAGGTCAGACAGGTCGCTTGCTTGCTTCCCGGTCGCTGACCCGCTGTATTGGAGCTCCGATTTTTATTGCGAGCTGAGGAGAACCCATGGCGGAGATCAGAGCCGGATGGCTGTCATTCTATGCCGATCGTATCGAGCCGGCTTCCAGGGAAATATTTTCGCACGTCGAAAAAATGATCGTAGGAACGTTGATCGTGCGGCCGGCGCGCACGTTTCGAGTAATGAGCCGGCGATCGTCCTGTTCGGCTATTTACGCCATGACTTTTAAGCAGTGGCCTCGTCGGGCGCGGCGTCGAGTTGTTCGGGGTGATACTCCTGCTCCTGAATTTTATCGACGGCCTGTACAAGCTGGCAAAGGTCAACTGGCACGTCGCGTACCAGATCGCGATGACGATTTGTTATGTCGCCCTGTCGGTACGGTTGGTTCAATTGATCCTGGCGTTTCGCGGCGAGTAGCTGGCCGCAACCCTGCATGGAATGGCGGGATGTGTATCATTTGGGCGTGAAGTTGTCATTCGGAGTGCCGTACCGCAGGCTAATTCCGAGGCAGGCGATGACAAAATAAGGAGCAACGCGGGGCATTGCCTGATCGTTGAGCATCGGGCAGGGTCCCGCACTGCGAAGGGGATCCGAAGACATCGACCAAACCGACCGGCGATGTCGCGATGCACAGGGGACATAGGATGCTGTCTAGGAAATCGATGCTTGCCGCGGCTTTCGCGCTCGCCACCGCCGCGCTGACCACGCCGGCCCATGCCGACGCGCTGGACTCGATCATGGCGGCCAAGGTCATCAAGGTTGCAGTGCCGCAGGATTTTGCGCCGTTCGGCTCCGCCGGGCTCGATCTCAAGCCGCAGGGCTACGACATCGACATGGCCAACCTGATCGGCAAGGCGCTCGGGGTGAAGGTCGATATCATCGCCGTCACCAGCGCCAACCGGATTCCCTATCTGCAGACCAAGAAGGCCGACATCGTCATTTCCAGCCTCGGCAAGAATGCCGAGCGCGAGAAGGTGATCGACTTTTCCGTCGCCTATGCGCCGTTCTTCTCCGGCGTGTTCGGTACCAAGGAAATCAAGTTAGCATCGGCCGACGAGCTCAAGGGCAAGACGATCGGCGCCACCCGCGGTGCTATCGAGGAGCAGGAACTGACGAAGCTCGCGCCGGCTGACACTACCATCAAGCGTTTCGAGGATAACAACGCCACCATTGCCGCCTTCGTATCCGGGCAGGTCGACCTGATCGCGACCGGCAATACGGTCGCCGCCGCCATCGCCGAGAAGGTCCCGGCCCGGGCGCCCGCGCTCAAATTCGTGATCAAGGACAGCCCGTGCTTCATCGGGCTCAACAAGGAAGAGCCGAAGCTGCTGGCCAAGCTCAACGAGATCATCGCGCAGGCCAAGACGTCCGGCGACATCGCCAAACTGTCCGAGAAGTGGCTGAAGGCACCCTTGCCGCCGGGCTTTTGACCTGGTCGCGGGGGCCAACCCGTCATGAACTACAAGCTCCAATTCGGCGAGTTGCTGCCCCACTGGGATGTGCTGCTGTGGGGGTTGCTGTTCACCGTCGTACTGACGGTCGTATCGACCGTCGCCGGTATCGCCGTCGGCACCGCCGGCGCATCCGCGCGCACCTTCGGGCCGAAATGGCTCGGCAGCCTGGTCGCCGGCTATGTCGAGGTGATCCGCAACACGCCGTTCATCGTTCAGTTGTTTTTTATCTTCTTCGGCCTGCCGGCTGCCGGGCTGAAGCTCAGCGAATCGACCGCGGCATTCCTCGCCATGACCATCAATCTCGGCGCCTATTCGACCGAGATCATCCGCGCCGGCATCGAGGCGGTGCCGAAAGGCCATATCGAGGCCGGTATCAGCCTTGCCATGACCAAATGGGAAGTGCTGCGCCACATCGTCCTCAAGCAGGCGTTTGAGAAAATCTATCCGGCGCTGTCGTCGCAGATCATCATCGTCATGCTGGGCTCGGCCGTGGTGTCGCAGATCTCGGCGCAGGACCTGACCTACGCCGCCAACCTGATCGCCTCGCGCAACTTCCGCAACTTCGAGGTCTATCTGCTGGTGGCTTTGGCCTATCTCTTGCTCGCCATGCTGACGCGTTCGCTGCTGCGCGGCCTCGGCCGCATCCTGTTCAAGGCGAAGTGAGCCATGTTGCAGTTCAGCCTCTGGGACATCCTGTCGAACCTCCTGATCGCCACGCAGTGGACCATCGTGCTGTCGCTGATCGCCTTTGTCTGCGGCGGCGTTGTCGGGCTGATCCTGCTGTTCATGCGGACCTCCAGGATCCCGGCGCTGGAATGGTCCACCAAGATCTACATCGAGCTGTTCCAGGGCACGCCGCTGCTGATGCAGCTGTTTCTGTTCTTCTTCGGCATCGCGCTGTTCGGCGTCGAGGTGAGCCCGTGGATGGCCGCGACCCTGGCGCTGACGTTCTGGACCAGCGCCTTTCTCGCCGAGATCTGGCGTGGCTGCGTCGAGTCGATTCCGAAGGGCCAGTGGGAAGCCTCCTCCAGCCTCGCCATGAGCTACATCGAGCAGATGCGTTACGTCATCCTGCCGCAGGCCTCGCGGATCGCGGTTGCGCCGACCGTCGGTTTCTCGGTGCAGGTGGTCAAAGGCACCGCGCTGGCCTCGATCATCGGCTTCGTCGAGCTGACCAAGGCCGGCACCATGCTCAACAACGCGACGTTCCGCCCCTTCGTGGTCTATTCGCTGGTCGCGCTGATCTATTTCTGCCTGTGTTTCCCGCTGTCCTGGTGGGCGAAAAAAATCGAGAGCCGCCTCAATGTCGCTCGTTAGCATTCGTGACGTCAGAAAGAGTTTTGGTCCGAACGAGGTGCTGAAGGGCGTCTCGCTCGAGGTCGCCAAGGGCGATGTGGTCGCCATCATCGGCCGCTCCGGATCGGGCAAGAGCACGCTGCTCCGCTGCATCAATGGCCTGGAGACCTATCAGTCCGGCGCGATCATCGCCGACGGCATCGAGGTCGGCGGCTCCACCACCAATCTGCGCGAGCTGCGCCGCCATGTCGGCATGGTGTTCCAGCAGTTCAATCTGTTTCCGCACCTGACCGCCGCCGAGAACGTGATGCTGGCGCCGACCGTCGTCAACAAGGTGTCGGCCAAGGAGGCGCGCGCCACCGCGGCCGAGGTGCTGGCGAAGGTCGGGCTGTCCGAGAAGATGGATGCCTATCCGAACCAGCTTTCCGGCGGCCAGCAGCAGCGCGTCGCGATCGCGCGTTCGCTGGCGATGCGGCCGAAAGTATTGCTGTGCGATGAAATCACCTCGGCGCTCGACCCGGAACTGGTCAACGAGGTGCTGCGCGTGGTCGAGCAACTGGCGCGCGAGGGCATGACGCTGATTCTGGTCACGCATGAGATGCGTTTCGCCCGCGACGTCGGCACCAAGCTCGTCTTCATGCACCACGGCAGGGTGCATGAAGAGGGCGTTCCGAAAGAGGTGTTTGCCGCGCCGCGGACGCCGGAACTGCAGCAGTTCGTCGGGACCGTCTCGCACGCATAGTCCGATCGCGCCGTTTTCACGGCGCGAACCGGGTAGCGCGGCCTGCTACTGCGCCTTGAACTGGGCCAGCACGTCCTGGCAGGCTGGCGACAGCCTGCCCGCGTTGGTGGCGAGGCACTGCACGATGCGGCCACCGCCCGGCTGAACGCCACCGCAGATCGTGCGGACATCGGCGCCGCAGGCCGACCGCAGCACCATCAGCTCTTCGCGCGGCCGCATCGGTCGCAGCACGATCACGGTGGGCGCGGCCGGTGCAGCAGCAGCGCCTGCCGCTGCCGGAGCTGCCGCCGCCGCGGGAGCGGCGCCCGCTGCCGGTGCGGCACCACCGCCGACGGCCGCCGTGACCGCCTTCTCGCAAGCCGGCGAAAGTTTTGCCTTGTTCTTGTCCAGGCACTGCAGCGCCGGGGCGCCGCCGGTCGGCACGCCAGCGCAGACTTTTGGATAGTCGGAGCGGCAGGCGCTGCGGACCGCGGAGATCTGCGCGCTGGACGGCTGCCCCGCGGCTGCAGGCTTGGTATCGGCCTTGGGCGCCGCGGTGGTGGTGGCAGGCTGTGCGCCGGCCGCGGCCGGAGCGGTTTCGGGCTTGGCCGCGGGCGCGGCGGCAGCCGGCGCTTGCACGGCGCGCACCGCGCTTTGACAGCTCGATGACAGGCTCGACATATTCTTCTGCAGGCATTGCAGCGAAGCTTCGCCGCCCGGCGGAATACTGGAGCAATGCGCGATATAATCCGAGCGGCATTGGGTCTTGATCGCGTCGCGTTGCGCCTGGCTCGGCGCTTGCGCAGATAACGGTGCTGCACTTGCGAATATCACTGCCGTCATCAACGCCCCGAGCGTTGCCGCACGTGTCAACGTGTTGATCATTTGAATAAATCCTTTTTGTCGTCGCTGGAGCCGCCGCTTCAACAGAAGTAAAATCATGAACGAGAAAGCGAAGAAAATTTCGCGCGCGGCATCATTTTCGGTTTCCGGTTCCCCTGCAAGTGGATTGTTGCTATTTTTATGGGATGGTCGAACGCCATAATTTGAATAGAACGCGCTTTGCAAGAACAAACGTATTGAGGCACGCAGATGAAGTCTGAGCGTTCGCTGGCATGCAGCAGACCACATGACACCTTCAGACAGAGAGGCGCCATTGCGTGTCGTGCGGTCTTCGCCATTGCCGCATTCGGCGTCTTAAGTGCCTGCGAACAAAATACTTTTGTGCCGCCGCCGCCGCCGAAAGTTGAGGTCGCCGTGCCGGTGCAGCGCAGCATCACGCGCTATCTGGAGGCGACCGGCAACACCGCGCCGATCAAGAACGTCGATCTGGTCGCGCGCGTGCAGGGCTTCCTGCAATCGATCAACTACAAGGACGGTACCTTCGTGAAAGAAGGCACCACGCTGTTCACGATCGAGCCGGAAACCTACAAACTGAAGCTCGATCAGGCGCAGGCCGCTCAAACCGGCATGGAGGCCTCGATGAAGCAGGCCGAAGCCGATTTCAAGCGGCAGTCGGAGCTGGTGCAAAGACAGGCGGTCTCGCAGGCGACGCTCGATACTTCGACGGCGGCGCGCGAGAACGCGCAGGCAAACCTGCAGCAGGCCCAGGTCAACACCAAGATTGCGGCCGTCAACTACGGCTATACCAACGTCACGGCGCCGTTCGACGGGATCGTCAGCGCGCATCTGGTCTCGGTCGGCGAACTGGTCGGCGTCTCGTCGCCGACCCAGCTTGCCACCATCGTGGCGCTCGACCCGATCTATGTGAATTTCAACGTCAACGAACAGGACGTGCTGCGGATCCGGGAAGAGGCAAGGCGGCGGGGAATGACCGTCGACGAAATCCGGCAGTTGCCGGTCGAGGTCGGATTGCAGACCGAGAGCGGCTTCCCGCACAAGGGCAAGCTCGACTACGTCTCGCCGACCCTCAATCAAGGGACCGGCACGCTCGCGGTGCGCGGCGTATTGCCGAATCCTGATCGGGCGTTGCTGCCGGGATTCTTCGTCCGGGTCCGCGTGCCCTTCGACGAGCAGTCGAATGCGCTGCTGGTGCCTGATGTGGCGCTCGGCAGCGACCAGGCCGGTCGCTACGTGCTGGTCGTCAACGGCGAGAACGTGGTCGAACAGCGCAAGGTACAGACCGGGCCGCTCGAGGGCACGCTACGCGTCATCGAAAGCGGTTTGAAGGGCGATGATCGCGTCGTCACCGCCGGGCTGCTCCGTGCGATCCCCGGTCAGAAGGTCGACCCGCAGGTCAAGAAAATCGAAGCGTCGCCGGCGTCAGCCAAATAAGGACCGGCCATGATTTCGAAATTCTTCATCGAGCGGCCCGTCCTTTCCAACGTCATCGCGATCCTGATGATCCTGATCGGCGGGGTGTGCCTGTTCCGCCTCGCGGTGGCGCAATATCCTGATGTGGTACCGCCGACGGTGCAGGTGACGACGCGCTATCCCGGCGCCAGCGCCAAGACCGTGATCGATACCGTGGCGCTGCCGATCGAACAGCAGGTCAACGGCGTTGAGGACATGCTGTACATGCAGTCCTACAGCGGCGCCGACGGCACCTATTCGCTGACGGTGACGTTCAAGATCGGCACCGACCTCAACTTCGCGCAGGTGCTGGTGCAAAACCGGGTGT
This sequence comes from Bradyrhizobium sp. AUGA SZCCT0182, assembly GCF_018130185.1. Classification (NCBI taxonomy): domain Bacteria; kingdom Pseudomonadati; phylum Pseudomonadota; class Alphaproteobacteria; order Hyphomicrobiales; family Nitrobacteraceae; genus Bradyrhizobium; species Bradyrhizobium sp. AUGA SZCCT0182. The sequence continues at coordinate 69,455 of NZ_JAFCLY010000018.1, read as the reverse complement.
CGAGCGCGCTGGCGCAGCTGCCGCAGTCGGTGCAGAACCAGGGCGTCACCGTGCAGAAGAAGTCGACGGCGGTCCTGCTGTTCGTGACGTTGACGTCGCCGAATGCGACCTATGACAGCCTGTTCCTGAGCAACTACGCCACCATCAACATCAGGGACGAACTGTCGCGCCTGCCCGGCGTCGGCAACGTCACGGTGTTTGGCGCCGGCCAGTATTCGATGCGGGTCTGGCTTGATCCGAACAAGCTGCAGGTGCGCAACCTGATGCCGCAGGATGTCGTCTCCTCGATTCAGCAGCAGAGCCAGCAGGTCACGGCAGGCCAGGTCGGCGCCCCGCCGGCGCCTGCGGGACAGGCGTTCCAGTACACGCTGAACGTCAATGGGCGGCTCAGCGACAAGAGCGAGTTCGAGGACATCATCGTCAAGGTCGGCAGCAATGGCGACGTCACCCGTGTCCGCGACGTCGGCTGGGTCGAGCTCGGCGCCCAGACCTACAGCCAGGCGTTCTCGCTCAACAACAAGCCCGCCACCGGCATCGGCGTGTTCCAGTCGCCCGGCGCCAACGCGCTCGAGGTCGAGAAGGCCGTCAGGGAAAAGATGGTGGTGCTCGCCAAGGCGTTTCCGCATGACGTGAAACATGATACGCCGTTCGACACCACGAAATTCGTCTCGGAATCGATCAAGGAGGTCTACAAGACGCTGATCGAGGCCGGCTTCCTCGTCCTGATCGTAATCCTGATCTTCCTGCAGGATTGGCGGGCAATGCTGGTGCCGGCGACGACAGTGCCGGTGACGATCATCGGCGCCTTCGCCGCGATGGCGGCGCTCGGCTTCACCGTCAACATTTCGACCCTGTTCGCCATCGTGCTCGCGATCGGCATCGTGGTCGACGACGCCATCGTCGTGGTCGAGGGCGCGGCGCATAATATCGAGAAGGGCATGTCCGGCCATGACGCCGCGATATCGGCGATGGACGCGCTGTTCGCGCCGATCGTCGGCATCACGCTGGTGCTGATCTCGGTGTTCCTGCCGTCGGCCTTCCTGCCGGGACTGACGGGGCGGATGTATTCGCAATTCGCGCTTGTCATCGCGGCGACCGCGCTGCTCAGCGCCATCAATGCCGCGACGCTGAAGCCGACCCAATGCGCGCTGTGGCTGCGCCGGCCGGCGCCGCCGGAACAGCGCAATTTCTTCTACCGCGGCTTCAACGCGGTCTATGACCGGGTCGAACGCGCATATGCCCGGCTGATCGGCCGCCTGGTCGCGCACAGCAATATCTCCGTGATTTTTGCCCTCATCCTGATCTGCGGCGCCGGTTACGGCCTGTCGCGGGTGCCGACCGGGTTTATTCCCATTGAAGATCAGGGCTATCTCTTGGTCGCCGTGCAACTGCCCGACGGCGCCTCGCTCGATCGCACCCAGCAAGTGCTCACCCGGGTCAGCGAAATCGCCGGCAAGCACCCGGGCGTCGATCAGGTCATCAGCATTTCCGGCATCTCGGCGCTGGATAGTTCTTCCAGCCTGGCCAATGCCGGCGTCGCCTATCTGATCCTCAAGGAGTGGAGTGCGCGCGGTGAGGGCGAGGACCTGCGGTCGCTGTTCGTCGGCCTGAACGAGAAGATGTCTGCCATCGAGGAGGCGCGAATCCTGGTGGTTCCGCCGCCGCCGATCCAGGGCATCGGCAACGCCGCCGGTTTTGCGATGCAGGTTCAGTTGCGCGACGGCAATGCCGACTACGGCAAGCTGCAGGCGATTGCCGGCGCCATCGTCTCCAACGCGCAGACGCAAAGCGCGCTGCAGCGCGTCAGCTCGTCGTTCCGTTCGATGGTGCCGCAATTCGACGTCGAGGTGGACCGGGTCAAGACCCAGACCCTGCATGTCACGACCGACCAGATATTCTCGACGCTGTCGTCCTATATGGGATCGACCTACGTCAACCAGTTCAACAAGTTCGGTCGCACCTTCCAGGTCTATGCCCAGGCGGATGCGCAATATCGCCTGACCTTGCGCGACATGGCGAACATGATGGTGCGCAACAGCAATGGCGACATGATCCCGCTCGGCACGGTCGCCAAGATCACGCCTTCGGTCGGCCCCTCGCTGATCAGCCTGTACAATCTCTATCCGTCCGCGAGCATCATCGGCCTGCCGGCCACGGGCTACAGCTCGGGCCAGTCGATGAAACTGATGGAGGAGATCGCCGGAAAGACCCTGCCGCAGGGCACCGGCTTTGAATGGACGGCCATGTCGTACCAGGAGAAGGTCGTCGGCGGCCAGATCTACTGGGCGTTCGGGCTCGCGCTGTTGCTGGTCTATCTCGTGCTGGCCGGACAATATGAAAGCTGGTTTGCGCCGATCTCGGTGATATTAGCGGTGCCGTTGTCGCTGCTCGGTCCGATGATCGTGCTGACGGGCCTGCGGATCGAGAACAACCTCTATACCCAGATCGGCATCATCCTGCTGATAGCGCTGTCGGCCAAGAACGCCATTCTGATCGTCGAGGTCGCGCTCGAACTGCATGTGCGCGACCGCAAGCCGCTGCTGGAATCCGCCGTTGAGGCGGCGCGAGCCCGGTTCCGGCCGATCCTGATGACGTCGTTTGCCTTCATCCTCGGCGTGGTGCCGCTGGTGCTGGCGACCGGCGCCGGCGCCAACGCCCGCAAATCGATCGGCATCACCGTGTTCTCGGGCATGCTGGCCTCGACCTGTCTGGCGGTGCTGTTCGTGCCGACGTTCTTTGTCGTGGTGCAGCGGTTCGAGAACTGGCTCAGCGAGCGGAAGCGGAAGAAAGCGGGCGGGCAGGTGGCGCCGCAGGCACCGGCGGCGCATTAGATCTGTTTGCTCCCTCGCCCCGCTCTTGCGGGGAGAGGGTTGGGGTGAGGGGCTCTCTCCGCGAAATTGGTGCGAGTTGATAAACCTGTACCCCCTCACCCGGATCACATCTGCGATGTGATCCGACCTCTCCCCGCAAGCGGGGCGAGGTGAAACGAGAGCCCTACACCTTCACCATCCGCTTGCCGCGGTTCTCGCCGGCCAATAGTCCGATCAGCGCCTGCGGTGTGTTTTCCAGGCCGTTGATGACATCTTCCTGCACTTTCAGTTTGCCGGAAGCGACCCAGGACTGCAGGTCCTTCAGGGCCTGATCGCGCTCGTTCATGTAGTCCATCACGATGAAGCCCTGCATGATCAGGCGCTTCACCACGATCAGGCCGGGCACCCCGCGCGGGCCAGTCGCCGACGGCACGCCGTCATATTGCGAGATCGCGCCGCAGCAGGAGATGCGGCCGCGGTTGTTCATCAGCGCGATGCAGGCCTCCAGAATGTCGCCGCCGACATTGTCGAAATAGACGTCGATGCCCTTCGGCGCCGCTGCCCGCAGCGCCTTGTAGGTCGCGCCGTCCTTGTAATCGACCGCGGCGTCGAAGCCGAGTTCGCTGGTGAGCCAGTTACATTTATCCTTGCCGCCGGCGATGCCGACGACGTGGCATCCCTTGATTTTTGCAATCTGGCCGACGATCGAGCCGACCGAGCCGGCCGCGGCCGAGACCACGACGGTTTCACCTTCCTTGGGCTTGCCGACATGGAGCAGGCCGAAATAGGCGGTAAGGCCGGCGATGCCATAGACGCTGAGCAGATGCGTCATCGGCTCCATCCGGGGCATTTTTGTCAAATGCTTTGCGGGCACCGCCGCGTAATCCTGCCAGCCGGTATCGCCGAACACGATGTCGCCGGGGCTGAGGCCAGGTGCCTTCGAGGACACGACCTCGGCGATGCCGCCGCCGGCCATCACGGTGTTGGCCTCGACCGCGGCGCGATAGGTGGCGCCGTGCATCCAGGCGCGGTTGGCGGCGTCGAGCGAGATATAGCGCGCCCGCACCAGCACCTCGCCGTCCTTCGGCTCCGGCACCGCGCCCTCCGACATCTTGAAATGCTCGGGCCCGAGTTTTCCGGTCGGCTTTTCCACCAGCAGGATCTGGCGATTGACGGTAGCGTTCATGGCGTTCCTTCCCTCGGATTGATCGTTCTTGATGCAGTTGATCGCATATCAGGCGACCGATTGCACATGTTGTGCGCTGCACCGAACGCTAGTCGCCGTGCGCGTGATCCACAACGGAAACATTTCGGCAAGTGTGTAAATTGTCGCAAGTTTGTTGCGCCGCCCTCCAAATCTGCCAAACTTAAGGTTGCCGGAAAAACGGGGGTCAGAAAAAATGTCGAGCAGGTTCACACAATACATCCTGATCGCGATGGCGCTTGGCATCGTGATGGGGACCGTCGTTTTCAATTACATGCCCGACAATCGGGTGGCGATCGCGGCTGATGTAAATCTGGTCGCAATGCTGTTCCTGCGCCTGATCAAGATGATCATCGCGCCATTGGTGTTCGCCACGCTGGTCGGCGGCATCGCCCATATGGGCTCCGGCTCGAGGCTCGGCCGGATTTTTGCGAAGACCATGGGCTGGTTCGTCACCGCCTCGTTCGTCTCGTTGCTGCTCGGCCTTGTCATGGTCAACCTGCTGGAGCCCGGAGCGAACTTCCCCGGCACGCTGCCCGACAAGTCGCAGTCGACCGGACTGCCGGTGTCGGCGTTCTCGTTCGAAAAATTCCTGATGCATCTGATCCCGACCTCGATCGCCGATGCGATGGCGCAGAATGAAATCCTGCAGATCGTGGTGTTTGCGGTGTTCTTCGCCGTCGCCCTCGGCGCGATGCCGGAGGAACGCTCCAAGCCGATCCTGTCGCTGATCGACGATCTCGCCCACATCATGCTCAAGGTCACCGGCTATGTGATGCTGTTCGCGCCGCTGGCGGTATGGGCGGCGATCATGGCGACGGTGGCGAAGAACGGCCTCGGCGTCCTGTGGAAGCTGATCGTCTTCATGGGCGGCTTCTATCTGTCGCTGGCGATCCTCTGGATCATCCTGATCGTCGTCGGCTTCATCGTGATCGGGCCGAGATACAAGAACCTGCTGCGGCTGATCCGCGAGCCGCTGATGATCGCGTTCTCGACCGCGTCGTCGGAGGCCGCCTATCCGAAGACGCTCGAAGGGCTCAACCGGTTCGGGGCGTCGTCGCGCATCTCGAGCTTCGTGCTGCCGCTGGGTTACTCGTTCAACCTCGACGGCACCATGATGTACTGCACCTTCGCGAGCGTGTTTATCGCGCAGACCTATCACATCGACATGCCGCTCGGGACCCAGCTTGCGATGCTGGCAACGCTGATGATCACCTCGAAGGGGGTCGCAGGCGTTCCCCGCGCGTCCCTGGTGGTGATCGCCTCGACGCTCAGCCAGTTCGGCATTCCCGAGGCGGGCCTGTTGATGATCATGGGTATCGATACGTTCCTCGACATGGGACGCAGCGCCACCAACGTGATCGGCAATTCGCTCGCCACCGCCGTGGTTGCGAAATGGGAAGGCGAGCTCAAACCCGAGCACGAGCTTGGCCCCGATGACGTGGTCCCGACGGATGCCGTTCCCGGCGAGCCCATCCCGGCCACGCATTGACGGGAGAGATGCATGCATCAGTTCCCAAGAGGGCTTGCGCGTAGGCCGATAGCGGCTGCGGGTCTGTTGCTGGCAGCATGTCTGCTGGCAACGCCGGCGGCGGCCCAGACCGCGAGCGAGGGGCTCAGCCCCACGCTCGCCAACATCAAGCGGACGCATGTGGTGCGGCTCGGCTATCGCGAGAGCTCGCCGCCGTTCTCGTTCCTCGACCACTCCAACCGGCCGATCGGCTACAGTCTCGAATTGTGCGAGGCGATCGTCGAGGAAATCGGGGTCGAGGTCGACGATGCGAACCTCAAGATCGAATACGTCAAGGTCACCTCGGACGACCGCATTCCCGCAGTGACGGAAAACAAGATCGACCTCGAATGCGGGTCGACCACGGCCAATGCCGAACGCGCCAAACTGGTGGCGTTCTCGCCGCTGATGTTCGTGGCCGGCACCAAGCTGATGGTGCCAAAAGCCTCGACGATCTCGGCGCCGACGGACCTGAAGGGCAAGACGGTGGTGGTCACCAAAGGCACCACCAACGAGCAGGCGATGCATAATGTCGACAAGAAGTTCTCGCTCGGCCTGAACATCCTGACCTCGCCCGACCACGAGCAATCCTACCAGATGCTGGTGGACGGCAAGGCCGACGCGTTTGCCACCGACGACATCCTGCTCTACGGCCTGATCGCGCGGCACAAGGCCCAGGCCCAGTTCAAGGTCACGGGCGAGTATCTGTCCTACGATCCCTACGGCATCATGTTCCGCAAGGGCGAGCCGCAGCTCAAGGCGGTGGTCGAGCGCACCTTCCGCAAGCTCGGCTCGGGCCGCGATCTGGTGCCGCTCTACAATAAATGGTTCGTGGGGCGGCTGCCGACCGGCGAGAAGCTGGGTGTTTCGATCTCGCCGCAGCTCGAAGAGGCTTTTAAGGTGCTCGACGACTCGGCCGGGGGAGCCAACTAAGGCTGACGTCATTGCGAACGAAGCGAAGCAATCCATCTAGCCGTGTAAAGAAAGAATGGATTGCTTCGTCGCAAGGGCTCCTCGCAATGACGGCGGGGAGACGGAACTAAAAAAACCGCAAATCCTGCGCGCGGCCACCACGGACGGTCGTGGCGTATTCGATCGCCAGGAACAGTCCGCCCGCGACATATAGTTTGCGCTTTCGTGATGCTGCCAACGCATCGGCGAGCCGCACAGCGTCCTCGATCGTTGTGGCAACATGAATATCCGCCGCGGGATTGGCGAGCCGCGCCGCGGCGGCGATGTCGTGCGGGTCCGCGCCCTTGTGGTACGCCGCCGTGCAGATGATCGTATCGAACGCCGGCGCCAGCGCGCCGACGATCTCGCCGGCCTTCTTGTCTCCGGAGGCGCCGGTGACGAGGATCCAGTCGTCGGCGCCGTGGATCGCCTTGAGACTTGCGAGCGATTGTCGGATGCCGTCGGGGGTGTGACCGACATCGATCACCGTGAGCGGATCCTGCGCGATGATTTCGAGACGGCCGGGCCATCGCGTATCGCGCAGGCCTGATCGCACCGCGTCCTCGATCCGGTCGGGCGCCTTGAGGGGGTTGGCGCGTTGCAGCCACAGCAAGAACAGCGCGACGGCAATCGCGGCATTGTTGAACTGAACCGTGCCGAGCAGGTTCGCCTCCAATCCCTGATATTCGTAATCACCGAACCGGAAATCGAACTGCTGCCCTGAGGCCGATGCCAGCTCACCGCCGATATCGATCTGGTGGCGGACGAACAGCGATGTGACATCCCGATACCGGTTATGTTCGTAGAGATGCCGCTGCAACGGTAGGCAATTCTCGCCGTAAATGATGGTGCCGCCGGCGGCACAGGCGTCACTCTTGTCGGAGGCGATCAGTTCGAGCGAGTTGCCGAGCAGTTCGACATGTTCGTAATCGACCGAGGTTACGCAGGTCTCGCGCGCGCCAACCAGGCGGACCGGATCATAGCGGCCGCCGATCCCGGCCTCGAACACGATGAATTCACAATTCGCCTCCGAGAAATGTAGGCAGGCGAGCGCGAACAGCGCCTCGAAGGCACCGAAGCGGTCGCTGCGCCGGTCTGCAACCGCGGCAATGGCCGCGTCGACGCGTTGCTTCAAGCGCGCAAAGGCATCGTTGCTGATCTCGGCCCCGTTGATCCGGATCCGCTCGTTGAAACGCTCAAGATGCGGCGAGGTGAAGAGGCCGGTTCGCAGGCCATAGGCGCGACCGATCGCGGCGCACATCGCGGCCGTGCTGCCCTTGCCGTTCGAGCCGGTCACCACGACCGAACTGCGCTGCAGCCGTGCGCGATCGATCCCGAGCGCGTCGAGCAATTCGGCCAGGCGCGCGAGGCAGATGCCGTCGCCATATTTCGGCAGGTCAAACACCGAGCAGTCCCATCGCGTGAAACGTGTGATGCCAGATTTTGAGAATCAGATCGCCGCGATCGGATTCTTCCAGCAGCCGGATCGACGGATTGGAATTGACCTCGATCACGGCTGCCGCGCCGGGCTCGCCGCCAATGCCGGCGAACAGATCGACGGCTGCGACACGAAGCCCGAGCGCGCGGGCGGCGTTTTTCGCCAGCGTAACCGCTGCTTCGGAAGGCGCTGCTTCCAGCACCATCGTTCCGCCTGCGCTCAGATTCATCCGGCCGGGAATGTCGCGGCGTTCGCCCTTTGCCAGCACGGCGTCGAGCGAGGAGTCGCTATCCCCGGGCGACACCGGCGAAAGGCCGCGGGCGCGAAGGGCATCGTTATGGGCAGCGAACAATTCGCGCAACGTGTGTACGCCGTCGCCGCGGACGAAGGGCGGATATTTGCGCGCGCAATACAGTGCATCATCGTCGAGCAGGAATATCCGGAACTCGACGCCTTCGACGATCGGCTGGATCAGGACCGCGTCGTAATATTTCGCGACGTCGTCGAGATGCTGGATCAGCGAAGCCTCGTCGTGGATCCTTTGTGCGAAATCGCCGCGCGATCCCGTCAGCGGTTTGGCGAAGGCGGATCCGCCCAGCTTGCGAAAATACGCCAGCGCGTCGGCGCGCTCATGGCCCAATGGTCGATGCGCACGATAGCGATCGTGCAGGAAGAAATATTCACCGCCGATCGTTCGCACGCCGGCTTCGTCAAGGATTCTGCCGGTGAAGTATTTGTCGGAAGCCAGCGTCGAGGCGGTGGCGTTGTTCTGCGGATACCATGAGCAGCGCCCCGCGCCGAAATGCAGGGATTTTGCCTCTGAAGCCACGCTGAAGATCAGTCCCGAGCCGCCGTCGAGATCGCGAAAAGTTAATCCGAATTCGGCGCAGGCGAATTCGGCATAGATCGACTGGTCCGGATAAAAGCCCGGTTTACCTTGTCGAAATTCTCTCACGCTTCGCATGCGGGCTCTTTTGACGCGTTCTAAGATTGCGTAGCAATTTATTGCCAGATTGGTGCCGATTTCAGCAAGTTAATTGCGTGCGTGATCTTTGTTAACGAAGACCAATCGAACCTTTCTGCAAAATAAACCGACTGCCATTCCGAGTTCTCAATTGTACGCCAATTGATCTTGACTATCTCTGTCATTGGCGCAATTGAAGCGACAAATCGCCAATGATTTCGGGGGGTTTTCGTCGTTTCGAGACCCGAAAAACCGGATTGTTCTACACCAAGACGTCAGGAAAAACGAAAACACATGAGCGCGTTCTATAGAGAGAAAGTTCTTTCTGTCCGTCATTGGACCGATACACTTTTCAGCTTCACCGCCACCCGCGATTCCGGCTTCCGTTTCCAGAATGGGCAGTTCGCGATGATCGGCCTCGAGGTCGAGGGCCGTCCGCTGCTGCGTGCCTACAGCATGGCGAGCGCCAATCACGAGGAGGAACTCGAGTTCTTCTCGATCAAGGTCGCGGACGGGCCGCTGACCTCGAAGCTGCAGAAGATCCGCGAAGGCGACACGATCCTGGTCGGCCGCAAGGCGACGGGAACGCTGATCACCGACAATCTGATTCCGGGCAAGCGCCTGCTGCTGCTGTCGACCGGCACCGGGCTCGCGCCGTTCGCGAGCCTGATCAAGGACCCTGATGTCTATGAGCGCTATGAAACCATTGTTCTGGTTCATGGCTGCCGGCAGGTTTCCGAACTCGCTTATGGCGAGGAACTGGTCGCGAAGCTGCGCGACGACGAATTGTTCGGACCGCTATTGTCCGAGAAGCTGCTGTATTATCCGACCGTGACCCGCGAGCCGTTCCGCAACCGGGGCCGCATCACCGACCTGATCACCTCGGAACAGGTGTTCAACGACATCCACCAGCCGCCGCTCGATATCGCGACCGACCGCATCATGATGTGCGGCAGCCCGGGCATGCTGGAAGAACTGCGCCAGCTGTTCGAGACGCGCGACTTCCTCGAAGGCAGCCACAACCAGCCCGGTCACTTCGTGATCGAAAAGGCGTTTGTGGAACGCTGAGGTTTCCATCGGTTGCCGTCCCCGCGAACGCGGGGACCCATAACCACCGGCCTCGTGGTTATGGCGAGCTGTTGCTCCAGTTGTTCCTCACAACCCAGATCGGTGGCTATGGGTCCCGGATCGCGCTTCGCTTGTCCGGGACGACGTGGGGATAGAGCGTCGCGCCCCCAGTAGCCCATCCCCTTCCCCCACTGCTATAATCCTCCCAACGCCTTGCGGCCTGTGCCGACGCGGCGATCGGGAGTTCACGTGTTGTCGGTACGCGATCAGATCGGCCCGGTGAAGACCGCCTTTGTGTTCGCCGGCGGCGGCAGCTTTGGCGCCATCCAGGTCGGCATGTTGCATTCGCTCGCCGCCCACGGAATTTCCGCCGATATGGTGGTCGGCTCCAGCGTCGGCGCCCTCAACGGCGCCTTCTATGCCGGCGATCCGACGCTCAAGGGCGTGGAGCGGCTGGGCGACATCTGGCGCGGACTAACGCGGCATGACGTGTTTCCGATGAATTGGCGCACGGTGCTGAGCTTTCTGTGGCGCCGCGATTTCCTGATTTCCCACGACGGCATCCGCAAGCTGATCGACGACCACATTCCCTATCGCAATCTGCAGGACGCCAAGGTGCCGGTGCATATCGTCACCACCGACATCATTTCCGGCGACAGCGTTGTGCTGTCGGAAGGCTCGACCTCGGAGGCGATCGTCGCTTCGACCGCGATCCCCGGCGCTTTCGCGCCGATCCCCTACAAGAATTACTATCTCGCCGATGGTGCGATCTCCAGCAACACGCCGATCCAGGTCGCCGTTCAGAAAGGCGCCAAACGGCTGATCATCCTGCCGACCGGGCACGCCTGCGCCACGCAGGCACCTCCCGTCGGCGCGGTCGCCAATGCGCTGCACGCGCTGACGCTGCTGATCGCGCGACAATTGGTCATTGAGCTGGAGGGCCTCGACCCCGGCATCGAATATTTCGTGGTGCCGCCGCTGTGCCCGCTGGTGGGATCACCTTACGATTTTTCGCGCACCGCCGATCACATCGACCGCGCGATTGCCACGACAGATGCGTGGCTGGCCCACCATGGCCCGCAACAGGGCAAGATTCCCGGGGAAATGCGGCTGCACAGCCACTGAGACACGACGGTTACGCTGCACTGCAAAAGCAGCTTCCGATCAATTGATTCAACCACCGCCGGCTTCGGCAAATCTTTTGCGATCCCCTGTTCACGTCCGTGACGGCTAGGCCGTATATCGTATGGTGCTTATTCCAATGGTTGGATTAAGCTACTGGCGAACAAGAATATTCCGCAAGAATATTCCGGCTGAGGGGATGTCATGGAAACGCTGTTGATGCCGTTCTCGCCACGCTACATCGTGCTGACGATCTGCGCGGTCGTCACGGCACTGCTGATCGGCATCGGCATCTTCGATCAAAATTTGAAGGTGTGGGAAATATTGCTGATTCCCATCGTGGTCTTCGGCGGGCTTACCCTTCTCGGCATTCGCGACCTCACGCAAGAGAGCCACGCAGTGCTGCGGAATTATCCGATCTCCGCGCATATCCGTTTTCTGCTGGAGGAGATCCGGCCGGAGATGCGGCAGTATTTCTTCGAGAGCGAGAAGGACGGCATGCCGTTCTCCCGCGATACCCGCGCGCTGGTCTATCAGCGCGCCAAGATGCAGCTCGACAAGCGGCCGTTCGGCACCCAGGAAGACGTCTATCGCGACGGTTATGAATGGATGCATCATTCGATGGCGCCGAAGGCTCGCGCCGTCGAGCAGTTTCGCGTCACCATCGGCGGTCCGGATTGCACCAAGCCGTATTCGGCCTCGGTGTTCAACATTTCGGCGATGAGTTTTGGCGCGCTTAGTCCAAATGCCGTACGCGCGTTGAATGCAGGCGCCAGGAAAGGCGACTTCGCGCATGACACCGGCGAGGGCGGCGTCAGTCCCTACCACCGGGAGAACGGCGGCGACATCATCTGGGAAATCGGATCCGGCTATTTCGGTTGCCGCAACCGCGACGGCAGCTTCAATCCCGAATTGTTCGCGCGCATTGCTTCCGACGACCAGATCAAGATGGTCGAACTCAAGATCAGCCAGGGCGCCAAGCCCGGACACGGCGGCGTGTTGCCGGCGGCCAAGGTCTCGGAAGAGATTTCAAAGATCCGGGGCGTGCCGATGGGCGAAGATTGCATCTCGCCGGCCACTCACCGCGCGTTTTCGACGCCGCTCGAAATGATGACCTTCATCGGTGAAATGCGGCGGTTGTCCGGCGGCAAGCCTGCGGGCTTCAAGCTGTGCATCGGCCACCCCTGGGAGTTCCTGGCCATCTGCAAGGCGATGCTGCAGACCGGGATCTACCCTGATTTCATCGTGGTCGACGGCAATGAAGGCGGCACCGGCGCAGCACCGCTGGAATTCATGGACCATCTGGGCATGCCGATGCGCGAGGGTGTCAATTTCGTCCATAATGCGCTGGTCGGCATCAATGCCCGCGACCGCATCCGCATTGGTGCCGCCGGCAAGATTGCGACCGCCTTCGACATGGCGCGCGCGATGGCGATCGGCGCCGACTGGTGCAATTCGGCGCGCGGCTTCATGTTCGCGCTGGGCTGCATCCAGTCGCTGAGCTGCCATACCGACCGTTGTCCGACGGGGGTGACCACCCAGGACCCGCTCCGCGCCCGCGCGTTGGTGGTGCCACTCAAGAGCGAGCGGGTCTACAGCTACCATCACGCCACCCTGCACGCCCTGTCCGAACTTCTCGCCGCCGCTGGCCTCGACCATCCGCAGCAGCTACGGCCGATCCACTTCTCGCAGCGATCCTCCACGAACGACACATTGACGTTCGCGAAACTTTATCCGCCGTTGCGCCCGGGCGAGCTGATCGACGGCACCAGCGACCCACGCTTCCGCGACGCCTGGGATATGGCCCGGGCGGATTCGTTCCGGCCGGTGGGGTGAGGGTACTACTCGTGTCGTCCCTGCGAACGCAGGGACCCATACGCCGCGGCCCAACGGTTGAGCGACGGAGCTAAACACACCTCCCTTCAGCAACAACCGCCTGTGGTTATGGGTCCCTGCGTTCGCAGGGACGACGACGGAGATTGGCTTCGGGACGACAGCTATAACTCGCCGCAGGCCCGCTGCTCTGATAAAGCCTCTCTCCATGTTGGAATGACCACCCGTAAAAAGGGAGACAATGCTTTATCTGGAACTCGGGATCGTGACGGTCCTGATCATCACCAATGGCCTGCTTTCAATGTCGGAGCTTGCCATTGTCTCGTCGCGGCCGGCACGGCTCGCCGCGCTGGTCGAAAAGAACGTCACGGGTTCCCGTCGTGCACTTGCGCTGGCGTCTGATCCCGGCAAGTTCCTGTCGACGGTGCAGATCGGGATCACGCTGATCGGCGTGCTGTCAGGTGCGATTTCCGGCGCCACGCTGGGCCAGCGCCTGACCAGCCTGCTGGTCGAATCCGGATTGTCGAAAGGCCTGGCTGACGCGATGGGCGTCGGCGTCGTGGTGAGCGTCATCACCTACGCCTCACTCATCATTGGCGAACTGGTGCCCAAGCAAATCGCCCTGCGTGACCCGGAATCGGTGGCGGTGCGCGTGGCGCCCTACATGATGCTGCTCTCGAAAATTTCGTCGCCCCTGGTGTGGCTGCTGGACCGCTCGGGCAAGGGGCTGTTGTGGCTGCTCGGTCACCGCGGTGAAGCCGAAGAAAAGGTCAGCGAAGACGAAATCCGCACCCTGGTGGTCGAGGCCGAGAACGCCGGCGTGCTCGAGCCCGGCGAGAAGGAAATGATCGCGGGCGTCATGCGTCTCGGCGATCTTCCGGTCGGCGCCGTCATGACTCCCCGCCCGGAAGTCAGCATGATCAATCTGGCGGATACGCCTGACGTCATTTTCGCGGCGCTCGCCGGCCGCAACCATTCCCGTTTTGTGGTGTTCGACGGGGATCCGGATGCGGCGCTCGGCATTGTCCAGGCCAAGGACATGCTGGACAGCTATCTGTCTGGGCAAGCACCGGACATTCGGAAGCTGGTCCGGGATGCGCCGATCATTCCCGAATTCCTGGATGCCAGGGATGTCGTTGCCATCCTGCGCGACTCCGCGGTGCATATGGGATTGGTGCATGACGAATACGGCGTCTTCCAGGGCGTGGTAACCAGCGCCGATATTCTCGAATCGATCGTCGGTGGTTTTCATACGGAGGAGGGGCCTCCCGAAGCGGCGGTCGTGAAGCGGGACGACGGCTCCTACCTGATCTCGGGCTGGATGCCTGCCGTCGAATTTGCGAATTTGCTCCAGATCGTTCTGCCGTCGTCGCGGCAGTATCAGACCATGGCCGGTTTCCTGCTCCAGCAGTTCGGCGCAATTCCGACTGTCGGTGAGCAGGTCGAGGCGCAGGGTTGGCGCTTCGAGATCGTGGATCTCGACGGCCGGCGTATCGATAAGACATTGGCGACACGAATCGACGATGGGGCCGCCGACGAGCAGGCGTGATGGCGCGATGCCGATTTTTCTGACGTCGGGGCTCAGAACTCGCCGTGCAAACGGCCCGAGAAGATCGAGACCGGGCCACGGTCGCCATTATAGGCGGGGTTTGCGATCAGCTGATAGTCGGCGGTGAAGGTGAAGGTCTTGTCGAGCGCGAACGCGTAGTAGGTCTCGAAGATGCTTTCATTGCGGTAGTTGAGCCGGCCGTCGCCGATGAGGAGGCCGAGGCCGCCCGCCGCCAGGAAGTCGCGATGGTCAGATGAAAGTCCATTGACGGCGCCCCCGATGGCGAACGTGTCGTTTGGACGGCCCCAATAGCTGCCCTTGACCGACAACCCGGCGGAGACGCTGCGATCCACATCGGTGAAGGACAGGATTTCGTTGCGCCCGTCGTTCCAGCTCGCGCGAGCGAATATCCCGACATCCCTGATGATCTGCTGTTCGGCGTTGATGTAGAATCCGTACTTGGTGTTTTCGCGCCGGATGCCGACGATGACGTCGTTGATATCGAGCGTTGGGTCCGCCGCTGCTATCCCCAGCGCGTTTCGGTAGCTGCCGGTGTTGCCGCGATTGCCGAAAATGCCGAGCCGGAGCTTGCCGGGCTGATCGAAGATCGTGTGACGTTCCTCGAATTCAACCACCGCGCCGCCGGACTTGAACACGAGGACGTCGCTGTTGGGCGCGTTGGGGACCTGGAACAGGCCGGCCCGGATCGCCCAGTCCTTGCGGTTGAGTTCGACCACCGCGCCGCGGGTGAAGCCTGGAAGGTCGGCAGGGAAGTCGTAAGCCGCGGCCGACCACATCGCCCAGTTCATGAAGTCGACGCGGGGATCCTTGGCGTAGGAATTGCCGTCGAAATAGTCGCCGACCGCAAAACGGCCGACCGTGACCGTGACGCGGTCGATGTCGCGCTTGCCCGCGAGTTGCATCGGAGCGTCGGTGACATCTTCCTGTTCGCCGCCGAGGCCGAAGGTCTGGCGAAAGACGTAGCGCTGCGGACGATATTTTGGATAGGGCGCGCCACCTTTCTGGGCCTCACCGTTGGGAAAGCCTGCAAGGCCCAGCGTGCTGTTGAGGCCAAAACCCTGCGCCAGTTCGGGGTTGAAATAGAACTCGCCGCCCTGCCACAGCCGCCAGCCAATGAATGCATCCGCAGTCCATGTCTGGCGGCCCTGGCCGCCGCCCGGAAGACTGTTGGTGCCCTCATAGGGCGAGCGCATGCGGGGATAGGCTTGCGCGATGACCGTGGTCTGCCCGTGTACGTTCCAGTTTTTCGGCTCGGCAAGCGCGGTGCGTCCATCGACCGGAGTGGGGCCCGCCCAGGGCGGCGTCTCCCACAGCCGGTAATTCAGTCCGAGCTTGATCAAGTGAATGTTGGGATCGACGTTGACGCGCGGCAATCCGACGTCGGTCAGGTCGTAGGTCCGCCGCGCCAGGTCGACGTAGTTGTATTCGGCCTTGGCGGTCCAGTTGCCGCCGACGGCCACCTCGATGCCCAGCCCGGCGGTCCAGCCGCCATGCGTGAGGTACCGCTTCGGCGGGATGATGATCCCGAGGTCGTTTAGGCTGACATGGGTGCTCCCCCATGCGAGGCCGCCCGTGACGTAAGGCATCCACGTTCCCATCGCGTAGCCGACCCGGCCGCGCGCGGTTGCGACATAATCAATGGTGGCGTCGAACGGAGCCGGCGCGAGCCGCGGAATGTCCACCGGGCTGCCGAACGATATGTCGGCCTCGATACCCAGCACCAGATTGTTGGCGAGTTGCCTGACATAACCGGCCTGGTAGCCGCCGGTCAGTCCAGTCACGCTGTGGGGGAGGAACACGCCCTGCAAGGGCTCGGTGTTGGTGCCCGGGCCAAGGCTGCCGGCGCCGTAACCGACATGGCCGCCCACATAGAAACCGGTCCAGCTGTAGACAGCCTTGAGCGCGGGCGCCTTGAGCGACATATCGGCCGCCAGGACGGGACTGGCGAGCGTCATGGCACCGACGGCGGCGCCAGCCAAAACATGCTGCAGGGATTGGTGGTACGAACCCATGGTGCGGCCTGTTCGAGCGCGAAGTGGGCTGCGGTCTCGCACCATCACTGCAGATTTGAACGCCTGCCGCCACCCAAGAAATGAAGTCATCAACCCCGCCGCCCCCGGTCGGCTTCTTCCCGATTCGTCGGCTCAAAGCCAGATCGGGAAAACGCACCATACACCCCCAATCCCAGTTGCAATTAATTCGCAACAATAAGGCGATGGAGTCCGTCTTGGATGGCATTGCTACATGACAGTTTTGCAACAGCGGTGGCGCAGGGATGGTTGGCCCAAAAAAAGTGACCCGCCCGGGGGGACAGCCGGGCGGGTCGGGTTCGGCACAGGGTGGATGAGGCGCCATGCCGGACACAGGAACCACGAGAGCAGCCGTAAGGCGGTCATCGTGGTCCGCACCCAGTTGGACGGAGCCATCCCGATTCCGGTTCGAACGAAGTTTCGGGAATCCGGATTGAAGACTATTCGGCAGTCAAAACAGCCGCTTAGAGGATGTAATCCGGCCCGGTCGCCAGCCGCTTCACGTCGAATTTATCGACCTCGTCAAGCAATTCGCAGAACGCGCGGGCGCCGTGATCGAGCAGCTTTTCGCCCTTCTCGGCGGAGGCCTGGGTAGCGTCTCCGACGGCGCCGCTGCCGTGCAGGTCCTGCGCCTGCCAGGCGAATGGCGCGGGCCGCTGCGTGGAAAGCCAGCGATGATCCTTTTCCATCGCGATACTGGTGGGCCGAAAATCCATGATCGCCTCCTGGCGCACGGTTTGCGGATATCGCGCCAGCATGATCGAGGTCTCAATCGCGCCGCCATGGATGCCGTGGCGCAGTTCTTCCGCCGAGAACAGTCCGTCCGGGACGCCGAAGCGCGACCAGCTTGTCGTGACCACGAGCAGTCCATGCTGCGCGCGAAGATCCTGCGCGACCAGCGTCATCGCCGCGCTGTTGCCGCCATGGCTCGTCACCATTATGAGCTTCCTGACGCCGGCGCGCGCGACGCTTTCGCCGAGCGCCATCCAGCTCTTCAGCGCGACTTCAGTGGGTAGCGTCAGCGTGCCCGGATAGTCGATATGTTCGGTGGAAATCCCGACCGGCTGCAGCGGCAGGAACGTGGCCGGAACGCTCGCCGGCAGCAGCTCGCGGACCCGCGCCAGATAGGCCTCGCCAATCATGACGTCGGTACCGAGAGGCAAATGCGGGCCGTGCTGTTCGGTTGCCGCCAGCGGCAGCACCGCGATCCAGCGCTCGGGGCCGCTGGCTGCGATCTCGGGCCAGTGGATGTCGGTCCAGTTGCGGGGCGGAACAGGCGAAGTCATCGAGCCAAGCGTTTCTTTGAATGGATTTGCAGGGTAGTTTGTTAGTCAACCAGGGACGATATCTCCCTCCTTGGGGGCGTGATCCACGTCCACACCCTCCTTATCATGGGCCAGAATGATCGACGGAGTCCAACCATGAACCCGGCCTTTTTGCCGCGAACGTTAACCGCAGCCCTATTGGCGCTGGTGGCCGCGCTGGTGCCTGCGCGCGGGCAGACCCTCGACAAGGTCTCGTTTGGAACCAACTGGGTCGCGGAAGCCGAGCATGGCGGCTTCTTCCAGGCGGTCGCCGACGGCACCTACAAGAACTACGGGCTTGACGTCACCATCGTGCCGGGCGGCCCCAACACCAACAACCGCATGCTGCTGATCGCCGGCAAGCTCGACTTCTTCATGAGCGCGAACACGCTGCAATCCTTCGATGCGGTCACCAACAAGGTGCCGCTGGTGGCGGTCGCCGCCATCTTCCAGAAGGATCCGCAGGTCTTTCTGACCCACCCGGAATTCAAGATAAGCAAACTGGAAGACCTCAAGCCGCTGACGCTGCTGGTGTCGAAGGAAGGCGTCGCAAGCTATTTCCAGTGGTTGAAGTCCGAGTATGGGTTTAGCGAGAGCAAGGTCAAACCCTACACGTTCAATTCACAGCCTTTCATCGTGAACAAGCAAAGCGCGATGCAGGGATATGTCACCTCCGAGCCGTATGCGGTCGAAAAGGCCGCCGGCTTCAAGCCGAACGTCGTGTTGCTGGCCGATTACGGCTTCAACGCCTATTCGACTCTGATCGAGACGCGCACCGAGATCGTCGACAAGAAGCCCGACCTGGTGCAGCGCTTCGTCGATGCGTCCATGATCGGCTGGTACAATTATCTCTACGGCGACAACACGCCGGGCAATGCCATGATCAAGAAGATCAATCCGGAAATGACCGATGAACTCTTGAAATATTCCACGGCCAAGATGAAGGAATACGGCATCGTCGATTCCGGCGACACCTTGAAGGACGGCATCGGCGCCATGACCGATGCGCGCGTCGCCAGCTTCTTCGACAAGATGGTGCGCGCCGGCGTGGTCCGCCGCGATATCGACTACCGCCAGGCCTATACGCTGCGCTTTATCAACAAGGGCGTCGGCCTCAATCTGCGGCCGAAGAACTAGGCGTGATGGCCGGACCCGCTTTGTCTGAAGCCGATGCGATGGCGGTGCGCCTTGGTGACGTCACCAAGGTCTATGACAACGGCGTGGCCGCGCTTGGACCGCTCGACCTCGACGTCAAGCGTGGCGAATTCGTCTCCTTGCTTGGTCCCTCCGGTTGCGGCAAATCCACCGCCTTGCGGCTGATTGCGGGACTGACGACGCCGAGTTCAGGTGTGGTCGGCGTTTCGCAACCCGCGAACGAAACCCGCGCGGGTCATGCCATCGGCTTTGTGTTTCAGGAGCCGACCCTGATGCCGTGGGCCAGCGTGCGGGACAATGTCCGTCTGCCGCTGAAGCTTGCCGGCATGCCGCCGACGGAAGCGGACAGGCGGATCAGCGAGGCGCTGGCGCAGGTGGCCCTGTCGGAGTTCGCCGCTGCATACCCGCGCGAATTGTCCGGCGGCATGAAGATGCGGGTATCGCTGGCGCGGGCGCTGGTCACCCGTCCGGATATCCTGCTGATGGACGAGCCGTTCGCCGCACTCGACGAGATCACGCGCTTCCGTCTCAACAACGATCTCTTGGAGCTGTGGCGCAAGCTGAATATGACGGTCATCTTCGTCACCCATTCGGTGTTCGAGTCGGTGTATCTGTCGCAGCGCGTGGTCGTGATGTCGTCACGGCCCGGGCGCGTCAGCGCCGAATTTCGTATCGACACGCCGGAGCCGCGGGTCGAGGACTTCCGGATGTCGGCCAGCTATGCCGCCTATTGCCGCGAGGTCTCACAGGCGCTGGTGCCCTCCTATTCGGGGCCAACAAGCGTATGAGTTCTTCACGGGATTTTGTTCGCTTTTTGCTACCCGTCGTGGTGCTTGCCGCCGGCATCGCGCTGTGGGAACTGGTGGTGCGCGTCAACGACATCCAGCCCTATGTGCTGCCGGGGCCATCAGCCGTGTTCCAGACGCTGGTCGCGGACTGGCCGGTGCTGTCGGAATCCCTCGGCGTCACCTTGCTGACCACGCTGGAGGGCTTCATCGCCGCCGCCATCGGCGGCGTTGCGCTGGCGCTGTTGTTCAACCAATCGAAATGGCTGGAATATTCGCTGTTTCCCTATGCGGTGATCCTGCAGGTCACGCCTGTGATCGCGATCGCACCATTGCTGCTGATTTATCTGCAGCAACAAACCGCGGTCATCGTTTGCGCCTGGATCGTCGCCTTCTTTCCGGTGCTGTCCAACACCACGCTCGGGCTCAATTCGGTCGACCGCAATCTGGCCGGCCTGTTCAGCCTCTATGGCGCGTCGCGGCTGCAGACGCTGCGTTACCTGAAATTGCCGGCAGCATTGCCCTTTATTCTCGGCGGATTGCGGATCGCAGGCGGGCTGTCCCTGATCGGCGCAGTGGTCGCCGAAATCGCGGCCGGCACGGCGGGCGCAGGCTCGGGCCTTGCGTTCCGTATTGCCGAGTCCGGCTACCGTCTCAACATTCCTCGAATGTTCGCCGCTCTGCTGTTGCTCTCCGTCGCCGGGATTGTCATCTATGGGCTGCTGGCGCTAATTTCGCATCTGGTACTGCGGCGCTGGCATGAAAGCGCGCTTCGAAAGGAAAACTGATGGCTGCCGGGAATATTTCGTCCGAAAAGATCGATTTGCTGGTCTATGGGCCAATCAGGCCGATCCTCGAAAACGGCTTCTCCGACCAATATGTACTGCACAAGGCGGAGAGCCGGGCGGATCTCGAACGGTTGACGCCGGACGTGCTGGCCAAGACCCGCGGCATGGCGGTCACCTATCATTCGGTGCCGGCCGACGCCAAGGCGTTGTCGCATTTTCCCAAGCTCGAGATCATCGCCAGCTTCGGCGTTGGCTACGACCACGTCGATTGCAACTATTCGCGTGAACACAATGTCGTGGTCACCAACACGCCCGACGTGCTGACTGAAGAGGTCGCCGACGTCGCGATGGGGCTGTTGATCTCGACCTTGCGCGAATTCGTCAAGGCCGACCGCTATCTGCGATCGGGCCTGTGGCAGACCCAGAACTATCCCCTGAGCGTCGGCTCGCTGCGCGACCGCAAGGTCGGCATCGTCGGCATGGGTCGCATTGGCCAGGCGATCGGCCGTCGGCTCGAAGCCTCGCTCGTGCCGGTCTCCTATCATTCGCGCAATCCGTCATCGGCTGTCTCTTACAAGCACTATGGCGACCTGATGGAAATGGCGAAGGCGGTCGATACGTTGATCGTGATCGTGCCCGGCGGCGCCTCTACCGCGAAGATGATCAACGCCGACGTCCTCAAGGCGCTTGGGCCGCGCGGTGTATTGATCAACGTGGCACGCGGCTCCGTGGTCGACGAAGAGGCGCTGGTCGCGGCGTTGAAATCGGGAACGATCCTGGCGGCCGGACTCGACGTGTTCGCCAAAGAGCCGAGCGTGCCGGATGAACTGAAGGCGATGCAAAATGTCGTGCTGCTGCCACATATCGGCTCAGCCTCGGTGGTAACGCGCAATGCCATGGATCAGCTCGTGGTCGATAACATCAAGAACTGGTTTGCCGGCAAGGCGCCGCTGACGCCTGTGCCGGAAACACCGATGAAGGGGCGCTGATGCAAGCTGGCTGCCGCCCGGGCGTCGCAGTTGCCGCGTTATCGGCGCTGCTCGCCGTTCTGCTTGACCCTGGATCGCCGGCGCGGTCGCAGGGGACTCCAAACCTGCAGAAGGACATGGTCGGCCAGTGGGAGCTCGCGACCACCGAGCGCAGCAAGACCTGCGTCGTCACGTTCAAGGGCGATGCGACGCCGCAGGGCTTGAAGCTCGAGCTCGAGCCCGGCTGCGCGGCGGCGCTGCCCTTCACCAAGGATATCACCGCCTGGAATATCAAGGGCCTTGGCGATATCGTGCGGATGCAGGACGCCGCCGGCCAGCCGGTGATCGATTTCACCGAAGTTGAGAGCGGTATTTTCGAAGGGCTGCGGACCGGCGAAGGCGTCTACATCCTGCAGAATCTGGCGGCCGCCCGCTCGCTCGCCAAATCCATGGACCAGATGATCGGCGACTGGTCGATGGTGCGCGGCAATGGCAAGGCCATCTGCGGCCTGACCCTCACCAACACCGAGGCGACTGGCGACAATTTCCAGGTGTTTTTGAAGCCGCGCTGCGATCCCGCGGTGGCCGCGTTCGCGCCTAACCAGTGGCGGCTCGATCACGGCCGGATGATATTGATGTCGGCCAGCGGCCAGACCTGGCAGTTCGAGGCCGACGACAATGCGCAATGGCGGCGGGTGCCCGACAGCGCCGATCCCCTGATCATGATCCGGGGCCAGTAGGCACCATCGGCGCCGGTCCCGACGACAGGAGGGTCCGGCGGAACCTTTTCGCTGTCGCCGCCTTTCTTCGAACCACCAAGCCACAGCGATCACCAATTGGTGTCGCCAGGTCCCGCGTACGCGGTCCAATCGTGTGGAAGCTGAACTGCGGCGGGCCGGGAACCATAGGGATCAGTCATGTCGCTCTTCCGCTATGTCAGGCGCATGTTGATGGCGCCCATTACGCTGCTGGTTTTGACGGCCGCTGGATCGGCATCGGCGCAGTCATCGGTTCCGCCCCACCTTGCGGGCTGGTGGATCGCGGTCGACAACGTCGCCTTTCCGCCGCTGTGGCGGGACGGCACCATCGTGCCGATGGAGGAGCTTCTCATCATCGAGAGCGACGGGCGGTTCGAGAACCGCATGATGGGATTCTATGGTGTCGACCCCGGCTATTGCGCCAAGGAAAATCTCTGCAGCGATGCACCGCTGGTGGCTACCGGACGGCTCGCGCTTTCCGGTTCGGCCCCCGCCACCGGCAAGGAACAGATCCTTGCGTCCGGAAGCAAACTCCTTTTCAGCGACGTCCGTACCGCCGCGAACCGAATCGACTCGCCGCGCGGCGATCCGATCATCCGCGCGCGCAGCGTGAGCGCAACCAGTGCCTGGATGGTCGAGGGTCGGCTGGATGTGGACGACGGCATGCTTTTGTTGCGTCGGACCGCAGGCGAGGAGCCGCGTGCCTTTGTCACGATTGCACCCGAGAAATTGCGACGGCTGCGCGCGGGCCTCATGGCGTCCGATCTCTCCGCCCTGCAGCATTGGCGCTGCTATCTCGCTTCGGCCACCGGCGGAGACGTCAGGTTGATGCCGCTGCGCAATGACAAGCCGATGCCGCCCGCGGTCCGCGACTACATCGCCGCTGCGCACTATTATTTGACCGCACTGACCTACGCGAACCGCCCAATGGTCGATGATCCCGATCCCGCCCAGCGTCGGCTTGCCGGGGTCGCGCTCGAGAACCTGATGGTCGGTTCGCTGGCAAAGCTGCCGCAGCCCAGGACCGTTCAGGAGCGGCGCGAGGTCAAGGCGGTTGCAAGATATCTCACCGTGGTGATCAAGGGCGAGCAGCCCGAGGCGGCAAAGGCCATGATGGCGCGGGAATTCCCCGGCGTCCCCTTGCGCCAGGATTTGACCGAACCGGAAATACTGGCGTTGACGACCTATTTGCGCGGCGGCGCAGATCGAAACCGGCTGTTTTGCACCGGGTGAGACCGGTATTATGGCCGGGCTTGCGCTGATCCCGGATCGGCGCGTCCATTAGTCCCCTCGAAAAATTGTCAAAACCGCTGTCGATTCCCGGCAATCCCGTTCGTCGTCTCAAATAGCGGGACAGTTCCGCGGGCTGGGTGCCTGCGGCTCGCCTCAAACAGGAGTTTTTCATGCGCTTCATGTCGATCGTCATGTCGTCCCATCCGCCCGCAGAGCCGCCGGCAGCAATGATGGAGGCGATGAACAAGCTCGCCGACAGGGAAATCAAGGCCGGCCGCATGCTGGACACCGGCGGGTTGATGCCGCTCGCGATGGGCGCGCAGGTGCGCATCACCGACGGCAAGCTCAGCGTCGTCGATGGGCCGTTCGTGGAGGCCAAGGAAGTGATCGGCGGCTACGCGATATCAGAACTGCGCAGCAAGGAAGAGGCGGTGGCGCTGGCGAAGGAATTCATGCAGCTCCACATCGATCACATGCCGGGCTGGGAAGGGACGTGCGAGATTCGCGCGTTCTTCGACGGCGCGCCGGGCGAGTGTTCCTGATCATCGCCGTTCGCCATCCCGGCCGCCGCTAACCAGCGATAGCGGTGGCTAACTCACAAGGGAGTTCTTCACGTGCGCTTCATGTATATCGTTACGCCTGTCCACCCCACACCGCCGACGCCCGAATTGATGGCGGCCGTGCACAAGCTTGCCGAACGCGAAATCAAGGCCGGCCGTATGGTCACCAGCGGTGCGCTACAACCGCGCACATTGGGCGCGCAAGTGCGGATCACGGACGGCAGGCTTGGTGTCGTGGACGGGCCGTTCGTGGAAGCCAAGGAGGTGATCGGCGGCTATGCGATCTTCGAACTCCGCGACAAGCAGGAAGCGATCGAGAAGGCGGTCGAGTTCATGCAGGTCCACCGCGACTACATGCCGGGCTGGGAAGGCACGTGCGAAGTCCGCGCTTTTGTGACGGCGGATTGGGAGGCGGCCTGCTCGGTCAGTGCGCGGGCCGCCTCTTGAAGCGGGTGCGGCGCGGACGGTGTTGGCGGCGATGACCGCCGCCGACATCCATCGCACCGTCGTCGCCGTCTGGCGCATCGAGCAGCCGCGGCTGCTCACCAGCCTGTCGCGGATGCTGCGCGACGTGCCGCTGGCCGAGGACCTGACGCAGGAAGCGCTGCTGGCGGCGATCGAGCACTGGCCTGTCACGGGCGTTCCGGAAAAGCCCGGCGCCTGGCTGATGGCGATCGCCAAGCGGCGGGCGCTGGATCAGCTGCGCCGCCGCCAGATGCTCACCCGCAAGCACGAGATCGTGGCGCGGGACATGGAGCAGGAACAGCAGGCCATGCCCGATTTCGACAGCGCGCTCGACGACGATATCGGCGATGAATTGCTGCGGCTGATCTTCATGGCCTGCCATCCGCGCCTGTCGCGCGAAGCCCGCGCCGCGCTGGCGCTGCGGATGATCTGCGGCCTGACAACGGACGAGATCGCGCGCGCCTTCCTGCTGCCGGAGGCGACCATTGCTCAAAGGATCGTGCGCGCGAAGCGGACGCTGTCGGAATCCGGGCTCGCTTACGAGACCCCGCGCGGCGAGGAGCTTTCCGAAAGGCTCGCTTCCGTGCTGGAGGTCGTCTACCTCATCTTCAACGAGGGCTATACGGCGGCCCGCGGCGACGAATGGCTGCGGCCGCAGCTTTGCAACGATGCGCTGCGCATGGGGCGCGTGCTCACCTCGATCGCACCGCAGGAATCCGAGGCGCACGGCCTGCTGGCGCTGATGGAGTTGAACGGGTCGCGCACAGCCGCACGGACGGATCAGGCCGGCGATCCCATCCTGCTGATGGACCAGAACCGCGGACTGTGGGATCAACTCCAGATTCGCCGCGGCCTGCTGGCGCTGGCGCGGGCGCGCGATCTCGGCGGCGCCGGTGGTTTCTATGCCCTGCAGGCGGCGATCATCGCCTGCCACGCGCAGGCGTCGGCGCCCAATGAAACCCCCTGGTCGCGCATTGCAGAACTCTACGCCGAACTGGCCGCGTTGGTGCGCTCGCCCATCATCGAACTCAACCGCGCCGTTGCGGTCGGCATGGCCGAGGGGCCGGCGGCAGCGCTTGTGATCGTGGACCGTCTCGCGGGCGAACCCGCGCTGAAGACCTATCATTTGCTGGGGAGCGTTCGCGGCGATCTCCTGCACAAGCTCGGACGCTTCGAAGAAGCGCGCGCCGCGTTCGAGGCCGCTGCCAGGCTCGCCGGCAACAAACGCGAACAGGAATTGTTGAAGCGGCGCGCCGTCGAAGCAGGCAGCGGCGCGCCGGCTTGAGCCTAGATGAAGCGGAACTGCGACCGTTCACGCTTCGCAAGTTTTGGAATCGCCTGACCCTGGATGATGTTCTTGAAGTGCGGCGTTTGCTGATGATCGGCGAACGCTGCTTCGCCAGCGAACACCTCATAGAAGAAATATTTGCGCGGCTCCGCCAGGTTCTGATGGATCTGGAATTCCTTCACGCCGGGCTCGCGCTGCGCCTGCGGCAGGAAGTCTTTCAGTAGATTCGCGACCGCCGCTTCCTCGCCCGGATTGACTTCCCAGAACGCGGTGACGACCAGGCTTTGGTTGGCGTTGTCGATTGCTGCCATGTTGTTCTCCTGTGAATGCAGCGCCGGTTCGATCCGGCGACTGCGATCATCATGGCAGGGGTTGCGACTTTAATGCTTCGACATCAATCGAATTGTCGTATGAGGACGGCGTGCGGAACCAGCGAAAGGATTCGATGCGACGACAGCGCCCCGCGCCAATCACCAACAGCACGGCATCGTCTCCGCCGGTTCGAACATCCTTCCCGCTAGCTTGCGGAGCCCGTGCGCGCGCTCGCACGCTTCTTTCGGTAGTCGAGCACGGGAAGGCCGCCCCAACCCCAATTGCCGGTGTCGACTTCGTCGATGACGACGAAGGTCGATTCCAGCGGCTTCTTCAGCACGTCGAGCAGCAGCTGGCTGACGCCCTTGATCAGGGCAGCCTTTTCTTCCGGCGTGGCCGCGTCGGCACCGCCTTCGGTGCCTTCGCGGGTGATCTGGATGGTGACGATGGGCATTTTTATTGTCCTTGCTGGAGTTGTTCCGAATGGCTGTCAGTGACCGGCACTCTGGCCGCCATCGACATGCAGGATCTCGCCGGTAACGAAGGCGGCGCTTTCCAGGAACAGCACGGCGTCGACGATGTCCTTAGCTTCGCCCATGCGCCCGACCGGATGCAGATTGGCCAGGAATTCGTGCGTTTCAGGTTTGTGCATCGGGGTCTTGATGACACCCGGGGAGACAGCGTTGACGCGGATGCCCCGCTTTGCGTACTCGATCGCGAGCGATTTGGTGGCGGCGTTCAAGCCGCCCTTGGTCAGCGAAGCAAGCACCGAGGGAACGTTGCTGTTGGCATGGTCGACCAGGCTGGTCGTGATCTGCACGATGTGACCGGAACCCTGCTTCAGCATCTCGGCCGCGGCGAGCTTGGAGAGGTGGAAGAAGCTGCCGAGATTGATCGCAATCACGTACGCGTAGTCTTCCGCGCTGTACTCGGTGAACGGCTTGGCGATGAAAATGCCGGCATTGTTGACCAGGGAGTCGATGCGGCCGAAACGCTCCAGCGCCTGCGACACGATTTTCTGCGCGGTCGCCGGGTCGGAAACGTCGCCTGCCACAGCCAGAACATCCGGATCGCTGGACGGCTTGATCGAACGGGAATTGGCGACGACGCGGTAGTTGCGGTCGCGATATCCCTTCACCAGATCCGCGCCGATGCCCTGCGATGCGCCGGTGATGATGACGACTTTCTGTTCCTTACCCATGGTAGCCTCCTGATCTCTGTGAAGCGGCAGGTTTGCCGCCGGGCCGTGTGGCGCCGATTGAGATCAGGCTAGTTCTTCCGGATTTCGATGCGAATGCCCGCTATTCGGAAGGCACCCTTCCGCCGCGCGAACGAATGGCGCTGGCGTTCTTGTCGGCCTCGTTCGAAAGCCGGGTGAAATACCGCTTCAGGCGCGGCGCGGCGAAATCGACAAAGGCCCGCACCTTCGGCACCGACAAACGCCCCTGCGGCGCCAGCAAATGAACCGGCAGCGGCGGGTGTTCGTCCTTGCCGAGCAGCAGTTGCAGCCGTCCGTCGCGGATTTCGTCGGCGATGTGATAGGAGAACAGCCGCGTGACGCCATGCCCTTCGGTCACCGAGGCGATCGCCGCGCGAACCGTGTTGACGACCAGCCGCGGCGCGAACTGGACCACCCGTGGAACGGAGGATCCCTTCAGCGGCGGGAAGCTCCAGGAATCCAGCCCGAAATGGGTGATGGCGACGATCCGGTGCTTTGCCAGATCGGCCGGTTCGCGGATGACGGGATGCCGCGCCAGATATCCCGGTGACGCCGCGATCACGCGGCGAACTTCGCCGACACGCACTGCGACGAAATTCGAATCGGCGAGATGCGCGATGCGGAGCGCAACATCGATGCCCTCGTCGATCAGATTCACCGGCCGGTCGAGCAGAACGAGCCGCGCCGACACCGCCTGATATTCGTTCATGAAGGCTTCGAGAATCGACCGCAGGATATCTTCACCGGTGATGATGGGCGCGGTGAGGGTCAGCGTGCCGCGTGGCGCCGAGCGCTCGCTGCCGGCGACGAGATCGGCCTCCTCGAGTTCGACGAGAACGCGGCGGCACGCAACGACATAGCGCTCGCCGGCCTCGCTCAGCTTCAGCGACCGCGTGGTGCGATGAAGCAGTTCAGCCCCGACATGGTTCTCGAGGAATGCGATCGCGCGGCTCACGGCGGCCGGTGACCGGCGCAGGCGTCTGCCGGCACCGGCAAGGCTGCCCTCGTCGACGGCGGAGACAAAGACTTTCATCGCGTCGATGCGGTCCATTTGTTCTTCCGCCCAGGGGAACACTGGCCGTCCGGTCATAGGCATTCTTCCGCAGATCGGCAAGGTGGGTAACCGGCTGACGAAATGTAGCTCCGGTGCCGACCTCGGTTGCGGTGCGCAACGGCGATTGACATTCCGATCCCAGGTCGCAAAAGTTTGAGCCCACAATCAAGCGGCGAGGCGTTCATGCCAAACATACGATCTGCCGTTTCAGGGTCCGCGCTCGGCATGCTCGCTCTGGCGGCCCTGATCTGCGGCCCCGCAGCAGTTGCGCAAGCGGAAGCAGAAGGCGTCTGGCCAACCCAGCAATGGCAAACATCCACGCCGGAAGAGCAGGGCATGGATTCGATGGCGCTCGCCAATCTGCTCGATTTCGGGAAAACCCGCAGCCTCGACAGCCTCCTGCTGGTTCGGCATGGACGTATCGTGCTGGATGCCTATTACGCGCCCTATACATCAGACATTCCGCACCGGATAAACTCTTCGACCAAGGCGGTCGTCGGGACGCTGGCGGCGATTGCCCACAAGGATGGTCTGCTTGATAGCTTCGACCATCCGGTGCTGGATTTCTTTGGCGATCGCAGCGTCGCAGATGCCGACGACAGAAAGAAAGCCATCACGGTTCAGCACCTGTTGGATATGACATCGGGAATCGACTGGAAGGAGCCGCTGGACGGGCGTCCGGAGTCGGTCATCGAAATGAGCCGCCAGCGGGACTGGATCAAATTCATTCTCGATCGTCCGATGTCGAGCGCGCCGGGAGAGGCCTTCAACTACAACAGCGGCGGCACGCACCTATTGTCCGGCATCATCACCAAGCTCACCGGCATGAGCGCCGCGGACTATGCGAAGGCCAAGCTGTTCGGGCCGCTCGGGATCACCGTCTCGAACTGGTGGCGTGATCCCCAGGGTAATTCGACCGGCGGATACGGTCTGGCCTTGCTGCCGCGCGACATGGCGAAGATCGGCTATCTGTATTTGCGCAACGGCCAATGGGAGGACAAATCGCTGCTTCCACCCGGCTGGATCGACAAGGTGAGCCACGCCACCGTGAACATGAATATGCCGAGAGCGCCGGATCTGCGGTATTCCAATTTGTTCTGGGCGCTTCCCGACAAGCACGTCTACATGGCGAACGGATACCATTGCCAGCTCATCATGGTTTTGCCCCGGCTTGATATCGTCGCGGTGACGACCGCCAGGGATTTTTGTCCGTTAGGCAGGCTGGCTGATCTGATTTCTGGCGCCGTCAGATCCGAAACGGCATTGCCCCCTGACACCACCGCCTCGAATCGGCTCGCGGACAAGATTCGCGAGATATCGACCGAGAAGGCGACGGAAATTGGCGAAACGCCGGGGACCGCAGCCGCGGTCTCGGGACGCTCCTACAAGTTTTCGGCCAATGCGCTGAACGTGAAATCGATATCGCTGATCCTCGCTCATCCGAGCCCGCACTACGACCTCGAGTTATACGCATCCGATCCGAGCCAGCCGTCGCGCCGGTTTATCGGTCCGATTGGACTCGATGGCCTGTATCGCAAGGCAGACTCGATCGCCGGCGGCGTATTTGCGACCAAGGGGAAGTGGTTGAACGGCTCCACGTTTGAGATTGAGCGGCAGGCGGTGGGGATGGACGAACTACAGAAGTGGACCCTGTCGTTTGACGGCGACAGGCTTCACCTTCGCGGCAGGGACAGGACCGGCCGCGAGGTTTCCGCTGATGGCGAAGCCGGCGGCTAATCGGGGAAAAGCCGGTTATGCGGCACGCGTTGGTCCAGGCCTCGATCTGGCCAGGCTGAAAACTATTCGACAGCGCTGATCGCGATGACGATCGCATCCGACGGGACGCCGCTGACCTGCAGGGTGAACGGGGTGGCACCAAGCTCCAGGCGCAGGCTTTTGCGCAATCCCGGGCAATCGCTTCGCCCGGTGCTGCCGACGGAGCGTGCGTAGCGGCTGTCCTGGACGATATCGATCCACGCGTCCTCCGAGAGGGTCACCTGATAGATGCCTGGCCGCTCAGTCGCCGGAAATCGAACGGCGCCGCCAAACCATCGTTCGATACGCGGCTTCCGCTCCGGCGGCATTTCGAATACGGCCTCACCGGCCGGCTGCAGACGAATCGCAATGGCGGCCTTCGGAAATGCTGCGAGCGTTACACCGGACGCGACGCTCGTTTTGTCGGATGCCGCAAACCATGCCCGCTCGCGTGCCAGCGACCACGCGAATTTTTCGCAGCCGTCGTCGGCCGCGGCCGCGGGTGCAACCAGAGCAAGGAGCGTGATGCCGAGCAGGCCGATACGGCGCATCTTCAATCCATCCCCTATGGCGCCGCGCCCGGCGCGGCAAAACCGTGCTTGGCGAGCAGCTGCTGGCCCTCGGTCGAAAGAATGAACAGCGCAAATTTGTAGGCGCTCGCCGACGCGTCGTTGATCACGGTCAGTCCGTAATCGGCGCCGACCGCCAGCGCGTCGGGAAGCGCGACGATCTGTTGCTGCGGATTTTCCTTCTGCGCGGCCAGCGCGCCGGTGCAATAGGCCAGGAAGATGTCGGCGGCGCCCTGTGCGAGCAAATTGCCATAGATCGAGCGGTCCGGAGGTGCCGGAGGGCTGGTCGGGCCACCGGTGAGCTGCAGCGCCTTGTTGTCGAGCAGGGCGTAGGCGCCGGGTTTGACCTTGTCGGCCTTGCGAAACACTTCCCAGGCATAGTCGCCTGACGGATCGGCGCGCGGTGTCGAGGTGCCAAGCTTGATCTCGGCGTTGAGCATCCGGTCGAGCAGCGTCGCGGGCTCGACTGCGAGCCCTGGCCTCACCAGCGCGCAGAGCTTGTTGCGTGCGAACAGCACCACCGGGCCGCTGCGTTTGGCGAGCGCCAATGCGCGCGGGTGCTCCATGTTGGCGGAAGCGAACACTTCAGCCCTGGCGCCGCCGGCGATTTCGTCCTTCAGCAGACCGGATGCGCCGAACTTTGCCTTCACCTTGGTCCCGGTTGCCGCCTCGAAACTGGCCGCAACGTCGGTCAGCGCGCCGCGCAAGCTGCCGGCGGCATGAAGCAGCACCAGATCTTCCGCAATGGCTGGTGCTGACATCAACGCGAGAACCGCAAGGCTTGCAAAAGGGCGAATGCGCATCAGGCGCCCGGATCGCTGGCGTTGGGATAGAACAGCTGCTCGCCGTTGATCTTGAAATCGGCGATCGCCTTCTGGCCCTCGGACGAAACCAGCCAGTCGATGAATTGCTGGCCGAAATCCTTCTTGACGTTCGGATGCTTCGCCGGGTTCACCAGCATGACGCCATACTGGTTGAACAGCCGCTTGTCGCCTTCGACCTCGATGACGAGTTCGCCCTTGTTCTTGAACGAAAGCCAGGTGGCGCGATCGGTCAGCACATAGGCGTTTGAAGCCGCCGCGGTGTTGAGCGCGGCGCCCATGCCCTGGCCGATCTCCTTGTACCAGGGGCCTTTGTCCGTCGCGATGTCGATGCCGGCGACCTTCCAGAGATTGAGCTCGGCCTGGTGCGTGCCGGACTTGTCGCCGCGCGAAATGAAGTCGATGCCCTTGTCCTTGAGCGTCTTGAACGCGGCGACGATGTCCTTTGACCCCTTGATGCCTGCAGGATCGCTTTTCGGGCCGACCAGGACGAAGTCGTTGTACATGACAGGGTAACGCTTGACGCCAAAGCCTTCGCTGAGGAATTTTTCTTCCGCCGCCTTGGCGTGGACGAACAGCACGTCGGCGTCGCCGCGGCGGCCGGTATCGATCGCCTGGCCGGTGCCCTGTGCAACCACCTTCACGTCGATGCCCGTCCTGGCCTTGAACATCGGCAGCAGATGGCCGAACAGGCCTGAATCCTGCGTCGAGGTGGTCGACGCCACCAGGATCGATTTGTCCTGCGCGAAAGCGGAGCCAGCGAAAACGGCGCTGACGGCAATCGCCATCAGCAAGCGGCGAGTAAACATTTCATGTCCTCCCAGAGATCGGACAAACGAGCAGTTCGCCGGCGATGAACGTTCTCGCTTCGCCGGTTTGTGGTGTGTTGAAGAACGACGCGGCCGGGCCGGTTTCGATCACGCGGCCGCGGTGAAGCATCACGATGTCGCCCGCCAGCCGCCGGGCTTCGCCGAGGTCATGGGTCGCCATGACTATCTTGATGCCGCGCTGGCTCACCGCGTGGACGATGTCCTCGATCGCCTTGGTGGCGGCGGGATCGAGGCTCGCGGTCGGCTCGTCCAGAAAGAGTATGGCGGGATCGCGGGCGAGCGCGCGCGCCAGCGCAAGCCGCTGCTGTTCGCCGCCCGACAGCCGCCGCGCGGGACGATCGGCCAGTTGTCCGAGGCCGACCAGTGCCAGCAGCTCATCGATCCGGCTTTGCTGCTCCGTCCGTCCGACGCCCGAGGCGCGCAGGGCGTAGCGGATATTGCCGCTTGCGCTACGCCGCAGCATGGCCGGGCGCTGCAGCACGATGGCACGCCGCGTCGGCGGGACATCTTCCCGACCGCTCCACGTCACGCGCCCCTGTGATGGCCGCACCAGTCCCATCGCCGTGCGCAGCAGCGTGCTCTTCCCGGAGCCGTTCGGGCCGATCAGGATGGTCGGCGTCCCCGGGTTCAGCGTGAGGCTGATGCCATCGAGGATCGTCACCGCCCCGGCGGTGACGGTGACGTTCTCGAAGCTGATTGGCAGATCGGAAACTGGCGCGCGCATGGTCACCCCGCCATTCGCTCGCCCGCGCGGCGGGCGGTCCAGGCGAGCGCGTTGACCGCGATCACGATCACGATCAGCACTATGCCGAGTCCGACGGCCAGCGGCAGGTCGCCCTTGGACGTTTCCAGCGCGATTGCGGTCGTCATGGTGCGGGTGAAGCCGTCGATATTGCCGCCGACAATGATGATGGCGCCGACCTCGGCTGCTGCCCGGCCAAACCCGGCAAGCAATGCGGTGACGAGACTGAAGCGCGCATCCCAGATCAGCGTTGCTACCCGGCCGACCGGGCCGACATTCATCGCGTTGAGTTCGTCGCGGTATTCGAGCCACAGATCTTCGATGGTCTGGCGCGTGAGGGCCGCGATGATCGGGGCCACCAGCACCGTTTGTGCGATGATCATCGCCTTCGGCGTGAACAGCAGGCCCCATGAGCCGAGCGGACCCGCACGCGACAGCGCCAGGAAAACCGCCAGCCCGACCACCACCGGCGGCAGGCCCATCAGCGCGTTGAGCACGACGATGACGGCCTGACGGCCGGGAAACTGGATCAGCGCCAGCGCGGCGCCGAACGGGATCCCAATAAGGGCGGCAAGGACGACGGCGGAAAGGCTCACGATCAGCGATAGCCGCACGATCGCCAGCAACGCCGGGTCACCGGTCAGCACGAGCTGAAGTGCAGAAGCATCGCCAATCATCCCAAATCCATCCTTTGCGCATCTTGTGCAGAAGCCGCGATTATGGTCAAACTTCGTAATATATTCATATATCTGCATGTTTATGCTGGTTCGTAATGGCCGATCTACTCACCACCGACGAGGCCGCGACCTACCTGCGGCTGTCCGAACGCAAGCTCTACGAGCTGGTCGCGCAAGGCGCGGTGCCGTGCACCAAGGTGACGGGACGGTGGCTGTTTCCGCGCGCGGCGCTTGACCGGTGGGTGACGGCCGGCCTGATCGCGCCTGCCGCGCTCAGCCACGTCGCTGCGCCCCCGATCGTTGGCGGCAGTCATGATCCCCTGCTGGAATGGGCGCTGCGCGAGAGCCGCTGCGGCCTCGCGAGCCTGCCGGAAGGAAGCGAAGAAGGATTGCGGCGGCTGACCCGCGGCGAGGTGATGGCCGCGGCGATTCATTTGCACGCCCAGGGAAATGGTGAGGATGATGAGCAGGTCAACATCGCAACCGTTGCCGGCGCGCCGGGATTGCACGATGCCGTCGTGATTTCGTTTGCACGGCGCGAGCAAGGCATCCTGGTCGCACCAGGCAATCCACTCGGGCTGAGCGACATCGCCTCGGTCGCGCGGTCCGGCCCGCGGATGGCGCAGCGTCCGCTCGGCGCCGGCGCGCAATTGCTGTTGCTCGCCTTGCTGGCCCGCGCCGGCCTTGCAGCGCATGATCTCACTTTGTTGAAGCCGGCTTGCCCGACCGGAACCGACGTCGCGCAGGCGGTGCGCTCCGGCCGCGCCGATTGCGGGATCGCAACAAGGTCGGTCGCGCTGGCCGCCGCGCTCGAATTCCTGCCGCTGACATGGGAGAATTTTGATCTCGTGCTGCGGCAGCGCGACTATTTCCTGCCCGGGCCGCAGCGCCTGTTCGGCTTCCTGCGGTCGGCGGCGTTCCGCGAGCATGCGACAGAACTTGCCGGCTACGACATCGACCGTGTCGGCGAAGTTTTGTTGGTGAATTAGGCCGTGGACTCATAAATCGAGTTTCACTAGCGCGGCGTAAGCGAAAGCATCTCTCGATTTATGGTGTGGAGAGAATGCTATGTGATCCGGATAAACTTCGCCTCGCCGAACCAGTCGGACCAACAAAGCCCGTCGATTTCATTCTCGGCAGCACGAAACCGGACCTGAGCGCGTTCACCCCGCGGTACCTCTGCGGCTGCTATTGCCGGCCAAGCCATGGCATCGCGATCACCCTGGTATTCCAAGCTCAAATCGGAATAGCGAACCAGCGGCCCGTCAAAGCCAGACAATCCATCGATCCGAAACCACAGATGATCGTTTCTCGGCTCGATATGCAGAGAACCAAAACCTTCGTGCTGGTAGTTGCCAATGAAGTCGTCCAGCCTCCAACGAGATGTGGAAACCGGCTCCTCGAATCTTTCCTTGTCGAAGCGGGCGATACGCTCGTTCAACTCGCCTTTTGCCATTTCGTCAAAATGCGCGATCCAGTCGGTAACGGCTTCTCCACGTATGGCTTGAATTATACGATTGGTGATCGCGAATTGAGCGAAGCCGGAACCGAGATTGGTCGTGACGAATATGCCGAGGCCACCCGCCAGATCACACCAGATGTTGGTGCGAAATCCACGAACGGCTCCGTCGTGCTGGATGCGCCGGTTGCGAACATGCCAGCCAAAGCCATATCCGTCGTTCGCAGCTTGATCTCTGCGCGCAACCTGCAAAAGGTGCGTTTCCCGTAGCTGTTGCGGAGAAACGAGCCGGGTGTCTTGGCGCGTCCCCTCATCAAGGTGAAACGCGAGCCATCTGGCTGCATCGCGCGCGCTCATAGCCTGGCCAATCGCTCCCGACAGGTTGTCCGTGGACATGGGCGGGACCACCTGAACCTTGCCGGCGACCTTGTAGTGCGGGGCCGCAACATTGCTGGTTGCCGTGCTCTGCACTTCGGAGACGGTGCTGGGCGTCACCCCAAGTGGCCTCCGAAGGTATTCGTCCATCACATGATCAAAGGGATGGCCAGCCGTCAGCGCCATGGCCTCGGCGGCAGCGGCGTAACCGACATTGCAGTAGGTGAACTGATCGCGAAAGCCGGCGATCGGCTGGATGTAGCGGGCCTGATGCAACAGCTCTGCACGGCTCAGGTCGGACCCATATTCTCCAACGCTTGCGCGCGACAATCCTGTCCGATTGGCCAACAAATCTCGGAGCGTTACGCGGTCGCTGATCCAGGGGTCATACAACTGGAATGATGGCAGATACTTCCGGATTGGATCGTCCCAATCGATCTTACCGGCATCTACCAATGCTGCGGCCAACCCGGAAGTGAAAGCCTTTGAACATGATCCGATCGCAAAGGTCGTATCGACATCCGCGGGAGCGGAACTGGTGACGCTACTTACGCCGTAGGCATGCACGTGCAGTGGCCCATCGCGCCGCACTATCGCTACCGCGACGCCAGGTACCTCCCAACGCTCTCTCACTTCCGCAACGAAGGCATCGACGTGTGAAGACAGTGAACTCAATTGGCAAACCTCCGAATGTCGGCATGACAAGATTTATATAACGACCGGTTATCGCACCGCCTGGCACTTCTCGAAGTGAGGGCTACCCAGACTTCCCTTCCAGGTTAGTTCCTGCCGGGCCGTGCCCAATGCTCCCTTGTCAGCATCAGGCGCATCAGTTCGGCCTGACGCGTCGTGCCGGTTTTCGCAAAGATGCGATGAAGATGGGTCCGCGCCGTCGCAATCTTGATACCGAGCCGGCCCGCGGCGGTCTGAAGGCTGCTGCCCCCGGTCAATTCGCGGATGAGGCCGACTTCCGCCGGGGTAAGCCCGAACTTCTTCTGCAATTGCTTGTCGTCGGGCAACACCACTTTGTCCGGATCGGTGACGAAGATGATCGCCGCCCGGTTATATCTCGCGATTGCCTCGATCTCGGATCGGAGGGGAATGACGAGCAGCGACAACGCGCTCTTGAACTCGCCTCGCGAAATCGACACCGAGTCCCGTGCGTCATCCTCGCCAGTCTGTGCGCTGGCCGCAATCGCCAGATGCAGGCCGGCGGTCTCTGCCGAGGAGGCGCCGCAAAGCACGCCGTCGTCGAGGCGCAGGCCATCGGCGAACGCGCTGTCGCAGGCCCGGTTGGCAAACAGGACGCGCGCCCGGGAGTCGACGACAAGCACGCCCTGACCGATGCTGTCGAGCGCGGCGAACGAATAATGGCGATCGAGCGCCAGGGCTTGCAGGCGATGGTTGAGCTGCACCGCCCGTTTCAAATGCGGCGCAATCGCCTCATAAAGCTTCAGCTGCTCCGGCCCAAATTCGTCTCTGCCGGGAACGACGAACTCGACGCGCCAGTCGTCGTCGGCCAGCAGGGTTGCTCCCATCACCGAGAGATACCCTTGCGGCCGCGACCATTCGTTGAAGAACGGGCTGGAACGCAGCGTCTCCTTTGGCAGCACCATGCGGTCGGTGACGATAGTTCCGACCGGCAGGCTCGCCGCCCGCTGCCAGAACAGATTCAGCGGGTGGTAGTACGCGCCATAGCTTTGCAGGAACGCCGGATCGGTGCGGGGAGCCACCAGCCACGGGACGTCCCGCTGCGAGACCGCACTGAGCGAGGCATCGCCGGCGCCAAACGCATCGGCGATGGTCTGCAGCACCACGGGCCAGCGGTCGATGTCCGCCGCCGCGCCATAGATCTGGTCGATCAGGGCGAGCAACTCGTCCTGGTTCATCGGCCCCCCGTGCCGCCATGGCGGCGGTCGCAATCGGACCAAAGCTTAGAGCCTGCAAGACGGCTGGCAAGGGCCCGCATCACAATTTGGCTGGATGCCGGAAATGAGATTTCGGCCGTTCGTGACGATCATACTCGATCACGATTCTGCGTTTCGCGCCCGCTTGGCGGATTGAACGATGATGTGCAATGTTCGGTCGGCGCAGCTTGAGTAACGGGCGAGACACGTAAGGCGTTGCATCGAGAAAATCATCCGGAGTGTTTTCGGTCGTGGGCAGCAGCGGTCTCTTGTCGATCGACCTCGGTCTTCGTGGCGCGGCGGCGGGGTTAGCGTTGCTGATCGCGGCTGTGGGGCTGCGGGATCTCCGTGACAGCACGGTCGCACGCCTCGGCGCGGCGGTCGCGATCAGCGCCGCCGCTTCCGCAATCTGTTCGGCGCCGAATTTTCCGCGGCCCTGGCAATGGTGGAGTCTGTTTCTGCTGGCGTTGACGGCCGGTAGCTCGGTCTTGTTCTGGCTTTGGGCGCGTGCGGCCTTCGATGACGACTTCGTGCTGCGGCGCTGGCATGGCGCCCTGTGGGTCGCGATGGCCGGCACCGAAGTGCTCGTCGCCGGCGGGGCCATCGAGTGGCCCATGCCCGGACAGGCGCTCGACCGTGCGGTGCAGGTCGCGTCTCTTGGCCTGGCTCTGTTGGCCGTGGCGCAGACGCTTGCGACATGGCCAGCGGACATGGTGGAGGGACGGCGGCGGCAGCGGCTGGTGGTCCTGATCGGGGCGTCGGTCTATATCGCCATTGTGACATTACTGAACATTTTTCCGTCGCCATTGGCTTCCGGTGCGTCGATAGCGAGCGTCGGTAAAGCTTTCGGCCTCTGCGTGCTGATGGGCCTCTATGGCTGGTTTCTGTTACGGGCGGTCGGAATGCCGGAAGGCCCCCGGCCTCTCCCGGCGACGGATATCCTCGGCGATATCAACGCCGTCGCATCTGACGCGGAGGACAAACCTCCCGTCGTCGAGCCGGCCTTGTTGCGCCGGCTGCAGCAACTGATGATGGTCGATCGCGCCTATCGGCGCGAGGGGTTGACCATTGGCGTGCTGTCCGCCGAGCTTGCCGTGCCGGAATACCGGCTGCGGCAGCTCATCAATGAAGGCATGGGTCACCGCAACTTCAATGCGTTCCTCAACCGCTACAGGATCGAGGAAGCCAAGGCGGCGCTGGCCGACCCCGGACAAAAGGAAGTACCGGTCTTGACGATCGCGATGGACACCGGCTTCCAGTCGATCGGGCCATTCAATCGGGCCTTCAAGGCCGCCACCGACCTGACCCCAACCGAATTCCGGCATCTTGCCATGGCGAAAAAGGCATCGATGCCGCCGAAGGCGCACGCCGTTTCAGGAAACGGCAAGCCGGACTGAGAAATCGGCTAACCGCATTTCAGGATTTGGCGAGAAGGAACCAAAACGATCGGGCAGGTTCTCCGGGCGAAGTATGGGAATCCCGGTTTGGGATCGTCTGAAAGGCTCCCCAATGAAAATCATCCAGGCATCCTGCGTGGCCGCGCTCACACTCTGTCTGGTGGGTACGGCGCTTGCTGACGATCTGCAGACCGTCGGCGATCCCAACACTACAGGCTTTTCGGCGCGGCGACTGGCGCGCATGACCTCCTGGTTCGAGGCGCAGACCAGAAACGGCGATCCCTCCGGCTTTGTCGTGGCGATCGCCCGCGGCGGAAAGCTCGCCTATTTGCAGCCCACCGGCTTTGCGGACCACGACAAGAAAATTCCGATGCGGCCGGATTCGATCTTCCGCATCGGCTCGATGTCCAAGCAGATCACCAGCGTCGCCACCATGATCCTGGTCGATGACGGCAAGCTCGAGCTTGATGCTCCCGTGGCGCAATACTTGTCGGAGCTCAGGGATATGCAGGTCGTCAAGAAGGATCCGGCGACCGGAGATGCAATCCTGATCGAGCTTGAACCGGCCAGGCGGGCGATGACGATCCGCGATCTCCTGCGCAACACGTCCGGCCTTGTCTATGCAAGCCCCGACTATGCCGATCCCGGATTTGGCAATGCGGCGATACATGCGCTTTACGGCATCAAGGCGCCGATGCGGCGCGACAAGACGATCGCACCCTTTGTCGCGAGTATCGGCACTCTTCCGCTTGTGCACCAGCCGGGCGCAGTCTGGGAATATTCTTTGGGATATGATGTTCTCGGCCGTGTCATCGAAGTCGTGTCGGGCCAGCCATTCGACCAGTTTCTGCAAAGCCGCCTGTTCGCGCCGCTCCATATGGTCGATACCGGCTTCCACGTGCCGGAAGATAAACTCTCCCGCCTCGTCGCCCTGCCGGGCGCGCAGCCCCCGCCGTTGACGGATGGAGACGTCGGCAAGCCGCAAACGTTCTTTTCGGGTGGTGGCGGGATCGTTTCGACGGTGCCGGACTTCCTGCGCTTCTGCCAGATGCTGCTCAACGGCGGTGAGCTTGATGGTGCGCGTATTTTGAAACCGGAAACGGTCCGGCTGATGACGACAAATTCGCTGCCATCGGACATCCACCTCGCGGGACACGAAGCCGGTCCAGCGTTTGGGACGGGGTGGGGGCTCGGCTTCGCCGTTCGCACCAACCCGGATTTCAGCCTGATCCCGGGATCTGTCGGCAGCTTCAACTGGCAGGGAAGCTGGGGCACGTTCTTCTCGGTCGACCCGGCCCAGAAACTGATCCTTGTCATGATGATGCAGCGACACCAGC
The DNA here is from genome assembly GCF_018130185.1 of Bradyrhizobium sp. AUGA SZCCT0182. NCBI lineage: Bacteria > Pseudomonadati > Pseudomonadota > Alphaproteobacteria > Hyphomicrobiales > Nitrobacteraceae > Bradyrhizobium > Bradyrhizobium sp. AUGA SZCCT0182. The sequence goes on along the minus strand of NZ_JAFCLY010000018.1, from coordinate 29,197 downwards.
ACAGTGAGAACGGTTTCTATTTCAACGCGGTTCGCCGTCTACCCTATGCGGCGTTGAAGGCTCCGGAAGTTTCCGCGCCTGCCGCGTCAACGCAATTGAATGCGCGCGAGCTTACGGAATATGCCGGACGCTACGACTTCGGAGGATCCGCAAGTTCATTGGACAAACAGACCTCGCTTGTTGTCGATGGTAACGGCTGGACCGGTCTTGAGTCCGTTGTCGCAGAGACGGATGGCCTGAGGGTGATCAAACCGGCCAACAGGGGCCCCGCCGCGAGAGCCGGCGTGATGGCGGGAGATCTCATCACCGCGATCGACGATCGGTCGATCAAGGGCCTGGCCCTGGAAGCAGCTTTTCGACGGATTTCGGGTCCGTTCAACGCCCCGATCAAGCTCAAGATCATCCGTCAGAAAGAGACCGATCCACTCGTGATCGCCTTTGCCCGGGAAGCGGCGCCATCGCACAGTGTCGAGCTCCAGGTCCGTGTCGCGGACGGCATGCTTGTGGTTGAAGCGACCGGCACCTGGTCGATCCTTGATTTCGACAAGGGCCAGCCTGTGCCGGTGGCGGTCCGCTCAAAGGATGAATTCCAGGTCGAGAGTGGCGATCATACGCGGATCGCCTTCGTCAGGGACGCCGCCGGCAAAGTCAGCGGCGCGGTTCTCAATCCGGGACCATGGGAGCAACGCGGCGCGCTCGCCCAATAGGGTCACACTGCGAGCTGACGACATGACGCATCGCGGCGAGCTTGCGGGCTCAGATCAGCCGCATCCCCTTCAAACTCGCATGGCCGTTCTTGCCGACAATGATGTGGTCGTGCACGGAGATGCCGAGCGGGGCGGCGATGTCGACGATTGCTTTCGTCATCTGGATGTCCGCTTGCGAGGGCGTCGGATCGCCGGACGGGTGGTTGTGCACCAGGATCAGCGCGGTCGCCGATAATTCCAGCGCGCGCTTGATCACCTCTCGCGGATAGACCGGGGTGTGGTCGACGGTGCCGGTCTGTTGCACCTCGTCCGCAATCAGCTGGTTGCGTTTGTCGAGGAACAGCAGGCGAAACTGTTCCTTGTCGGCGAATGCCATGCTGCTGCGGCAATAGCCGATCACGTCGTTCCAGGACGATAGCGCGATGCTGCGCTTGATCTCGCCTTTTGCCACCCGGCTCGCGGCCGCCGCGAGCAGCTTGATCTGGTGGACGGACGCATCGCCGATGCCCTCGACTTCGCGCAGGCGCGCTTCCGGCGCGTGGACGACTTCGGCAAAGGAGCCGAACTTCTTCAGCAGTAGTTTGGCCAGCGGCTTGGTGTCGCGCCGGGGCAGGGCGGGGAATAGCGCCATCTCCAGCAGCTCATAATCGCTGAGCGCGTCCGGCCCGGCGCTGTAGAAGCGCTCGCGCAGCCGCTCGCGATGGCCGTGGTAATGCGGCGTTTCGTCGGGTTCGGGATTTGGGTCACGCGGCTTGGCGGGCATCGGCATCAAGCATGCCGTGCCGGCCAGCTTTTGCAACTCTGAAGTGCGGGGCGGCGGCGGATTTCGGATAGAGAAAAGGCGCCGCGCGACATGCGGCGCCTTTCATTTTTTTCGGACCAGCCCGCTATCAGGCCTTCACGGCCGCGAACGCATAGCCATTGCCATCCTTCGACAGGGTGCCGACATTCGGGAAGCCGAAATGATAGCCGGCGATCATGCCCTTCTCGGCGATGACGCGATCGAAGAAAGCGCGGCGCGTGGCTTCCGCTTTCGGCCCGTCTGCATCGAAGCTGGAGAACCAGCCGGGATTCCTAACGAACAGCTGGTGCATGCCGGTGACGTCGCTCTGGATATAGAGCTGCTGTCCGCCGGATGCCACCAGGAACGACATGTGTCCGACGGTGTGACCAGGCGTGGCGATCGCCTTGACGCCGGGCGCGAGGTCGGCGCCGTCGTTGTATTGCTTGACGTTCTTCCAGGTCGGGAACGTCGCCTGGATGCGCTTGACCATCGGACGGTTGGCTTCCGGCACCTTCTCCACCAGCGCCGGATCGGTCCAGTACTTGAACTCGACCTCGGGCATCATGATTTCCGCGTTCGGGAACACCGGCGCGCTCGTCTCCTTCACCCACAGGCCGGAGATGTGGTCGCCATGGAAATGCGAGATCACGACGGTGGAGACGGTCGCGGGATCGAGGCCGGCGGCCTTCATGTTGTCCGCGAGCTTGCCGACCGTGGCCGGACCGTTGCCGCCAAAGCCGGTATCGAACAGCACGACCTTGCCGCCGGTCCGGATCGCCGTGACGGTAAAGGGATTGTCGATCTTGTCAGGCCCGATGCCCGCCGCGCTCAGCGCCTTCTTGACGTCGTCGAGCGAGGCGTTCTTGACCATCGCTTCAGTGACGGTGCGCTCGACGGATCCCTCATGCAGGCTGAAGACCTCGATATCCCCGACCTTGTATTTGAGGCTGTCCGCGGCGCGCTGCGCGTGCGCCGCATCGATGAACGAAACCGGTCCCTTGAGGCCGAAAACGAGCGCGGCCCCCGTGCTTCCGAGAATCAGATCTCTGCGTGAAATCTCGAACATTGTTCTTGCTCCCTTGGTTGATCGCCCGTCGGAGGCTCGACCGAGAGCGTCCGCGTGAGTTCTACACCGTCGCGCGCGGCGTATTCCGCAGGGATTCAAGTTAAAGGACCGGCATCTTGCCGCAGGATATTGAGAACGATTTGCAACTGGGATTTTGGCCATCGTCCTCATGGCATCGGCATCCAGAATTTCGTGCTGTTGCAATCATCAATTGCCGCAACGGCAGGAAATCAGTTGGCCGGGGTTTCCATTCACCCGATGATCTCCCCGACCTGATGCAGGTCGATGGCCACGCCGATGCAAAGCGCCGCAATCTCCGGCGTCGGCGCTACCACATCCGGCACCATGATCACCATGGCGCCGGTGGCGTGTGCCGCGCGAACGCCGTTGAAGGAATCTTCGAGGACCAGGCAATCGCGAGGCTCGAACCCCAGCGCCGACATCGCCTTCAGGTGAACGTCCGGGTGCGGCTTGCCGCGGGCCACGTCGTCTCGCGCGGCGACGCTGCGGAAGAAGTGTTCGACCTCGCAGTGGTTCAGATGATGAAGCGCTTCCTTCCGCGTCATCGAGGTCCCGACCGCCATTGGCATTTCTGCCCTTGCCAGTGCTTCCAGCAATTCTGATGCGCCGGCCTTCAAGGGAACGCCGGCATCCAGGATCGGACCAAGCCGTGCCGAGACTGCGGCCATATAGGCAGGGAGCGGAAATGCCGTGCCATGATCGGTGCGAAGCTGCGCTTCCAGCTCAAGGCCGAGCAGCCCGACCAGCGACAGCACATAGTCTTTCGAGACGACGTGTCCGACATCATGGCCGGCCTCGACCATGGCGCTGACATAGGCGGGAATAGTGTCGATCAGCAGGCCGTCCATATCGAAGACGACGGCCTTGGGCTTGCGGGGCAGGGTTACGCGCCGGTCCAATTACGCCTTGGCCAGAGGCTTCTCGGCGTGGCGTTGCGACAGCGTGAAGATTTCGACGCCATCAGCGGTTACGCCGACCGAATGCTCGAACTGCGCCGACAGCGAGCGGTCGCGCGTCACCGCGGTCCAGCCGTCGGACAGGATCTTCACATGCGGCTTGCCGAGATTGATCATCGGCTCGATGGTGAAGAACATGCCGGGCTTCAGCGCCACGCCTTCGCCGGGCCGGCCGATATGGATGATGTTCGGCTCGTCGTGGAACATGCGTCCCAAACCATGGCCGCAGAAATCGCGCACCACGCTCATGCCCTGCGGCTCGACAAAACTCTGGATGGCGTGGCCGATGTCGCCGGTGGTGGCGCCGGGTTTTACGGCGGCAATGCCGCGCATCATCGCCTCATAGGTGACCTCGATCAGCCGCTCGGCCTTGCGGGCGATCGGGCCGATCACATACATGCGGCTGGAATCGCCGTACCAGCCGTCGACGATGAAGGTGACGTCGATATTGACGATGTCGCCTTCCTTCAGCGCGCGATCGCCGGGCATGCCGTGGCAGACCACGTGATTGATCGAGGTGCAGGTTGAATAGCGGTAGCCGCGATACATCAGCGTTGCCGGGTAGGCGCCGTGGCTGAACGCGAAGTCGCGGACGAATTCGTCGATCCGCGAGGTAGGAATGCCTTCCTTGACGATGTCGGTGAGCTCGTCGAGGCATTTGGCGACCAGGGCGCCCGCCTTGCGCATGCCGGCGAAACCGCTCGCGCCATGCAGCTTGATCTGTCCGGTCTTTCGCAAGGAGGTATCTGTTGCTTCGATATAGCTCATGGGCGGGTCATGCTTCGGGAATTGAGGGCGTCAAAGGCTGATTTGCCGCCTAATTTAATGATCGCAGCCAGCAGTGCAAGCCAAGGTTAGCGGGCTGGGGGGCATCTAAACGCTTGATTTCAGCTGGAAACCTCAACCACGGATTCGACCGGCAGTGCGCCGCCCCGGACCCGGATTTCACGCACCGGATAGGGAACCCGGATGCCCTCCCGTTTGAAGGCGTCCCACAGCGCCAGCATCACGTCGCTCTTCACGGTGTCCATGCCGTCGGGGTCGGCGATCCAGAAGGTCAGGGAGAATTTCATCCCGGCCTCGGCGAATTCGGTCAGGATGCAGTTCGGCGGCTTGTTCTTGATGGCGCGGGGCGCGGCCGCGGCGATCTCGACGGCCAGCTTGCAGACCAGCCGCGGATCGGCGTCGTAATTGGTCCCGAACAGCACCTTCACCAGCGTGTTCTTGTCGGTATAGGTCCAGTTCACGACCTTCTGGGTCACCAGATCTTCGTTCGGGATCAGGAACTCGCGGCCGTCGCCGGCGGCGACCGAAATGTAGCGCGTCTTCATCGCGCTGATGCGGCCCGAACTGTCGCCGATGGTGACGAGATCGCCGGGCTTTACCGACTTGTCCGCCAGCAGGATGATACCCGAGATGAAGTTGGCGACGATCTTCTGCAGGCCGATACCGATACCGACGCCGACCGCACCGGAGAATACCGCGAGCGCGGACAAATTGATGCCGACGGCGCTGAGCGCGATGATGATCGCCAGCACCATCAGGCCCATGCGGATCATCTTCACCAGCAGCACCTGGATCGACGGCGTCAGGTCCGCGGAGCGGGTGATGCGGCTTTCGACGAAATTGCTGGCGATGTTGGTCAGCCACAGCGCCACGATCAAGAGGGCGCCGAGCTTGATCAGGACCAGCGGCGTCAGCCGCAATCCGCCGAGCACGATCGAGGCCGCATCCGAATCCAGCAAGTCCAGGGTCGGTTGAAGCTGGCCGACGACGCTGAGCGCCGCGACCAGCCATGCCGACAGCGACACCAGGCGGACGATGAACTCGTTGCGAATGACCGACGTCACGAGGCGAATGACCAGCCAGGCCAGCGCCAGCTTGGCGCAGACCGCCAGCAGATAGCTGCGGCTCGGCCAGGTCGAATGGTACATCGTGATGCGGGCGGCGATCATCAGAACGGCGAACACCGCGGTGGAGGCGCTAAAGACCAGCACGCGAGCGAAGTGCCTGAGCGGCAGCGGCAAGCCCATCGCGAACGAGGTCATGTCGACGCGCGAACGAATGGCCGCGTCGCTCGCATAGGCGATGCCTGCGCCGGCGAGGATCAGGCCAAACTGCAGATAGAACCAGGGTGAGGTGACCTCCGCGCCGAGCGACCGCGCGGTGGTGTGCAGCAACTCGATAATCTCTTTCGGATCCATCGGCAAAATCTCGTTCGGGGCCAGGTCGCTTATCAAGCTGCCCCATCATGCAAAATTGATTCGAAGCGCTGGCAGACTCCCACAAGCGCGCTGCGGATGCCATCGATACGAGACGTCCGCAAGGGCAAGTCAGGCCGATAAACCGGGCACATTGCCGCTATCTTGGAGAAATGGGTTGGCGTTCAACTGTGGCGACGATAAGGATGCAATTGCAAGTATTTGCCCAACGTTGCAGAGCTGCAAATCTTCTCTAGATTCGAGGCTTCCCTAAATTTATGGCTTCTCTCGATTCAGTAAGTCTGGCGATTTTGCTCGGAGCCGTCCTGATAATGGCCGGAATTCTCTCGAGCCTGCTGGCGCTGCGCTTTGGCGCGCCGTTGCTGCTGGTCTTCCTGCTGATCGGCATGCTGGCGGGCGATTCCGGGCCCGGCCAGCTGAGCTTCGACGACGTGCGCTCGACCTATCTGGTGGGATCGGTGGCGCTGGCGCTGATCCTGTTCGACGGCGGTCTGAAAACGCGGTTTCAAAGTATCCGTGCGGTGCTGGCGCCGTCCACGGTGCTGGCGACGGTCGGCGTGTTGCTCACCGCCCTGGTCACCGCGCCGTTCGCCAAATACGTGCTCGATCTGAACTGGAGCGAGTCGCTGCTGGTCGGCGCCGTCGTCGCCTCGACCGATGCGGCGGCGGTGTTCCTGCTGGTGCATGCGCAGGGCCTGCGGCTGCGCCCTCGGGTGGGTGCGACGCTGGAGGCCGAATCCGGCACCAACGATCCCTTCGCGGTCTTCCTCACGCTGATGCTGGTCCAATACATTTCGCTCGGTCAAAGCTCGGCCGTGCATATCGCGCTGGAATTCATCCGCGAAGCCGGGCTCGGTGCCGTCGTCGGCGTGATCGGCGGCCGTCTGGTGGTGGTGGGGCTCAATCGCGTGGCGCTGCCGCAAGGCCTGCATGCGCCCTTTGTCGCCACCGCGGCGCTGGTGATTTTCGGGGCGGCGCAGATCGCGCACGCCAGCGGCTTTCTCGCGGTCTATCTCGCCGGCATCATCATCGGCAACCGGCCGACGCGCGCGCATAATTCGGTGGTGACGTTCCTCGATGCCGCGACCTGGCTGGCGCAGATCGTGATGTTCGTGATGCTCGGCCTGCTGGTCTCCCCACAGCGGCTGGTCGACAGCATCGGTCCGGCCGTGCTGGTGGCGCTGGTGCTGATGCTGCTGGCGCGGCCGCTGGCGGTGTTTCTCTGTCTCGCGCCGTTTCGCTTCAACTGGCGGGAAAAGCTCTTCATCGCCTGGACCGGCCTGCGCGGCGCGGTGGCGATTTTCCTGGCATCGATCCCGATGCTGGTGGGGCTATCGAAAGCCTATCTCTATTTCGACGTCGCCTTTGTCGTCGTCTTCATCTCGCTGCTGCTGCAGGGCTGGACGCTGGCGCCGGCGGCGCGGCTGCTGCATGTGGCGTTGCCCCGCGCGGACCGTGGCCCGCGCCGCGTCGAGCTCGATCTGCCCGGCCAGCTCGAGCAGCAACTGGTCGGCTATCCCGTGCGCTCAAAGAGCCTGTATTTCCGGCGCGGGCTGATCCCGTCCTGGTCGAAGCCGACGCTGGTGATCCGCGACGAGCGGATCCTATCGCCCACCGAGGCCGACCCGATCGCGCCCGGCGATTACATCTACCTGCTGGCGCCACCGGAAAAGGCCGAGGCGCTGGATCGGTTCTTTGTCGATATGGCGCCGAGCACGACGCCCGATCCGCATCTGCTCGGCGATTTCACGGTGTCGGGCGAGCACACGCTGGGTGAACTCGCCGAGATCTACGGCGTTGCGGTCGGTGAAGAGCAGGCCAAGCTGACGCTGGCGGATTATTTCGACATCCATCTCGACCACGCGCCAAAGGAAGGCGCGGAGCTGGTGCTGGATCCCATCGTCCTGGTCGCGCGCAGCCTTGGCGGCGGCCGGGTCAACGTCATCGGCCTTCGGCTGCCCGAGGAAGAGGAAGTGGCCGTGCCCTTGACGCGCATGCAGGCGTTCAGGCGCAAGCTCGCCGAGATATGGTCGCAGGTCGCGGGGGTCTGAGGCGTCGTCTCGAAAAGGCACAACCCGTTAATCAAACATGGCCGGGATCGAGCGACTTTTAGTCTGAGGCTCAAAAAAGCCTTTCAACCTCTCCGTGTAAATTCGGGTCCGTAAGGTCGCGCTCCCACCGGCGGCCATCGGGGCCGTTGATGAGTGTGACGCAAACAGATCCTCCGCCGCGACCGCCGCTGCTTGATCAGGTCATTCGCTTTCTTGTCTGGTTCACGGTGCTCGGTTTTATCGCCACGCCGCTTGTCGTGCTGACGATGACGTACGGGCACGTGCTCGGCTCGGTCGCCGGTCGCAACAATGACAGGTTTCAGCAGATTCTGGAGCAGGCCGGTCCCCGCGACGAGCCGGCATCGAAGCCAGGCATCGTCACTTCGGTGTTGGATAAGGAACGCGGGCGGCAGATCGCGAGGCTCAGGGCGCTGACCGGCAGGCCGGAAATGGCCTCCGGCACGACAGCATCGCTTCAAATTATCGCGGTCGCATTCGACAGCACAAAGCCGGGTGGCGGGGGAACGTCGTCGCAGGCGCGACAGGCTGTCGATCAGGACGGCTATCGGATTCTGCAACTCGACCTCAAACAGGCTCCGCGCGATGCGGTCGTCATCATCGCCGATCAGCCGATCCGCTGGCGCCTGCAAGGCTTGACGCCGGGATCGGCGCCCCGCGTCGGATTTGAAGGTTATGCGGCGTTTGACGTTCTCGACGCTCAACCGGGCTCGCTGGCGGGCTTTCGGATCGGCGCGTTTGGCGCTCCCAGTTTCGCGCGCCCCGTGGACCCGACCGGCGGCGAAGTCAGCAACCGTCAGGGATTGTGTACGTCGTTGCAGAACTGGGCCGATCATTTTGGTCTGCCGTTCGATGCTATCCGCTACACTCTGTTGCTCAATCCATCCCGCATCACGCCGACTTCGGGTCTGGCACAGAGCGACGGCTCTACCGACAAAACCATGTACGCCGGCGACCTGGATCGCCTGTGCAAGCAGCGCGCGCGCCGCTGATCGAAAGGGAAAGACCATGAGTCGACAGAACGGCGATTTCGGCCGGCGAGGGATACAGCCGGCGCCGGAGGCGTCGCGGCCGATCCCGGCGTCTTCCGGCGGCGGGATGCCGCCGCTGGTCAAGCAGGTCGGCGGCATGGCGCTCGGAGTCGCACTGGCATTCGCCATCGGAGGCGCCAGTGTCTACTTCATGAAGCAGGCGGGTAAGGCGCTCGACCGGGGTTTCGTAGAAACCGCCAACGCCGGCAACCCGGCGGCGGCGATCGAGCAGGCCGGCGGCGGTGACGCGCTGTTGCAGCGGGTTCATCGCATCTGCACCGACCGCGCCGCTACGGCCGAATTGACTGCGACGCAGAGGAACGCAGCTTTCGATAGCCTCTATATCGTCGAGCACCGGGTCGTGCGCGGCGGCGCCTATGTGGCGTGCCTGACCAGGGAACAGCCGCAGCGCTTCTGTCAGAAGCCGCATCGGGATCATTTGTACGAGGCGGTTCGGCAGTATGCCAAGCTGGTCGTTCAGGCGCGTGAAGAATGGCAAATACAGGCGGGCAGCCCATCGGCAATGATTGCCGGCGGGCCGATCGATTACAAGCAAGACGCGGCCGGCATGCCCAGCGCCCGGATCGATCCGCAACTCAAGGAAGGACTGGTCGCGCTCGAAGCCGACGGTTACATCCCGGCCAGCGATGTTGCCCGGCTCATGTCGAACCGAACGCCGGGCGTCTTCGGAAGTCCGCCGCCGCCGCGCGGGATGCCCGCGATGCCTGTCGTAGGCCCTGCTCAACCCAGCAAGAACGCATGCGGATGAGCATGCTCGAACAAGGCTTGCCTTCGGGCTTCTTCACCCGCTGGCGCGCGGTGGCCACGGGTCTGGCCGTCGGCGGCATCGCGATGGTCGGTTTCGGTGTTTTCGCTCGCGTGGAGAGATACATGTCCGAGCCGAAGACGGCGCCGGCCTGCTACGGCCGCCAGCACGTCGCTGGAACGAAAGCCATTCCCTCGCGCGGCTCGCGCGACCGCGGCGGGCGCTCGATCGATGATCGTATCGCCAACTTTGATCCCGACAAGATTACGCTGGCTTTGCGTGTCTGTACGCCGCAGTCCTGCCCGAAAGACGCCTTGAAGGAATACCGCTCGGCGATGTTCTGGTATCTGTCCTCGCGCTTGCAGCACACCTCGAATCTGTACCGCGACTATGGCGATTTGGGTTTGTTGCGTGCGCGCGAAATCTTCCGTGATCCGATCGACGCCAGGGTGGAACAAGGCCTGCGCGAACGCTACGCCGCCGGAATCTTCCGCCTCAACGATTTCCGGCAGAATCATGCGGCGGTCTCGATCATCGTGCTCAAGGGCGGCGATGCCTTGCGCCCGTGCAGAATTGGTGAGCCGGCCGAGGAGGACGACTAGGTCGCGCCGCGCTGCCGTGTTGCCGGCACGCGCACGGCAAAACAAGGTACCAGCCCCCGGTTAGGGCCTGCTGTCCCGGCCGTGGCGCGCATGGTCATTGGTCCTGGCTCGTGCAATATCCGCTGTTGAGGAACAGGCTGACTATCACTAGCTTAGGCTCAAGCCAGATCAGCGCCCTCACGGTGGAAACGCAGGAGACACAACAATGTCCGGCCCGTCCGACGATCAACTGGGCTTTGCGCCCGACTACGATGCTCCGGTCCCCTATATGCAGCGGACCCGCGATTATTACGCGGCGATCGGCTACACCACGGCGTACCGCTGGGCGCATTACGTCGATGCGCCATTCCAGCCGCTGAAAAAGCCGCTGGCGCAATCGCGGGTGACCATCGTTACGACCGCCGCGCAATATGATCCCGCCAAGGGCGATCAGGGTCCGGGTGCGGCGTATAATGGCGGCGCGAAATTCTACACTGTCTATGACGGCGATACTTCGAAACAGCACGATCTGCGGATCTCGCATATCGGCTATGACCGCAAGCACACGTCGGCAATCGACAGCGGCACCTGGTTTCCGCTGCCGCAGCTTCTGAAGGCGCAAGCCGCGGGGCGGGTCGGCGAGGTGGCGCCGCGCTTCTTCGGCGCGCCGACCAATCGCAGCCATCGCGTCACCATCGACACCGACGCGCCGGAGATTCTTGAGCGTTGCCTCGCCGACAAGGTCGATGTCGCAGTGCTGGTGCCGAACTGCCCGGTGTGCCACCAGACCTCGGCACTGGTCGCGCGCCACCTCGAAGCCAACGGCATTGCCACGGTGGTGATGGGCTGCGCCAAGGACATCGTCGAGCACGCCGCCGTGCCGCGCTTCCTGTTCTCGGACTTTCCGCTCGGCAACTCCGCCGGCAAGCCGCAGGATGTGGCCTCGCAGGCGCAGACGCTCGAACTGGCACTGCGCGTTCTGGAAACCGCGTCCGGCGCGCGCACCACGATGCAGTCGCCGCTGCGCTGGAGCGAGGACGCTTCCTGGAAGCTCGACTACAACAACATCGCGCAGATGAGCCCGGAAGAACTGGCCCGCCGCCGCGCCGAGTTCGACAAGCAGAAAGAAATCGCGCGCGGCAACCGCGCGGCGTGACGCGGTCTTCCTTCTCCCCTTGTGGGAGAAGGTGGCGCGAAGCGCCGGATGAGGGGTCTTTATCCGCACGTTCGGTGTTCGCCAAGACAAACCCCTCACCCGTCCGCGATGCTCCGCATCGCGTCCACCCTCTCCCACAAGGGGAGAGGGCAAGAAGAGCCAGGGAGAACGCTGCGTGACCCGACCGTTCGAAGGCGTGAAGATTCTCGACTTCACGCAGGTGCTGGCCGGCCCCTATGCGAGCTACCAGCTCGCGCTGCTCGGCGCCGACGTCATCAAGGTGGAGCGGCGCGAGGGCGAGGACATGCGCCGCACGCCGCTCTCCCGCGAATGGGCCGAGCGCGGACTTGCGCCGGGCTGGCAGGCGGTCAACGGCAACAAGCGCAGCCTGACGCTCGACCTGCAAAAGCCGGAAGCGATCGCGATCGTCAAGCAGCTCGCGGCGCAAGCCGACGCGGTGATGGAGAATTTCCGTCCCGGCGTGATGGACAAGCTCGGCATCGGCTATGCGGCGCTCTCGGCGATCAATCCGCGGCTGATTTATTGCGCGATTTCGGGTTTTGGCCAGACCGGTCCGGCGCGGCTTGGCGCCGGCTATGACGGCAAGATCCAGGCTCTATCAGGCATCATGTCCATTACGGGCCACGCCGAGACCGGACCGACCCGCGCCGGCTTTGCGGTCTGCGACGTGTTGTCCGGTTCGACCGCGGCGTTCGGTGTCTCCAGTGCGCTGTTCCAGCGCACCCATACCGGCAAGGGACAGATGGTCGACGTCTCCATGCTGGAGGCTACGCTGGCGTTTCTTTCAGGTCAGGTGGCGGATTACGCGGTCGCCGGCCATCGCCAGCAACTCTCCGGCAATCAGGCCGTCAGCCGCCGGCCGACCGCCAACCTGTTCAAGGCTGGCGAAGGATATTTGCTGCTCGCCGTCAACAGCGAGAAGCAATACCAGTCGCTGATGAAGGCGCTCGGCCGCGCTGATGCGCTGGAGGACCCGCGCTTCGTCGACTGGTTCGCGCGGCAGGAAAACGAGCCGGCGCTACGAGCCATCATCGAGGACGCGCTGTCTAAGAAGGATCCCCGCGAGTGGGAGACCATCCTGGAAGCGGCCGGCGCGCCCTGCGCCAGCATCTGGAAGGTCGAGGAAGTGATCGATCATCCGCAGATTGCAGCGCGCGGCGCCATTCAGGAGATCGACACGCCCTATGGCCGGCTTCGTTTCGCCGGCAGCGGATTTCAGCTCGCCCATGGTGGCGGCAAACTCGACCGCATGGCGCCCGAACTCAGCGCCCATACCGACGAGGTGCTGGCCTCGCTCGGCTACGACGCGGCCGCGATCGCAGATTTGCGCGCGCGCGAAATCGTCTAGGTGGCGGCCTCGATGATGATGAAGTCGGCATCCGCGTTCGCCTGGCGGATCGCCTTTGCCTTCTGATATTCGTCGCTGCGGTAGCAGGCGGTCGCCGTCGCGAAATCGGCGAACTCGACGACGACGTTGCGTTCCCGCGCCTGTCCCTCCATCAGTTCGAACGCGCCGCCGCGTACGACAAACCGGGCGCCGAATTTTTCGAAGGCCGGACGCGCTGCGGCGAGATAATCCGGGTATTGCGCTGGCTGATGAACGCTGACACGCACGATCCAGTATGCTTTGGGCATGGTAGTTTCTCCGTTCCAGGGGTTAAGCGGCTGCAGCGATGAGAACTCAGATCAGTCCGGTTGACTTGGTCGGCCGCGCGTAGCGCTTGGCGGAAAGGCGTACCTGTTCGTCGATGTAGCTTCTCGCGATACCGATATCTCTCAGCGAGTAGTCGCTCAGGCTGTGCAGTTCCGAGGCCGCCAGCCGCTGCTGCCGCCAACGCCAAAGTCTGGCGCAGACCGTTCGCAGGGCACGAAAGGCGTCCGCGGCAAGAGAGCCTGTGTTGAGCCGAGCCGGCTTCATGATGGTGATCAGCATGGTCGCGTCTCTTTCGGAGTTTGCGCCGGTGGTGGCGTCGGGGTCACTGATGGTGATTGGGATGGTGCGTTCGGCTGCCTTCACGCGCCGGCATGAGGGTGTCGCGCAAGGCGAACGCGGTGCGGACCACCGACACCAGCACGCGCACGCCGCGCACTGCCCGCGTGAACGTTCGAACGACAGCGTCACCGATCGCCGCGGCCCGAGCCTCTCGGGCGATCCGCTCTGTCAGCAAGAGAAACTCGGCTGGCGAGGCCCGGCGGATGTCGGACGGGCAGCCCTGCATTCCATGTCCTGCTGGCATCGTGACCTCCATCGATCGCGATTGGCGCCTCCATACTTCCGGGCGTTGCGACGGGGTCTCTTTACGACGTGGCGATGATCACATAAAATGAATAATAAAGATGATTATGATCCCGTGGAGAGATGTATGGATCTGTCCGATTTGAAGATTTTCAGCGCGGTTGTCCGCGAGGGTGGCGTGACGCGGGCCGCGGAGCATTTGCATCGCGTTCAATCCAATGTCACGACGCGCATCCAGCAGCTCGAGGACGACATCGGCGTTCCGCTCTTTATTCGCGAGGGCAAGCGCCTGCATCTTTCACCGGCGGGGCAGGTGCTGCTCGACTACGCGGACCGGCTGCTCGCGCTGGCCGACGAGGCGCGCAACGCGGTGCAGGATCCGAGGCCACGCGGAATCTTTCGGCTGGGGGCGATGGAGAGCACCGCGGCCGTCCGCTTGCCGGGACCGGTCAGCGAGTATCATCGCCTTTATCCGGAAGTGGAGCTCGAACTTCGCACCGGCAATCCCCCGACGCTTTCAAAGGCGATCCTGGCCGGCGAGCTCGATGCTGCGCTGGTGACGTTGCCGATTGCGGATGCGTTGTTTGAAAAGGTTGCGGTGTTCGAGGAAGAACCCGTGATCGTGTCCGCTGCCGGCACGCCGGCGATCGGCCAAGGCAGGAGTAAAGGCAAGGACAAAGGCAAGAAGGAGTATTTCCCGCGAACCATCATTGCCTTCGAGCATGGTTGTCCGCATCGCAAACGGCTGGAGGATTGGTACGCGCTTCGCGACCAGATGCCGGAGCGCACGATTGAGCTCGGCTCCTATCACGCGATGCTCGGATGCGTCGCTGCAGGAATGGGCGTCGCGCTGCTGCCCAAAAGTGTTCTCACCACGTTTCCGGAGAGCAAACGCTTGCGGGTGCACCGGTTGCCGCCGGGCGAGAACAGGGCGGATACCTACCTGATCTGGCGCAAGGGCGCGGGTTCGCCGAAGATTCAGGCGCTGCGCGACTTGCTGGGTGAGCATCCTGCGGGCAAACGCACGAGCTAGGATGTCGCTTCGCCAAACTTCGTCACGGCGAGCGCTGCAGAAAGGGAGAAGGCCCCAGCCTTCGGCTGAGGCCTTCTTGCGATGGCCGTCAGCTTACAGATAGCGACCGCAGACGTAGATGCGACGCGGTCCGAAGTCGGACCACACCGTCTTCCAGCAGCTTCCGCCGATGTAGAACGATCCGAAGTGATGATGACCGTGGTGATGATGGCCGTGATGGTGATGATGGCCATGACCGTGATGATGATGACCATGATGATGGCCGTGATGGCCATGACCGTGATGCCCACCATGACCGTGGCCACCCTTACCACCGGCCGAAGCCGGGGCAACAGCAGCAGCGGTCAGAGCGATCGCGGCAGCAGCTGCAAGAGCGATTTTACGGAACATAGTTGTAGTCTCCATTGTGCTAGGCGTGATTGCCTGATGCGTTTATGAGACGCGTCGCCCGCGAAAATAGTTCGAAAGATTTTTCTGAACGGGTGTTCAGGAAGTGCTTATAAACACAGGATTTCTTGAATTCCGTGCCGATCGAACGTGATCTGGATCACGGACGAAATCAGGCAGGCGTGCTGCTCGTCAGCACCTTGACGCCGCCGAGCGCGGTGACGCGTCCATTGCGCAGCATCACGATCTGCGTTGCGAGCTGGCGCAGCTCCGCGGCATCGTGGCTGACATAGACCATCGGGATGCCTTCGTCGCGCAGTCGGATCAGATAGGGCAGGATTTCGATCTTGCGTCCCTCATCAAGCGATCCCAGCGGTTCATCGAGCAGCAGCAATCGCGGCTTCGACAACAGCGCGCGGCCGAGCGCGACGCGCTGACGCTCGCCGCCGGAGAGTTTTCCGGGCCGGCGATCCAGCAAGCCGCCGATGTCGAGCAGGTCGGTGATGCGCGCATGCTGCGCCGGATCCTCGGCGAGGCTGTTCATGCGCCGGCCGTAGTCGAGATTTTGCCGCACATCGAGATGCGGAAACAGCCGGGCATCCTGGAACACGTAGCCGATGCGGCGGCGGTGCGGCGGCACGTGCGCGCCCGTCGAGGTGTCGTCGAGCGTTTCGCCGTCGAGAATGATGACGCCGCGGTCGGGCCGCAGCAAGCCCGCGATCATGTTGATCAGCGAGGTCTTGCCGGCGCCGGACGCGCCGAACAGGCCGGTGACGCGGCCCTCGCTGGTGAAGGAGGCTTCCAGCGAGAACTCGCCAAGCTGCTTTGTGACCTCGACGCGCAGCATGGTCAGTTCCCGTGCAGGCGCTGCGTGGCGCGCCGTGCGAACCACTCGGATGCGATCAGCGCGCCCATCGCGATCACGATGGAGATCAGCACCAGCCGCCCCGCCGCGCGGTCGCCGTCGGGCGTCTGGATCAGCGAATAGATCGCCGAGGAAATCGTCTGGGTCTCGCCGGGAATATTCGAGACGAACGTAATGGTGGCGCCGAACTCGCCGATCGCCTTGGCAAAGCCGAGCACCATGCCGGCCAGGATGCCCGGCAGCGCCAACGGCAGGGTCACGGTGGCAAACACCTGCCACGGTGCCGCGCCGAGCGTGCTCGATGCCTGTTCCAGCCGCCGGTCGATCGCCTCGATCGACAGCCGGATCGGCCGCACCAGAAGCGGAAACGACATCACGCCGCAGGCCAGCGCAGCTCCGGTCCAGCGAAACGCGAACACGATGCCGAGATTGTCGGCCAGCCACGCGCCGACCATGCCGCGGCGGCCGAAGGTGAGCAGCAGCAGATAGCCTGTGACGACCGGCGGCAGCACCAGCGGCAGATGGACCAGTGCGTCGAGAATGGATTTGCCCCAGAAATTGTGCCGCGCCAGCAGCCACGCCAGCGCGATGCCGAACGGCGTCGCCACCAGCGTTGCGATGATGGCGACCCGCAGTGAGAGCAGGATCGCCGTCCATTCCGTCGGCGAGATATCGAACATCAGCTCGAGGGACTGACCAGGAACTTGAAGCCGTATTTTTCAAGGATGTTCTTGGCCGCGGTCGAGCGCAGGAAGGCAAGATAATCCGACGTCTCCGGCCTGGCGGTCGTGGTCGCTGCGACCGGATAAATGATCGCGGGATGGGAATCGCCCGGGAAGGTACCCACCACCTTGACGCCGGGCTCGACCCTGGCGTCGGTGGAGTAGACGATGCCAAGTGTGGCTTCACCGCGCGCCACCAGCGTCAGCGCCGCGCGCACGCTGTCGGCCATCGCGAATTTCGGCTCGGCCGCCTGCCAGGAGCCGAGTTTCTCCAGCGCGGCCCTGGCGTACTTTCCGGCCGGCACGGATTTGACGTCGCCGGTCGCGATCCTGCCGTCACCCGCGAGCTTGGCGAGGTCGAAGCCCGCGCCGATGCTGACATTGTCGATCTTGGAATCCTTCGGCGCGATCAGCACGATGGAATTGCCGAGCAGGTTGACCCGGGTCGGCTCGTTGATGGTTTTCTTTCCGATCGCGTAATCCATCCAGTCGGTGTCGGCGGAGATGAAGACGTCGGCCGGCGCGCCCTGTTCGATCTGTTTTGCCAGTGCCGAGCTCGCGGCATAGCTTACCGTGACCTTGACGCCGGTCTTGGCCGTATAGGCGGCGTCGATGTCGTCGAGCGCATTCTTCATCGAGGCGGCGGCGAACACCGTGATGGTCTTGTCCTGTGCCGCAGCGGGCGAATGGATCGCGCCAAACAGAATGAAAAAGGCGGCAAAAATTCCGGCGGGACGATACATGTTGGCGCTCCGTGCGAGTCCGCGGCGCGGTTGGCGCGCGCAAATCAGGCATTGGTTGGGTCAGGGATGCGACAGGCGGAAGCGCCGTTCCGGCAATCCCGATGACTTACGGTCGGTCGGGATATCGCTGACCGGAACAATAGCAGGCTGACCGGCCGGGTAAAGAGACCTCAAAGGGACTTCTCGTCTGACACCTTAGCCTATTCGGTCGGCAGGATCGCGATCGAGATCGAATTCTCCCTGGTCCCGCTGATCTGCAGCACGAACGGGTTCGCCGACAGCTCGAATTTCATGGTCTTGCGGATGCCGTCGCAGTCGGTGGCGCCGCTGTGCGCCTTCGGTTTCAGGAAGCTGCCGTTTTGCACCACGTCGACCCAGCCGCCCGAGGACAGGCTGATGCTGTAGAGGCCCGCTTTCGGCGGCGCCTTCACGCTGACGAAGCCGGCAAAGCTGCCTTCCTTCGGCGCGCGCTCCGGCGGCGTCGGCAGCCTGGCGTCCGCGGGCGCGACCATGGCGAGTGTCAGGCCCGTTGACGGCAATGTCCCGAGTTCAACGCCTGACGCAAGCGTGGCGCGATCCGGCGCGGTCAGCATCGCGCGTTCGCGCTCGATCGGCCATTTGAACTTGTCGCAGCCGCTCGGCTCTTCGGCGGCAAGAGCGGGCGCGGCGCCGAACAGCAGCGCCACCAGCAGGATTACGCGCATGTCAGTCCACCGCGATCATGACATCCGAGGCCTTGATCACAACGATGGCCTTGCCACCCGTCTTGATGCCGAGGTCATCGACGGCTTCGTTGGTGATCGAGGAGGTGATGATCTGGCCATTGCCGATATCGACGCGGACATGCGAGGTGGTCGCGCCTTTCCTGACTTCGACGACGGTGCCCTTGATCTGGTTGCGTGCACTGATGCGCATGACGGTCCTCACGAATTGATGCTGCGCGCAGCTTGGCCGCGCACAGGGTGGCTATCGGTTGAGATGTGAAGCTAAGGACCGTCGTCCAGGAAGTCCGCCCGCGCTTACGGCGTGAGGCGCTTCAACACTAGCGCATTGCGGACGAGAATGAAATGGCGGCTATTGCTTTGCATCCGGTGCGGTCAGCACCGCTTTGCAGGCCGGGGGGAGCTGCGCCATCGTCATCGGCGGCTTTGGTTTCGGCGGGATGAGCGGCGGCTTCGGATGGAGCACGGAATCCTTGAACCAGAAGGCGAGGTCGCCGGCGCTGCAGCCTTCGCCTTCGGTCGGATCGGGCTGGCTCTCGCATTCACCGGCGCCGGGCGGGCATTTGATCCGGATGTGGAAATGATAGTCGTGGCCGTACATCGGCCGCACCTTGTGCAGCCAGCTGCGATCGCCCTTGGCCTCGCGGCACAGCGCCTTCTTGATCGCGGCATTGACGAAGATGCGCTGCACCGTCGGCTCCTGCGCGGCGGCGCGGATCACCACCAGATGGCTTGGTGTGAACACTTTGGGATCGATGTCGAGCCGGTCGGAGCGCACCATCATGACCGCCGACGTTTCCTCGCGTTCGTTGCGCGAAAAGCGGCGGTTCGGCATCGGCGTCAGCCAGATGTCGGCGTCCAGCCCCACTTGATGGCTGGCATGGCCTGTCAACATCGGGCCGCCGCGCGGCTGCGACATGTCGCCGACCAGAATGCCGGGCCAGCCGGCATCCTTGTGCGCCTTGTTGGCCAGCCGCTTCACCAGCGCGACCATGTCCGGATGCCCCCAGTAGCGGTTGCGCGACAGCCGCATCACCTGCCAGGTGTCGCCGTTGATCGGCAGTCCCTCCGCGCCCGCGATGCAGCCATGGGCGTAAAAGCCGAGCACCCGCGTCGGCGCCGCCGCCGGCAGCAGCTTGCGGCCGAACAATTCCTTGGCGCCGATGTTGGGGTCGTTGGGGTTGGCCAGCGGCGGCAGCGGCTTGGGGTCGACGCTGCCCTTGTCCTGCGCCCATGCCATGGTGGCATTGGCGAGACCGATCAAGACCAGGAGCGGGATCAGAATCAGGCGGGGTGTCATCGGATCACTCTAGCTGCCCAAGACGTAACATGGAATCGGCAGCGCGGGACAACCGTGCCAATCGCAATTGTTTGATCTCCCACAGCATCTGCTCGCGCCATTTCCACGCTATCCCGGTTGCCCCGGGTTAAGATTAATTCGGACCCTTTGCGCCCGGCCGGCCCGCCGCTCTTTACAAAGGCGCGTTTCCAAAACACATCATGCCGCCATTAGAGAGTTTTCTGGGCGGCAGGGCTCATTATGAAATTTCGGTTGGGTATGCGGCTGTCATTTGCGGCCGCGATTTTCATGTCGGCATTGGCACTGAGCCCGGCACGCGCCGCTGTCGTGGTCCAGATCGATAAATCGTCCCAGCGCATGGCTGTCAGCATCGACGGCGCGACGCGGTACAGCTGGCCGGTCTCGACCGGCCGCAGCGGCTATGGCACGCCGAGCGGGATATTCCGTCCGCAATCGATGCATCGAAGTTATTTCTCGCGCAAATATTACAATTCGCCGATGCCGCACGCGATCTTCTTCTATTACGGATTCGCCATTCACGGCACCACGGATATCAAGCGGCTCGGCGGCCGCGCCTCGCATGGCTGCATCAGGCTGCACCCGTCGCATGCGGCGGCGCTGTTCGCGCTGGTCCAGCGTAACGGCCAGCGCAATACGCGGATTCAAATCAACTAGGGCCGTGACCTGGGCCGCCAGCGCGCCACTCGTTTGATGTCTTATTGCAGCTGGATGTTGGCCGACTTGATCACCGCGGCCCATCGATCGACTTCCTCCCGCATGTATTTGGATGTCTTGTCGACGGATCCGCCGAAAATATCGGCGGACAGTTTCCGCAACTGCTCCTGTACTTCGGGTTGACGCAGTACCTCGTTCACGTCGGCATTGATCTTGTCAGTGATGTTCTTCGGGGTGTCCGGCGGCGCCACGATGCCATACCAGGCGACCGCCTCGAAACCAGGCAGCGTTTCGGCGATCGTCGGCACGTCGGGCAGCGCCGGCAAGCGGGCGGGCGAGGCGACCGCCAGCAATTTCAGCTTGCCGGCCTGGACCAGCGGCAGCGAGACGCCGAGATTGTCGAACATCACGTCGACGTCGCCGGCGAGCAGGCCCTGCAATGCCGGCGCCGAACCGCGATAGGGAATATGGCGCAGTTTCACCCTGGTCATGAGTTGAAACAGTTCGGACGTCAGATGCGAGGTCGTGCCGTTGCCTTGCGTGGCGCAGGTAAGCTTGTCGGGATTGTTGCGCAGATATTCGATCAACTCGGTCACGCTCGACGCCTTGACCTTGTCCGGATTGACGATCAGCGCGTTTGGCACCTGCGCCATCACGATAACAGGCTCGAACCTGGTCGGATCGAAGCCGAGCTTCGGGTACAGGCTTTGGTTGATCACCAGCGGTGGCGGCGGTGACGAGAGCAGCGTGTAGCCGTCCGGCGCCGAACGATAGGCAGTTTCGGAGCCGATGTTTCCGGCCGCACCCGTTCGGTTCTCGATCACGACCGGCTGGCCCCATTTTCGTGACAGCCATTCCCCGACAATCCGGGGAACGGCGTCAGCGGTCCCTCCGGCGGGAAAGGGCACAACGATCTTGACAGTGCGATCCGGATAATCTCCGGCCAATGCCGGTGCGTGAACATGCGCGGATAAAGCCAGTAGCAATGGCAGCACCGCCAAATGCCGGCCGTTCGGGGCCAGAGCCGTAAAGCCGTGCATTGAAATGCTCCCGCTGTCGCTTCTCTTCCGCCGGTCTGCGCTGCCGGCGATGGCGCTTGGTGTTTCCTGCAGGGAAGGATAGCCTGAACGGACAGGCTTCCGAAGCCTTTTCGGTTTCGGAGCCGAAGGATAATACGATGCAACGAAAACGGCTCAGGGTTGTCATCGTTGGCGGTGGAATCGGCGGGTTGTTCGCGGCGAACGCGCTGATCGCGCGCGGTTTCGATGTCTCAGTCTACGAGCAGGCGTCCGCGCTCGGTGAAATCGGGGCAGGCGTGTTTCTGACGCCAAACAGTGTTCGCCAGCTGCAACGGGTGGGCCTCGGGCCATCGGTGGAGAAGTTCGGCGTCAGGGTCGGCTCCGGTTCGCATTATTTCCGTCATGACGGAGCGCCCATAGCGCCGGTTCAGGTGACCGACTCTTCCGGCTGGAACGCGACATTCGGCATGCACCGCGCCGACATGGTCGAGCTGCTGGCGGCCGCGCTGCCTGAAGGTATCGTGCGCACCGGACACCGCGGCGTTGGCCTTGAGCAAACCGGCGACGTCGCGCGTGTATCGTTTGCCAATGGCGCAACTGTCGAAGGCGACATCGTCATCGCGGCGGATGGCATCCACTCCGATCTCCGCCACTATGCCGCGCCGCCGTCGCGCCCGGTGTTTCATGGATCCGTCGCCTATCGCGGCGTGCTTCCGCATCACCTCATTCCGCACTGGCCGGCCGATCGCTGGTTGATGTGGCTCGGCAAGGCGAAACACTTTCTCACCTTTCCGGTGCGATCAGGCGAACTCATCAACTATGTCGGCTTCGTGCCGGCCGACGCGGAGATGAAGGAATCGTGGTCGGCGCCGGGTGACCCTGACATGCTCCGCCGCGAATTCGAGGGCTGGGACCCGCGGATCGGGACGCTGCTCAGCCAGGTTCAAAAAACATTCCGCTGGGCTCTGTACGATCGCGAGCCGTTGCCGGCGTGGACCAAGGGTCGGCTGACGCTGCTCGGCGATGCCGCGCACCCGATGCTGCCGCATCTCGGGCAGGGCGCCAACCAGTCGATCGAGGATGGCATGGCACTGGCGACAATTCTGGCGCGTGCCGGGCCCGTCAACGTTCCGGCGGCACTGCTGGCCTATGAGCGCCTGCGGCGCGAGCGGGTGGCGGCGGTTCAGCGCGGCGCGCGTGAGAACGGTATGCGCTACAACTCCTCCTACGCTGATCTCGGCGTACGCGACGCCGAGATAACGGCGCATGCGGCGTTTCGCAGACAGCTCTACGATCATGATGTCGTACCGGAGGCGGAAGCCGCAGCAACCGCGCTGACGCCAATCGCTGGCGCCTCACCGGCATCTTAACCCCTCGATAACCTTGCCGGTCACCGCAAGAATTTCGGACACTTGTCGCTGATCCGCGCAAGTGACGATTCTGCTTTGGGTATTTCCTGGGTAGCTGGTCGATCGCCTTGTGCGGCCATAGGTGCAACCCGGCCGTGAACCTCGCCTCGATTCAGCAACCGTACAAATACGCACCGGTCAAATCATTAATCTGTTCTGAAGCTATCGGGTGCACAATCGCAACGCAGTGTTGCTGTGTCGTCATGCCAGCGATGACCCGAGCCAGCAGATCCGTTCGACCATTACACCCGCCAAAGGACAATTCATATGCGAGCTATTCCGTTCAACGCCTTCCTTGCTGCGTCGGCTGTTCTCCTCGCGACGAGCATTCCCGCATCCGCCGAAAACGGCGTGTCGGCCGACAAGATCGTGTTTGGTCAAGCCGCGGCGCTTGACGGTCCGGCCTCGGCCTTGGGCCAGGGCATGAAGATCGGGCTGGAAGCTGCCTTCGCCGAGATCAACAAGGCCGGCGGCGTCAAGGGCCGCAAGCTCGAACTCAAGAGCGTCGACGACGGCTATGAGCCGACCAAGTCGATCGAAGCGGCCAAGAAGCTGCTGGAGGAAGACAAGGTGTTCGCGCTCGTCGGTGCGGTTGGCACCCCGACATCCGCCGCCACCCAGCCGATCGCAACGGCGGCAGGCGCGCCTTTCATCGGTGCCTTCACCGGCGCCGAATTCCTGCGCGAGCCGCACAAGCCGCTGGTGATGAATATTCGCGCCAGCTACTTCCAGGAAACCGAAGCCATGGTCGAACGGGTGACCAAGGACCTCGGCGCGACCAGGATCGCGATCATGTACCAGGACGACGCTTTCGGTCAGGCCGGCCTTGCCGGCGTCAAGAAGGCGCTCGAAAAGCGGCAGATGCAGCTTGCCGGCGAAGGCACCTTCGAACGCAACACGGTGGCCGTGAAAGCCGCGCTGCTGGCCATCAAGAAGGCCGAGCCCCAGGCCGTGATCATGATCAGCCCCTACAAGCCCGCGGCTGAGTTCATCAAGCTGGCCAAGCAGATCAAGCTCGACGCCACTTTCGTGAACATCTCCTTTGTCGGGTCCGATGCGCTTGCAAAGGAACTTGGCGCGGCCGGCACCGGCGTCGTGATCACGCAGGTCGTTCCGTTCCCGAAGGATGCGGCGATCCCGGTGGTCGGGCGCTATCATGCTTCGCTCAAGGCCAGCGCGCCCGACGCGCAGCCCGGCTTCGTTTCGCTCGAGGGTTACCTCGTCGGCCGTGCGATTGCCGCAGCGCTCGAGAAGGTTGATGGCGCCCTTACCCGCCAGGCCATGATCGACGCCGTGCAAAAAGCCGGCAGCCTCGATCTCGGCGGCTTCAAGCTCTCCTACAGCCCCACCAGCAACCGCGGCTCGAATGAAGTGTTCCTGACCGTGATCCAGGCGGACGGCAGCTTCAAGGCAGTCGAGCGGCTCGAGAAGACCGGATCGTAAGTTCAGAAAGCCGCGAGCACCGGGGTAACGCCCGGCTGCTCGCGGCACTATTTTATTTTGCCGTTGTTATTTGGAGTTTTGCGATGAACGCTGGCATGTCGTGGTATCGCCTCGGCCTTCGCGGTCGCTTGTTTATGGCCTTTGGCGTCGTCGCTGCGCTCACGGTGCTCGCAAGCGGCAGCGCGATCATCTCCTACGACAGCCTCGGGCGTTCGCTGGGCGCGATCTCCGAGAAGAGCCTGCCTGAGATCACGCGGGCCTCCGAGGTCGCCAGGGCCGCCGGCGACGTCGCCGCCGCGGCACCGCGCCTTCTCGCCGCGACCGATCAGGCCGAGCGCGATCACGCCTCCAAAGTTTTGACCGCCGCGCGGCAGGAGCTCAAGCAGAGCATCGGCGCGCTCGCTCCCGATGACGTTGCCAAAGTCAGCAAGACCGCCGATCGCATCCTGGTCAATCTCGACCGGCTGCTGCAATCCGTCACCGAGCGCCAGACCATTGCCGCCTCGCGCGACGCGCTGGTCGCGAGCCTGCGCAAATCGCATCAGAAGCTTGCCGAAAAACTGTCGCCGATGGCCGATGACGCCGGGTTCAGCCTGACGATGGGCCTGCAGACCGCGGCCGACAACAAGGATCTGGAAGTCATTCAGAAGACGCTGTCCGCGCTGGCCGACAACGAACTGGCATCGCTGCAAGCCATTCTGGACCTGCGCGCGGAATCCAATTTGATACTGGGAATCCTGGTGGAGGCCGCCGACCTGCCGTCCGCCGATCTGCTGCCGCCGGTCAAGGACCGCTTCACGGCGACCGCAGGCCGCCTTGGCAAAGCAGCCGCGGCCTTCAAGAATCCCGAGGCGTCGAAACTGGTCGATGAGCTGGTCAAGACCGGCAAGGACGCCGGCAATATTTTCGAGCTCAAGCAACGCGAACTGGTGGCCGCGAAGGCCGGCGCCAATGTGGTGACGGAGAACCGCACGCTCGCCCAGGAGTTCGAGAAGGAAGTCGCCAGCTTGCGAAAGCGCAGCGAAGCGGGCGCTGCCACCGCGGTCCGTGAATCGGAGGCGGAGATCGGGCAGGGACGCATCATCCTGATCAGTCTTGCGCTCGTCAGCCTTTTAACGGCGCTGGTCATCGGCTGGTACTATGTCGGGCGCGGCGTCGTGCGCCGCCTGGTGCATCTGCAGAACAGCATGAAGTCGATTGCCGCGGGCGATCTGGGGACCAACATCTCGACCGGCGGCTCGGACGAAATCGCCGACATGGCGGGCGCGCTGCAGGTCTTCAAGGACAACATGCTGGAATCGAACCGGCTGCGCGCGGAACGTTCGGAATCCGAAAAACACGCGCATGCCCAGCGAAGGGCGGAAATGCAGAAACTCGCGGCCGAGTTCGAGGCCGCGGTCGGCGAGATCGTGCAGACCGTATCCTCGGCCTCAACGGAGCTGGAAGCCTCGGCGACCAGTCTGAGCCGGACCGCCGAAGAGACGCAGCAGCTCTCCGGCAGGGTGGAGGCGGCCTCTGAGGAGGCCTCCTCAAACGTCAGATCGGTCGCCGCCGCGACGGAAGAAATGACCGCCTCGGTCGCTGAAATCAGCCGCCAGGTCCAGGAGTCGAACCGGATCGCCGGCGAAGCCGTCAATCAGGCTGAAATGACCGACGCCCGCATCAACGAGCTGTCGAAGGCAGCCTTGCGGATCGGCGACGTCGTCAACCTGATCACCACGATCGCCGAACAGACCAATCTCCTGGCGCTGAACGCCACCATCGAGGCCGCGCGCGCGGGCGATTCGGGACGGGGCTTTGCGGTGGTCGCCCAGGAAGTGAAGGCGCTCGCCGCGCAGACCGCCGGGGCCACCAAGGAAATCAGCAGCCAGATTGCCGGGATGCAGGTGGCGACCCAGGAATCGGTCGTGGCGATCAAGCAGATCGGCGCCACCATTGGCCGGATCTCGCAAATCGCGGCGACGATCTCGACCTCGGTGGAGCAGCAAGGCGGCGCCACGCAGGAGATCGCGCGTAATGTCGAGCAGGCCGCAGTGGGCACTTCCGATGTCGCCACCAACATTGTCGATGTGAACCAGGGCGCCCGCCGGACCGGCTCCGCTTCCGCGCAGGTTCTTTCCTCGGCTCAGTCGCTGTCCGGCGAAAGCAACCGCCTCCGGCTGGAAGTCGGCAAATTCCTCGACACGGTGCGCGCGGCCTAAGCTTTTTAGACGGCTTGCACTGTGCGGCGATCAGCTCCGGCTTAACGCTTCAATAACCCTGTCGACCATTGGCGCATATTGATGCGCCAGCGCGAGATTTCGCGCATTCCGTGTGCAATCCGAATGCGTGTCGCGTGTTCTTCGTGCGCTGGTTGAGATTCTGCGTGTGCATTTGCGTTTGGTCTCGCGCGCCTGTTGCAGCAACACACGCATAGCGTGAACCAGCCTTTTTAGCGGGCACCAGAGAGCCGGGCACGGGGCGCTTCGAATCGGCAAGAGATACCATTTTTTCAGACACTTATCGGAGAACATTGCACGCAGAAGGCGGGTGAGGCGCAGCAATGCCGAAGATAAGGCCAAAGACAATCAAGAAACCAAAGCGGACCTCGATTGCTCGCCTTTTCGGTCGACCGGTAAAACCCAGCCCAAAGCTTTCAGGTAATCGCCGCCATGGCCCCGCCGAGCGCAGCGAAATCGTGCGCACGCGCGCCGAGGCGGAGGCTGCGATTGCGGACGCGCGCAAATCGCATGAACGGCTGCGCGAGGCGATCGACATCCTGCCCCAGGGCATCGTGTTTCTCGACGCCGAAGGCCGCTACATTCTCTGGAACAAGAAATATGCGGAGATCTACACCCGCAGCGCGGATCTGTTCAGGCCGGGTGCGCGGCTGGAGGACACCATCCGCGTCGGCGTCGAGCGCGGCGATTATCCGGAAGCGATTGGCCGCGAGGAGGAATGGCTCACCGAGCGTCTGACCAGGCTTCACCAGCCCGGCGATCGTCACGAGCAGACGCTGGCCGATGGCCGCGTGATCCTGATCGACGAGCGGCTCACCGAAGACGGCGGCGTCATCGGTCTGCGCGTCGATATTACCGAGCTGAAACAGCGCGAGGCGTCGTTCCGCCTGCTGTTCGACAGCAACCCGGTGCCGATGATCGTTTGTTCGCTGGATGGCGAGCGCATTCTCGGCGTCAACGACGCCGCGCTCCAGCACTATGGCTATAGCCGCTCCGAGTTCGAGCGACTGACGATCCGGAGCCTGCAGGCGTTCGATCCGGAATTGCCGTGGGCGGGCGATCGCAGCAGTGACGAACAGGCGGCACGGACCTGGAAGCATGTCAGGGCCGACGGCGCGCTGATCGATCTGGCGATCTATTCGCGCCAGCTGGTTTACGGCGACCAGCCAGCCGTGCTGCTGGCGTTGATGGACATCACCGAACGCAAACGTGCCGAAGCGCGGCTTACCTTCATGGCCCAGCACGACGGCCTGACCGGATTGCCGAACCGCACCCTGCTGCGTCAGCAGATGGACGACCTCCTGCTGCATACGCGGCGCAGCGCCGAGAAGGTGGCGGTGCTGGTGCTCGGCCTCGACAATTTCAAGGCGGTCAACGATACGCTCGGCCATGGCATCGGCGACAAGCTGCTGCGCGGCGTCGCCAAGCGCCTGCGATCGACGCTGCGCGAGGAAGACGTGCTGGCGCGCCTCAACTCCGACGAGTTCGCGATCGTCCAGAGCGGGGTGACGCGCCCCGAGGACGCCGTGCTGCTGGCCAGGCGCCTGCTGGAGGCAATCGGCGACCCCTACCTGCTCGACGGCCATTCGGTGGTGATCGGCGCCAGCATCGGCATCGCGATGTCGCCGGGCGACGGCGACGAGTCCGAGAGATTGCTGAAGAATGCCGACATGGCGCTGTCGCGCGCCAAGAACGAGTTCCGTGGCACGTTCAGCTTCTTCGAAGCCGAAATGGACGCCCGCGCCCAGTCCCGCCGCAGGATCGAGATCGAGCTGCGCCACGCGATCGAGAACGATTTGCTGCGGCCGCATTATCAGCCGCTGGTCGATCTTTCGACCGGTCGCGTCACCGGCTTCGAGGCGCTGGTGCGCTGGCCGCATCCCGAACGCGGCATGGTCTCGCCCGGCGAGTTCATCCCCGTTGCCGAAGAGACCGGCCTGATCAACGCCGTCGGCGGCTTGATGCTGCGCCGCGCCTGCATGGATGCGGCGCAATGGCCCGACGACGTCCGCGTCGCGGTCAATCTGTCGCCGCTGCAGTTCCGCGTCGGCAATCTGCTGTCGATGGTGATGGAAACGTTGAAACAAACCGGTCTGGCGGCGACGCGGCTCGAACTCGAGATCACCGAGACACTGGTGCTGGAAAAGAGCAGCCAGGTGCTGGCGACCCTGCATGCGCTGCGCTCGCTCGGCGTCCGCATCTCGATGGACGATTTCGGCACCGGCTATTCCAGCCTGAGTTATCTCCGCAGCTTTCCGTTCGACAAGATCAAGATCGACCAGTCGTTCGTGCGCGATCTCGGCTCCAACCGTGACGCGCAGGCGATCGTGCGTTCGATCATCAGCCTCGGCAAGGGCCTCGGCGTCACCATCACCGCCGAAGGCGTCGAGACCGAAGCCGAACTGAGCTGCCTGCGCAACGAAGGCTGCCACGAAGGCCAGGGTTTCCTGTTCAGCCGCGCGCGGCCGAACGCCGAGATCGTCAGCCTGTTGAAGGCGCAGCGCGGCGAGGAAGCCGGCGGGGATGCGGCGCTGGTGGCGTAGCTCAACCGTTCCGTCGTCGCCCCGGCCTTGCGCCGGCGCCCATACGCCGCGGCCCATCGGCTAGAGCGCTGGCGTTGGAGACTTTCCGCAAAACGACCGCCGCGGCGTATGGGTCCCGGCGTTCGCCCGGACGACGCGTTGATGGAATTTGGAACGCAGCGGAGAGTCATTTCGTCCCACCGCCCTTCCGCTTGCCCAAATGATACGTCAGCAAGTTCGTAGGATCGGTAGAGCGAAGCGAAACCCATCATTTCATCCCGTGCAAGCATTGATGGGTATCGCTTCGCTCCACCCATCCTACGCGCCCCGGAATGACTGCGACAAATTAACTCGACGGGCAAATCAGTTCGGATTTACGGAAATCGTGTCAAGCCCCAAAATAAAAAATATTTCTGTTTACCAGAAGACAAATCAGGTGCATATGTTTGCCCATCCCGTCCCACTCAGAGGGCGTCGGCCGTCGTCACGGACGTTGGACGGGTTGCGGTGGACGCTGGTTTA
>NZ_JAFCLY010000017.1:32500-158570 GCF_018130185.1 Bradyrhizobium sp. AUGA SZCCT0182 | reverse complement strand
TAAAACAGCGGGGCCTGATCAACCTGCCGCGGACCCATCATCGATTCGATCTCCCGCCCAGACGGGACGGAATGAATCAGCGATCACGGTCGGCTTCAACACCGAGTTTTTCAACACAATCCGCCAAAAGCCGCCGTTCGGACCTCGCAGAGTCACGCGAAGTAGCCAGTGCCGGGAGGCAAGAGTCTTGTCTACTGGAACTCCCCAAATGACTCGAGCATCCGATCTACGGTTTAGGAATCCGATTCTGACCATGTGAAATCAATTGGCTAGGCCTCGCGTGTTGCACATCTGTTGCAGCCCGCATCGTTTTCTCGCCGTAGATTTCGAGATTGCGGCCGCACCGAGAGCAGACCGACCGCAGTAAGCACCTATCTGATATGTCCCGCAGGACAAAGCCGTTCCAGCCACGGCAATCCCATTCAAGACCATGGCCAGCATTCGCATCACATTGCGGCGGAGCTCTGAGCGAGTTCACGTCTGGCAATCATGCAGGTGCTGACCACCATGAACTCCATAAGCATATGTGAAAGCGGCGGTTCCCCACCTTTCGTCTGGGAAGACAATGACGTCTCTCATTTCGGATGAACCCGGAGCAAGCGCAATGAACGTCAAAACCATCGTTGACCAGCTTTGCGAAAGGCCGCCTGTTCCCGCGTCTCCTCATTCCGCGGACCACCTTGCCGAGCGCTGGCGCCTGTCCGACTTCGTCGAGCTCACCAAACCGCGCGTCATGGTGCTCGCTGTCTTCACTGCGGTCGTTGGACTGATCAGCGCAGGCGGCGAGCTCGATGCCTTGCGAGCCCTTGTTGCGGTGCTCTCCATCGCCGCCGGAGCCGGAGCCGCCGGCGCACTCAATATGTGGTACGACGCCGATATCGATGTGGTCATGGCACGCACCGCGATGCGGCCGATTCCCCGAGGCAGGGTTTCGAAGGTCGAAGCGCTTGTCTTTGGAACGGTCCTCGGGACGATCGCTGTCGTGGTTCTCGCTCTCGCCACGAACCTCACAGCAGCCGCGCTATTGGCCGGGACGATCCTCTTTTATGTTGTCGTGTACACGGCATGGCTGAAGCGGTCCACGCGACAGAACATCGTCATCGGCGGTGCAGCCGGCGCGCTGCCGCCCGTGATCGGATGGGCCGCAGCAACCGGAGACGTCGGGCTTGAGCCGCTCGCGCTGTTCCTCATTATCTTCCTTTGGACGCCGCCGCATTTCTGGGCCCTCGCGCTTAATCGCACCGATGACTATGCGCGTGCCGGCGTTCCCATGCTGCCTGTTGTCGCGGGACGCGCGGCAACGACGCGCCAGATCCTGATCTATAGCGGCCTCCTGGCTCTCGCCTCGGAGCTGCCCTGGGTATTGGGGTTTGCAGGCACGGTGTATGGCGCGATCGCCGCCATCTGCGGGGGGCTTTTTCTTCTGCTGGCAGTTCAGTTGAACAGGAGCGCCGGGGCCGATCGCCACGCTGCTCAGAGACTGTTTTTGTTCTCCATCTCCTTCCTGTTCGTGCTGTTTGCGGCTCTCCTAATCGAGCATGGAGCCGGCTCATTTTCAGCCATGCGCGAGGCGTACGATGGCCGGACGCCCGGATCGGCGCATGCCGAACTCCTGTCAGGCACCGTCCGCAGCGCCTGCCGCACCGTCAACTTCAGCGAGGTCTAAGATGCGATACCGCTTACTTGCCGTCGTCCTGATCGGTGCCGCAACACTCAGTGGCTGCAGTGACGGCGTGCTCGATCCAAAAGGGCCGATCGCCCTCGCCGAACGGCAAATTCTGTTCAACGCGCTTGGCATCATGCTGGCGATCGTGATCCCGGTGATCGTTGCGACGCTTGGCGTTGCCTTTTGGTTTCGTGCATCGAATAAGCGTGCGCACTATCGGCCAAATTTCGCGTATTCCGGCCGCCTCGAGATGCTCGTCTGGTCGATCCCCGCCATGACCGTGTTCCTGGTTGGCGGCGTTGCCTGGGTTGGCTCACACGACTTGAACCCGCGCAAGCCGATCGGATCCACCGTGAAGCCGCTGCGGGTCCAGGTCGCTTCGCTCGACTGGAAATGGCTGTTCATTTACCCGGATCAAGGCGTCGCGAGCGTTAATTACCTGGCGATCCCTGTGGACACGCCAGTCAGTTTCGAGCTGACGTCCTCAGGCGTGATGAACAGCTTCTTTGTGCCGCAGCTCGGCAGCCAGATTTACACCATGGCCGGAATGGTAACCCGCCTTCACCTGCAGGCCGACCATGCGGGAAGCTACCGCGGAATGTCTGCGCAATATAGCGGCGAGGGCTTTGCAGATATGCACTTCAACGTCGACGCCGTCGCTCCCGATAAATTCTCGGAGTGGGTCAACACAGCGCGCAACGTCGGCGTAGAGCTGGATGGCACGACTTACACGGAGCTGGCAAAGCCCAGCGCCAAGGTGCCGCCGTTCACCTATCGCGCGGTCGCGCCCGGGCTATTCAACAGCATCATGGTCTCCGAAATGCAATCCGACGATGCGATGTGCCGCTTCTATCCGACGTCAATGAGGGCAGAGAAATGAATCTACTTGGCAAGCTGGATTGGAGCGCGATCCCTCTCGACCAGCCGATCATCATGGGCGCGACAGGTGGAATGGTCCTGGTCATCGTGTCGATCCTTGCGTGGGTCGCGCTCAAGGGGTACGTGCCTTACCTTTGGCGCGAGTGGATCACCTCTGTCGACCACAAGCGCATCGGCATCATGTACATCATCCTCGCGCTGATCATGCTGCTGCGCGGTTTTGCCGACGCCATCATGATGCGGGCGCAACAGGCGGTCGCAGCGGGCGGCGCGCAGGGATATTTGCCGCCCGAGCACTTCGACCAGATATTCTCGGCACACGGCACCATCATGATCTTCTTCATGGCGATGCCATTCGTGATCGGGATGATGAACTTCGTGGTGCCGCTGCAGCTCGGCGTCCGTGACATGGCCTTTCCAACCCTGAACTCGGTAGCCCTGGGGCTCACCGCGTCGGGCATCCTCCTGACCAACATCTCGCTCGGGGTTGGCGAGTTCGCCAAAACCGGCTGGGTCGCATACCCGCCGCTGAGCGAGCTGCAATATTCGCCCGGCGTCGGCGTCGACTATTATCTCTGGGCGCTGCAAATCTCCGGCGTCGGTACATTGATGACCGGCATAAACTTCGTCGCGACAATCCTGAAAACGCGGGCGCCGGGCATGAGCCTGATGCGCATGCCGGTCTTCTGCTGGACGTCGCTCGCCGCAAATCTCCTGATCGTCGCTGCATTCCCGGTCCTGACCGCGACCTTCGGAATGCTGCTGCTCGATCGCTACCTCGGCTTTCACTTCTTCACGACCGATGCCGGGGGCAACGCGATGATGTACATCAACCTGTTCTGGGTGTGGGGTCATCCGGAGGTCTACATCCTGGCGTTACCGGCGTTCGGCATCTTTTCCGAGGTTGTCTCGACCTTCTCCGGCAAGCCGCTGTTTGGCTATCGCTCCATGGTGGCCGCGACGATGGCGATTTGCGTGCTGTCATTCTTTGTCTGGCTGCACCACTTCTTCACCATGGGTGCCAGCGCGAACGTCAACGGCTTCTTCGGGGTCATGACGATGATCATCGCCGTGCCGACGGGTGTCAAAGTCTTCAACTGGCTGTTCACGATGTATGGCGGCCGCATCCGGTTCACCGTTCCGATCCTGTGGTCGATCGGCTTCATGGTGACGTTCTTGATCGGCGGCATGACCGGCGTATTGATGGCTGTGCCTCCCGCTGACTTCCAGCTGCACAACAGCCTGTTCCTGATCGCACATTTCCACAATGTCATCATCGGCGGCACGGTGTTCGGCTTGATGGCGGGTTACAATTATTGGTTCCCGAAGGCGTTCGGCTTCAGACTCGACGAACGCTGGGGCAGAGTTTCGTTCTGGTGCTGGCTGATCGGCTTCTATATCGCCTTCATGCCGCTCTACGCGCTCGGTCTCATGGGCATGACTCGCCGCATGCAGCATTACGACGTTGCCAGCTGGCAACCGTGGCTGGTGGTTGCGGCCGTCGGTGTCGTGATCATCCTCGCCGGCATCGTCGCCCAGGTCATCCAGCTTGTGGTCTCGATCCGCAACCGCGAACAACTCCAGGTGACCTCGGACCCCTGGAACGGGCGCACGCTGGAATGGGCGACGGCTTCGCCGCCGCCGGCCTGGAATTTCGCCGTGCTTCCCCAGGTCGCAGACCTCGACGCGCTCTGGAACAGGAAGCAGCGTGAACGCACACAACAAGCGCAAGGACCGAATGATCGCAAATTCAATCCGATCGAAATGCCGAAGAACAGCGCGACCGGCTTCATCACGGCATTCTTTGCGGTCGTCACTGGCTTCGCCATGATCTGGCACATCTGGTGGATGGCCGGTGCGGGAGCAATCGGGATCTTTCTGACCATGCTCGCCTTCGCGTTTCGCGATGAAGAGGAAGTCGAAATTCCGGCCGAGCAGATTGCCCGGTTCGAGCAGGCGCACCAGGCGGAGATTGCAGTATGAACATCGCGGTTGCAGTAGATGATGAGGTTCGGCACGAGGCGCGACCGAGTGCAAGCGAGTCCGGTCCCGCCACAAAGCGGATAGTGGTCGGCTACGGCTTCTGGGTATTCCTCCTGAGCGACATCGTGATGTTCTCGGCGTTCTTCGCCGCTTACGCGGTGCTCGCCCACGCCACTGCCGGCGGTCCGAGCGGCGTGCAGCTGTTCAGCCAGCGCAGCGTTGCGATCGAAACCGGCTGCCTCCTCGCGTCGAGCTACACCTGCGGATTGATGTCGCTGGCGATTGGTTCGCGGCGCTATGGCGTCACCTATCTGGCTGCCCTCGTCACTTTCGTGCTGGGAGCCGCGTTCCTTGTACTGGAGGTCCAAGAGTTCGCCGGCATGATCGCGGTCGGTGCCGGTCCGCAGCGTAGCGCTTTCCTCTCCGCCTTCTTCACGCTGGTCGGCTGTCACGGGTTGCATGTCGCGGCCGGCCTGATCTGGCTGGCGGTGATGATGGCTCAGGTCGCCATCAAGGGCGTTAGCGCTACCGTCGAACGCCGCCTGCTCTGCTTTTCACTGTTCTGGCATGCGCTCGACATCGTCTGGGTATGGCTGTTTACGGTGGTCTATCTGATGGGAGTCCTTTCATGACCGACATGCAATATGATCGCGCGCCGGGAGACGCGTCGGCCCTTCCCGACGTGGAACAGGGGACATCGTCCGGCCTGCTTGTCTACACGATCGGATTGGCTCTCGCGGTGGTCCTCACGGCCATGTCGTTCTGGGTCGCCAACACAACGCTGCTCTGGACCGGCGGCGTCTCCCTCGGATTGACTGTCCTCGCGATCGCCCAAATGGGCATCCATTTGGTGTTCTTCCTGCATGTTACCACTGGGCCGGACAACACCAACAACGTGATGGCGCTGGCGTTCGGCGTGCTGATCGTCGTCCTGGTCGTCGTCGGATCGCTTCTAATCATGGCAGATCTGAACGACAACATGATGCTTCCGGCTGAACTGATGAACCTGCATATGCAGCGTTGAGCCGCCCTTGCTTCGCAAGCGACTGTCTTCGGCGATGGCGTACGCGCCCGCGCTGCTTGGGCCCCTCGCGAGATCAAGGGCCAGCAAGCCCCGGACTGCTGCGGACCGGTCGCCGGCGACGAGAGCAAGATGATTGAGCCCCGCGCAATTGCACGATAGCCACGCATGCACACAAAAAGAGGCCGATAGCGATCACTCGCTATCGGCCTGAACGACCTGGTCGACGTCGCGGATCGTGTGCCGGCGTCGACATTTGAGCGTCTCGGGAGGACTGGCGCTCAGCCTTGCAGGTCAACTATCGGGGCCTTCGTCGATCCGAGGGGCTATCGTCGAGACTGATCCGACACGATTAACCTAAGATAGCAAGACACTCGCCTCTAGTACAGACTTGCCACGAATTGTAGTTGCGAGCTGCATCTGACGAACGCACAGACCTCATCTTAACAATTGCCCTTTGAACAAGCGCGTCCCAAAACCAGCAAGGACATTCGCGCGATCAATTCATTCAAGCCATAAACGTCATTGCAGCATCCCGCAATACTGGAGCTGCCCCATGATGATCAGGCTTGCCATTCTACTGACGTCAGCAACGATCAATGCGTCGACTGTTCCTGCCGCTGCATCACAATGCACCTCGCCGGCCGCAATCACCGCCATTCGGACGCACTGGGCTGCTGTACGCAGTCAGCTCAACAAGGCCACGGACCATGAAGCCGCGTGCCGCGCCTATGCGGCGTCGTTTTACGAGTCGGTAACGACGCGTCAGGCGGCCGCCGGCTGCACTGACGGTACGAATATTTCCGCGATCGATGCGGATATCAACGCTTTCAACGACCTGCTGGCGACCAAATGCGGCGGCTAAGCCGTCGCCGTAGCGACTTCATTCTCGAAAGGTTGATCCGATGGTCCTCTTTCCACTTTTCACATTCTTTCTCTGG
The DNA here is from genome assembly GCF_018130185.1 of Bradyrhizobium sp. AUGA SZCCT0182. Classification (NCBI taxonomy): domain Bacteria; kingdom Pseudomonadati; phylum Pseudomonadota; class Alphaproteobacteria; order Hyphomicrobiales; family Nitrobacteraceae; genus Bradyrhizobium; species Bradyrhizobium sp. AUGA SZCCT0182. Next base: position 152,080 of record NZ_JAFCLY010000017.1, on the reverse strand, counting down.
CTTCAGGTCTTCACCTCCGCAACCTTCCTGAAGCGGAAGCCAGTTCTGGTGCCTGGTGCACGGCCAAATGCAGAGCAAGGTCGTCCCGACCACGGCAATCCCATTCAATAAGGCACAGCGCCGCTGCGTCACAGTCAAACCTCGAACAAGATCGATCTCACTTTGGATCAAGAAAGTACAAAGGTGACCCCATGCCCAAAGCGGCCTTGAACATCGTCAAAAGCGCAAGCACGCAAACAACTATCCCGCGTCTATTCGTTCTTGAGATTAACGCCGGGAAGATTCACGTGATGAACACAGACGGTTCCGATCGCGAGACGATCGTGACGGGCTGTCACCTTCCGGACGGCATCGTCGTCGATGCCGCGGCTGGCCACATCTACTGGACCAACATGGGCATCCCAAGCCTGAACGACGGGTCCGTCGAGCGCGTCGATCTCAACGGCAAGAACCGCAAGATGATTGTTCCTGTTGGAGCTACCCACACCCCGAAGCAGATCATTCTCGATAAAAAGGCCGGCAAGCTCTACTGGTGCGACCGCGAGGGCATGCGTGTCATGCGCTGCAATCTCGACGGATCGCGACTCGAGACGCTCATCGAGACCGGACGTGGGGATGCCGACAGCCGAAACGCGACAAAATGGTGCGTCGGGCTCTCGATCGATCGGAAGCACGGCAAGATCTATTGGTCGCAAAAGGGCCCCGACAATGCCGGGCTCGGCCGCATCTCCCGGGCCAATCTTGAAATACCCGCCGGCGAAACCCCGGCCAATCGCACCGACATCGAGGTCTTCTTCGACGCGCTGCCGGAGCCAATCGATCTCGAGCTCGATCACGAGAACCGCGTCATGTACTGGACCGACCGCGGCGATCCGCCGCGGGGCAACACGGTGAACCGCGCGTCCATCGACAACAAGCCGGCCGAGCCGAAAATCGTGGTGACCCACCTGATGGAAGGGATCGGCATCGCGCTCGACGTGCCCGGTGATCGCATGTTCGTCACCGATTTTGCGGGATCGATCTATTCCGCACGGCTCGATGGATCCGGCGAACGCAATTTTCTCTACGCGCAAGGCAACCTCACCGGCATCGCATACGCCGAAATCCCGAAGGAGAAGTGACATGTCGCAAACCAAACCCATTCGCCGCATCGCCATCATCGGCACCGGCGTGATCGGCGCGAGCTGGAGCTCGCTGTTTCTCGCCAAGGGATTGCACGTCGTCGCGACGGATATCGCGCCGAATGCGGAAGCTGCGTTGAGGAAGTTCGTCGAAGCCGCCTGGCCGGCGCTCAAGCGATTGGGTCTGTCGCCCGGAGCGTCGCAGTCGAACCTGACGTTCACTCGCGACCTTGCGCAGGCGCTTGCCGGCGCCGACCTCGTCCAGGAGAACGGCCCCGAGCGGATCGATTTCAAGCAGAAGCTCTACGGGCAGTTGGACGAACTGCTGCCGCCCGACGTGATCATCGCATCGAGCTCGTCGGGGCTCACCATGAGCGAAATCCAGAAGGGCGCCGCGTCCCATCCCGAGCGCTGCGTGATCGGCCACCCGTTCAATCCGCCCCACTTGATCCCGCTGGTCGAGATCGTGGGCGGGGCAAAGACCTCGGAAGCGACAATCCGGCGCGCGGATGAATTTTACACCTCGATCGGGCAACGGACGGTGCGGGTCAACAAGGAAATGCCGGGGCATGTCGCCAACCGGCTGCAGGCGGCGCTGAGCCGCGAGATCTATTACCTCGTTGCGGAGGGCGTCGTGAGCGCCGCGGATGTCGACACGGCTCTCTCCTGGGGGCCGGGCCTGCGCTGGGGCGTTATGGGCGGCCTGATGCTCAACCATCTCGGCGGCGGTCCGGGCGGCATCGAGCACTTCTTCCAGCAATTCACCGGCCCGATGACGGCTTGGTGGAAGACCCTTGGCTCTCCGGTGCTGACACCGGAAGTGCAAAGGAAGCTGATCGACAGCGTCCATGCTGAAGCCGGATCGCGCTCAGTCAGCGAACTGGAAGCGGAGCGCGACGAGATGCTGCTTGGCCTGATCGAGCTGCGCAAACAAGTCGGAAAGGCAAGCTCTCCGAGATTGAGAGAACGTGTCCTCTAGGACCACTCGACTGATCCGACCAAAGCCCCGAAAGGCACTCGCCTTTCGGGGCCTTTTTGCGTTCGACGACTCGCAGAAGCGTGAGCAGACAAGAGGGCAAAAACGTCCCCGAGACCGCAAGCTGCTTCAAGAACGCTGGTCGCTTCCGCATCAGATTGGTCGTCGAGATCACCATCCACGTCACTCACGGAGACTCGACATGCCCACCGTAACCACAGCAAGCAAGACCGCCGCCCCGAAGCCGGCGCCCGTACCCAACGGCGACTTCTATCAGCTTGTCGATCATCTCACACCCGAGGAGAAAGGGGTCGTCAAGAAGGTGCGGACCTATATGGAGAGCAAGGTCCAGCCGGTCATCAACAAGTACTGGTCTGATGACGCGTTTCCGTTCGAACTGCTGCCATCGTTCAAGGAGCTCGGCCTCGGCGGGCTCGGCTTTGAGGGCTATGGCTGCGCCGGCGGCAGCCAAAAGCTGTTCGGTTTCGTCGCGATGGAGATCGCGCGCACCGACGCGTCGTTCTGCACGTTCTGGGGCGTACACAGCGGCCTCGCCATGGGCTCGATCTATCTCGATGGATCCGAGGAGCAGAAGCAGAAATGGCTGCCGCAAATGGCGCGTTTCGAAAAGATCGGCTGCTTCGGCCTCACCGAGCCGCTGGTCGGTTCGGGAACGAGTGGCGGTCTGACCACAACGGCCAAGCGTGAAGGCGATACCTGGATTCTCAATGGCCAGAAGCGGTGGATCGGTAACGCGCCATGGTGCGACCTCTCCATCATCTGGGCACGCGATCTCGCCGACAATCAGGTGAAGGGATTCATCGTCGAGAACAAGTCGACGCCTGGTTTCAGCGTCGAGAAGATCGAGCACAAGATTGCGCTCAAGGTGGTCCAGAACGGCCAGATCACGCTGAAGGATGTCCGGGTTTCCGAAGCGAACCGCCTGCAGAGCGGCAATTCGTTCCGCGATACCGCGCGCGTGCTGCGAATGACGCGATACATGGTGGGCTGGGCGTCGACCGGCATCCAGATGGGTGCATTCGAAGCAACCGTTAAATACGCCCAGGAACGACTGCAATTCGGCAGGCCGATCGCTTCGTTCCAGCTGATTCAGGATCTGCTCGCCAAGATGCTTGCCAATCTGACCGCGTGCCAGTGCCTGATGCTCCGCCTGGCGCAGCTCGATGACGAAGGCAAACTCGGCGACCATCATGCGGCGCTGGCGAAGGCGTTCTGCACGGCGAAATCGCGGGAGACGGTCTCATGGGGCCGCGAGGTCCTGGGCGGCAACGGCATCGTCGCCGACTACAATCTCGCGCGCTTCTTCGCCGATGCAGAGGCACTCTACTCCTACGAAGGTACGTATCAGATGCAAAATCTGATCGTCGGCAAATCCATCACCGGTCACGGCGCTTTCGTCTGACATCCCAGCGGCCGGCGCTCCGACGCCGGCCGCCCCTCATCCAGGAGACATGACTATGGTTTCGCAAGCTGCACCGTTCACCGCTTCGCCTGCAACAGTACCCAACTCCTTGCCCAGAGCGGCGTTGGCGCTTGCCAACCTCCAGTACGAGAAAAAGGGTACGATCGCCTACGTGACGGTCAATCGGCCCAAGGTGCTCAATGCGCTCAATACGCCGACCTGGACGGATTTGAAGGCAGCCTTCGAAGATGCAAAGGTCGATGCGTCCGTGCATGGCGTCATCCTCACCGGGGCGGGCGACAAGGCTTTCATCGCCGGCGCCGACATCAGCGAACTCGCGCATGTCGACGCCTACGAGGCGGAGGAATCCAGCCGGTTCGGTCAGGGCGTTCTCGATCTGATCGAAAATCTGGGCAAGCCGGTGATCGCAGCCATCAATGGCTTTGCGCTCGGCGGAGGCTGCGAGACGGCGATGGCTTGCAGCATCAGGATCGCCGTGGAGCATGCCAAGTTCGGGCAGCCCGAGGTGAAGCTCGGGCTGTTGCCGGGCGGTGGCGGCACGCAACGCCTGCCGCGCCTGGTCGGAAAGGGCCGCGCGCTGCAGTTGATCCTCACCGGCGAAACGATCTCTGCCCAGGAAGCCTATCGCATCGGCCTCGTCAACGAAGTCGTCCCCGCGGCCAATCTCATCGCTCGCGCCGAGACGATCCTGAAGCAGATCTCCGCCAACGCGCCGATCGCCGTAAAGTTCTCGCTGGAAGCGGCCAACAGGGGGATGGACACCAGCCAGGCCGAGGGCTTTGCGCTCGAAGCGTCCTATTTCGGCATCTGCGCGGCGACCGAGGACAAGAAGGAAGGCACCGCCGCCTTCCTCGAGAAACGCGCGCCGCAGTTTCACGGACGCTGAAGCGCAAGCAACACCGGACATTGGCCATGGCAACGTCTTCCCCCACCCCAGTTCCGATGGAACGATTCCGGCTGACCAGTTCCGACGGGCTGTGCATCGCATGCGCCCGCTGGGTGAGCCGCGGCCCGGCCCGCGCCGTCGTTCAGATCGCTCACGGGATGGGCGAACACATCGGGCGCTATGCCGACACCATCGATGTGCTCGTTGCGGCAGGTCTCACTGTCTACGCCAACGATCATCGCGGGCACGGCCTCAGTGCCCACACGCAATTGGGAGAACTTGGCAGGGGCGGCTTTGAACTTCTCGTACAGGACATGGCCCGCCTGGGCGAGATCGCCAGAGAGGAAAATCCCGACCTGCCGCTGCTACTGTTGGGGCACAACATGGGATCCTTTGCCGCGCAGAGATACGTTATCGACCACAGCCACGAGCTTGATGGCTTGATTCTCTCGGGATCGGGGGCGCTCGACGGACTGGCGCGCACCACACTTCTGGCACCTGTGGGCAGCAACCTCCTTAACGCCGCATTCGAGCCCGCGCGGACCCCCTTCGACTGGCTATGCCGCGATCGGGCGATCGTCGATGCCTTCATGACCGATCCTCTCTGCTTTGCCGACCTTCGCCCCGCATCTCTTGCGTCCTTCCTCGGCGCCGCGCAACGGCTGTGCGATCCAGTCGCGCTCCGCAAGATCCGGAGCGATCTCCCGATCTATTTGTTCTCCGGAAGCGAAGACCCCGTCGGGCAGCAACTGCGGGGACTCCGCACCCTGATTGGCCGCTACCACGTCGCCGAACTGCACGACATCGCCTTCGATTTTTATCCAGGCGGTCGACACGAGATGCTGAACGAGATCAACCGACGCGAAGTCCAGACCCGCCTGCTTGGCTGGATCTCCCAAACGCTGGAAACTCTGCACGACGATGACCGCAGCGTTTCGATTGCACCCGAACTTCAACACTAAGGAGACAACAATGCCGAACGACAATATTTTCTCCGGACTCAAGGTGGTGGATCTCGCCAGCTTCATCGCGGGCCCGAGCGCTGCCGTGATTCTGTCCGATTTCGGCGCCGACGTCATCAAAGTGGAGCCACCGAGCGGCGACCTGTGGCGAATTGCAAACCACTTGCCCCCGCAGCCGGTCGCCGAGGAAGCCTACCCCTGGCACCTCGCCAACCGCAACAAGCGCGGCATCGCACTTGATCTGAAATCACCAAGCGCGCAGCAGGTTCTCGAAAAGCTCGTCAAATGGGCTGACGTGCTCATCGTCAATACCCCGCATCCCGCGCGCGCACGGTTGAAGCTCGAATATCAGGACGTGGTGCGGTGGAATCCGCGCCTGATCTACGCGGATATCTCAGGCTTCGGCGACAAGGGTCCGGATGCGAATCTCCCCGGTTTCGACATCACTTCGTACTGGGCGCGCAGCGGCTTGTTGTCGATGACGCGCGACGCCGGGGCCTCCCCAACCTGGCCGGTGGCCGGCAGCGGCGACAACGCCACCGCCGTCGGGCTCTATTCGGCGATCGTCACCGCGCTCTATCGTCGCGAGCGCACCGGCGAGGGAGCGCATGTCACGACCTCCCTGCTCGCCGAAGGCGTGTGGTCCGCCAGCGTCTCGATCCAGGCCGCACTTTGCGAGGCGAAGTTCTTTGGGCTGCATGATCGTATGCACCCCGCTAATGCGGCAATGAATGTGTATCGCGCAAAGGATGGCACCTGGTTCGTTCTGATCGTCACGCCCGACAAGCTGGCGGCCGTCGCGAAAGCCCTCGACCGCGCGGATCTCCTGACGGATCCACGGTTTGCGGACCCTGCGAAACTGATGGCGAACATGACGGAGCTTACAGCCATTTTCGACGAAATCTTCTGCTCGAAGCCGATGGCGCATTGGTACGAGGTCTTCAATGGCGTTCACGTGACATTCGGCGCAGTGCGTGAGCCGCAAGAGGTGATCAACGATCCCCAGCTCCGCGCTAACGACATCATCGTTCCGCTCGAAGGCGCCGGTGGCAAGCTAACGTCGACGATCAGCAGTCCGCTTCAGGTGCATGGCGTCGCCAAGGTGTCCGCGAAGCGGGCCCCAAAGATTGGAGAACACAATGAGGAAGTTCTCCGGCAGCTCGGATTCAGCGCGACCGAAATCGATGGTTTGCGTGCGAGCGGTACCGTTCCGAAGGCAAAGGAACCTGCGGTCTAGCCGACGAACTGTCGGAGGCAGCGGCAGCCGCCCCGGACGCTCGACTTGCAGTGAAATTCACCTAAGGGATCAGGAGTTCGACCATGGATGATATTGTTACCGAACACGCAGGAAGCATCCTGCGAGTCAAGTTTAACCGCCCGACAAAGCGGAATGCGATGACGTCAGCCATGTACGTGGCTCTCGCGGGTTTATTTAACGAGGCGGCGAAGAACGACAACACGCGTGTCGTCCTCTGGCATGGCGCGGGAGATTCGTTCTGCGCGGGCAACGATATCGAGGATTTTCTCAAGAATCCTCCCGGACCTGGAGAATCTCCGCAAGCCCGACTGATGGAAGCGCTGGTCAACTTCGACAAACCGATCGTCGTCGCGGTCCACGGCGCCGCGATCGGTGGCGGCACCACCATGCTGACGCACTGCGACTTCATCTACGCGGCCGAGAGCACAAAATTTCAGATGCCCTTCATCAATCTTGCTGTCGTGCCGGAATTCGGATCGAGTTGCTCCGTGCCGGCGCGGATCGGTCATGTCCATGCGGCGGATTTGATCTTGTTGGGAACTCCGATTGATGCAAGGCGCGCAGCTGAGTTGGGTTTGGTCACTGAAGTCGTTTCAGACAAGGATGTCCTGGCGAGAGCGACCGAAACGGCCCGGAAATTGGCAGCGAAGCCGGCCGCAGCGCTGCAGGCCAGCAAGCGGCTCATGAAGCAACCATTTCGCGAGCAGATCAAAGCGGCGATGAAGGCCGAGAACCAAGAGTTCAGTGCGCAGGTCCGCTCTGAAGACGCAAAGGAGGCGTTCTCGGCTTTCCTGGAAAAGCGCAAGCCTAATTTCACGAGGAACATCAAATCTCCAGCGAACGCAAAATGACCATGGATAAGCCGATGAATGTGTGTGTGTTGATTGGAAGCCTGCGGAAGGCGTCGCTCAACGGGATGCTGGCGAATGCGCTGATGTCGTTCGCGCCACCCTCGATGAAGCTCGAAATCGCTGAGATCGGGCAACTACCCTTTTTCAATCAGGATCTGGAGGCCGCAGCCACGCCCGCGCAATGGACCGCGTTCCGGCAGCGCGTCAAGACAGCTGGCGCGGTGCTGTTCGTCACGCCCGAATACAACCGCTCGGTGCCGGCCGCTCTCAAAAATGCGCTGGATGTCGGCTCCCGGCCGTATGGCGGCAGCGTCTGGGACCGCAAGCCTTGTGCGATTGTCAGCCGCTCACCGAGCGCGATCGGGGCTTTCGGCGCCAACCATCATCTGAGGCAGTCGCTCGTGTTTCTGAACGTGCCGACCATGCAGCAGCCCGAAGCCTATGTCGGCCATGCCGACAAGCTCTTCGATGAACATGGCAAGCTCGTCAACGACGGCACCCGAAAATTCCTGCAGGCGTTCATGCAGGCATTCGCGAACTGGGTCGAGCGAACTCGATCCTGAGGCCGGCGCAGGCGGGCGGCCGCAGTATCCAGCTAACGTCGTCCACCAAGCGGGGACGACCGCAGCGTCCAGCGAGGGGTAAAAGAGTCGCTGAATTGCAGAGCAAGTCGGCGTGATGGGCTTCACGAGGGTCTCTGGCGGCGGCTCCACCCTGACCGCAGATTGAAATCGCGATCCGAGGCTCAAAACTGTATCGGTCTCATCCGCTCGAATTCGTCGTGGCACGCGTCGCTGAAGCCTCGCAACAGATCGATCGAGCCATTGATGGCCATTTCGCGCAATTCGACGAAGCTCTTGTCCGGCTCCAGATAGGTGTCCAGGATTCTTCGGGCCACGTCTTCGGCGCAATGGACCACCGGCTTTGAAGACAGCGCCCGCATCGCGCTCAGCTTCGCGTAAAGACCGACGAGGCCGGGAATGTCGGCCTTATCGTGCTGGAGCGCGTCAATGTAGCACTTCGAAGCCTCCTCGATGAAATCCCTGTAAAGGATCTGCCGGCGGCTCTTCTCGTGAAGAATCCACTCGGTGCGGACCTGGCTTCGGTGGTTCAGCCAAGTTGCAATTCCGCTGGTCAAGCCGCCGACAGCTGCTCCAGTGAGGGCGGCGAGTGCGGAGATGATGGAGACGTCCACGGGTGCAGTCCCCAATCTTCTGCAAAATCTGCGAGTGATAATTGCCGAGCCTAACTACTACTATGACGCAGGCGGTCGCGGCCCTTCGGAAATCAGCCGTGAGCTCCGTTGCCCCGACAGATACGACCAGAACCATTGCGTCTGGACGCGGAACCGGTTCTGAAGCTGCGGCAACGCAAGCACGTGCAGCGCGGCCCATACCAGCCAAGTCACAAAGCCGCTACTGCGGAAATGGCCGGCCTCGAGGATGGCAAAATTCTTGCCGACCACCGCCATATTACCTTTGTTGCGGTATCGAAACGGTCGACCGTCCTTGCGTCCTCTGACACGGTTGGCAATGACCTGCCCGACAAATCGGCCCTGTTGAATGGCTGCCTGCGCCACTCCGGGCACGGGGTGTCCATCCTGAGTCATGGTGGTTGCGTCGCCCGCCACGAATACGTCGGGCGCCTCGGGAATGTCCATGAAAGCGCCAACGAACGCGCGCCCGGCACGGTCTGTCTTCGTTCCGAGCATTTTTACCACCGGCGAGGCGCTAACACCTGCTGTCCAAAGCACGGTGGCGCTGGGAATCCGGACGCCAGCCGCGATGACACCCTGGTCGTCAACCTTCTCAACCTTTACACCGGTCGAAACTTCAACGCCGAGCTTGGTTAGTCGCTTGGCCGCTTTTCGCGACAGCGACTCCGCAAATGTTGGAAGAACACGAGCGCCGCCGTCTAATAACACAATTCGGCTCTTGGCTGGGTCGATCTTGCGGAAATTATTGCGCAAGGTCACCGAGGCCAGTTGAGCGATCGAGGCGGCAAGCTCAACGCCGGTCGGGCCGGCACCCACCAACACGAAGGTCATTTGGCGAGCGCGTTCTTTCGGGTTATCGGTCGATTCAGCCAATTCAAACGCACTCAGGATCTTGGTTCGGATCGTTTCAGCGTCGCTGAGGCTCTTGAGGCCTGGCGCAAAGCGCGCGAACTCGTCATGACCGAAATAGCTCGGACGCATTCCGGCGGCGATCACCAGGAAGTCGTAGTCGAGTTTTCGACCGCCAATCCCCGGGCAAACAACCTCGACGGTACGAGTTCCAAGGTTGATGCCCCTAACCTCGGCCAGCAATACGCTGAGGTTCTTCTGTTTCGCCTCAAGCTGCCGGATCGGCGCCGCTATTTCGGATGGCGCCAAAACAGCGGTGGCGACCTGGTACAGCAGCGGCTGAAAGATATGGTGATTACGCCGGTCGATGAGCGTGATTTCGGCATCGGCTCGCTTCAGCGCACGCGCCGCTGCGATACCGGCGAATCCGCCGCCAACGATCATAACGCGTTTCTTGCGGGGAATCGCATTGGCTTCTGGCGGCTTTTCCGGCGGAAAGGATTTGGTCAGAACTGTGCTCAATTGTGCACCCAATGTTGTTGTACGCGCTCCCAGTCGTTCGTTTTTATCGCAACGTCCAAGCCACCTCTTGAACTGCGTTGCGATGCATAGAACGTCTTTGCCACGAGATTTGGTTCGATTGACCGGCTGCCAGGCCGGGAATGAAGAGCGAAGTTCGCAGGAGCGAGTTCAAACGCGCCATGCGCGGTCGAAAACTGCCGACACGACCTCTATGGTGAACATCGGCAGCACCATAAATGGAGCAACCAGATCGAAAGGATCCGCTTTGGCGCGCGACCGTACCATGCTGCCCGCCGCAGGATAACACTCGACGCCGCAATACCGGCTACGCGTGGACAAATCGTGCAGGTAGCTCCGCTGAAGCGGCTGCGAGCACGCTGCGCAACAGGACGGCATGCGCAGAGTCCTGTGGTTCACCAACACGAAATTCATGGCTGTCCTCAGGTCGTTTGCGCTACCGTTTCATCTTGCGATGCGTCCTCGGGCTCCTACGCTCCCGCTGCTGTCGGACGGATTCGTTCCCGCCAAGATGACCTGCCTGCATACGTCGCTGAGCTCCGCGTTCTTCTGTCTAAGGCACGCAGTGATCTGGTCCGCATCAGGGATGAACGCACTACATAAGCGAAGCGCGTCGGGTGTGCAGGCGCGTCGTGCCTCCGGAGTTCCTTGCGCGAATGCAGAAGCGGGCGAAGCCAACAATGATAGCAAAGCCACGCGTGCAAGAGCTTTTAAGCGACGTCGCATCGACTTGTCGTCCGTCATTCGAAAAACCTCCAAAGCGAAACCGGACCCATCAACGGGTACCTGATGATGTGCCCGGAGCCCCTGCCCGATCCTTGGTACCGCGGCGCGACCGACGCGTATTGAACGGCGTTGCGATCCATAGAACATCCTTGCCGCGTTTCATTCGGGGGCTGGCAGAAAGCGCTCGAACAGCAGGCGCGGCAGGATCAGTCCCAGTGTCATGGCCAAGATAACCAGAATGCCGTGGTCCCGTTCACGACGACGCTCGTCAGCAGGGCAGTCGGCGCGTGCGGTCCGATCGAAACCAACTCGACCAGGCCGCCTTCGTCGCCTGCATCCTCGTCAGCGTCATCGTCACGCCGGTTGCCAACCGTCTGCATCTTCCGTTCGCGGCGCTCGGTTTCTCTGCGGTCGTCTCGATGATGCCGGGTTTCGTTTTGTTCCACGCCGCGAGCGGGTGATTGCGAGGATTTGTACGTGATTGCGCCGAAGGCGAATCCCCGGTCCCGAGTCGCTCTAGGGCGTGGACTCATTAGCACGCAGCCAAATTCGGATTGATGCAAGCTTGATGAACGCCAGATAGTTTGCCGCGAGTTTGTCGTATCGGGTCGCGACACGCCGACATTGCTTGATCTTGTTGAAGAACCGTTCGACCAGATTGCGCGCGCGATACAGATACGGGCTGAAGCAGATCGGATCTTTACGGTTTCGTTTCGGCGGAATGTTTGCCCATGCTCCTTGCTGAACGGGCAAGCTCCCTAATCCAATCCGCATCGTATCCCCGATCTGCAAGCAGCATCGTTTGTGGAAGCAAGGCGCTGAGGAGAACCGAACACAGCCGATTGTCGTGCGCTTCACCGGGCGTGAGGGCGAGATGGGTCGGCAGGCCATTGATATCCACCACCGCGTGAATCTCGCTGGTCAGGCCCCCTCGTGAGCGACCCATCTCTTGGTGATTGTTGTCCGCGATGCAGGCTCCATGCTGGTCTACACGCACGACGGAGGTATCGATCATCTGCACCGCCGCGTCATGACCAGAGGCCAGCGCCTCCATTATCTGGTCCCAGATGCCAGCCCGGCGCCAGCGCACAAAGCGATTGTAGCAAGTCGTGTATGGCCCATAGTTCTCCGGCAGGTCGCGCCACGGTGCACCTGACCGCAGCACCCAAAAGATGCCATTGAGCAATTTACACGCCGAACGCCGCGCGTCTTGTTCGGCAGCATCGGCTTGATGGCGGTCCATTCAAAGTCGCTGAGTTCGTAGCGCATGATTCGAGGCTCCGGTTTCGGAGCTTGAATCACGTCCGTCGCGGAGCCACTAATACTCTGAATTGACTTCCGCTTTCAGCGGCTAGCGGACATGGCCGGACTTACTGCTGGCTCGGTCGCGAATGACCTGAGCTGAACTCGCGGCCCAGCCGCCTGTTCTTTGGCCGGTTTACGGGCGCAATCTCCCGGCTCGCACTCGAAAAAGAGAAGAGAATCAACCCACGGCGCGGAAAAACTCCAGGAGATCGGCGTTGATTGTGGCCGCTTCCGTGGTGGGCATGCCGTGCGGGAAGCCCTTGTAGGTCTTCAGTGTCCCTTTCTTCAGCAGCTTTGCCGATAGCGGCCCGGCGTCGGCATAGGGAACGACCTGGTCGTCGTCGCCATGCATCACCAGGACCGGCACGGCGATCTTCTTGAGGTCGTCCGTAAAGTCGGTCTGCGAGAACGCGACGATGCCATCGTAATGCGCCTTGGCGCCGCCCATCATACCCTGGCGCCACCAATTCTGGATGACGGCCTCCGAGACCTTGGCGCCGGGTCGGTTAAAGCCATAGAACGGACCCGCCGGAAGGTCGCGATAGAATTGCGTGCGATTGGTCGCGACCTGCGCCTGAAGTCCGTCAAAGACTTCCTTGGGTAGGCCACCGGGATTTGCTGGTGTCTTCACCATCAGCGGTGGCACCGCGCTGATGAGGACCGCCTTTGCCACGCGGCTCTCGCCGTGCCGCGCTAGATAGTGCACCACCTCGCCGCCGCCCGTGGAATGACCGACGTGGATGGCGTTATTCAGATCGAGATGTGCCGTCAGCGCCGCAAGGTCGTCGGCGTAATGATCCATGTCGTGGCCGTCAGCGACCTGGCTGGAGCGGCCATGGCCGCGGCGGTCATGGGCTATCACTCGATAGCCGTTATTGAGGAAGAACAGCATCTGCGTGTCCCAGTCATCGGCCGACAGCGGCCAGCCGTGGCTGAACACGATAGGCTGACCTTTGCCCCAGTCCTTGTAGAAAATCTCCGTGCCGTCCTTGGTCTTGATGAAACTCATGTTTCCGTCTCCGTCGGTTGTGCGAGGGAGCTTGGTCTTTGGTGTAATCGGCTCCGAGTTCGCTGGCATCATACCAAGAAGTCCGCCGCCGAGCGCCGCAGCGCCTACTAACAGGATTCTCCTGGTTGCCGGCGCACCGAAAGTGTGACGATCTGGGTCTGTCATCGACGTCTCTCACGTTTTCTGTGGTTTTGGCCAAAATGCGTGGCGGCCTCCAGGCATCGTTGCACTGGTCAGCATTCGGTTCTTGGACGGATATGATCGATTTTGAACGCTTTTGCGTGTCGTTAGCCGGCAGAAATCTCTTAACTGCGCTCACCTCGACCCTCGATCGTCTTATGTCGTCCTTCTACCAGATGGCCGACTCTCCCATCGGATTAGTGCGTCGATCCCAGCTGACTGAGCCGCTATCCGTGATCAATCTCGCCTATTGCTACATCGCGTCATTTCGCTGCGGTACGGAATTTGGTCGCTACCGGGGCATAGCGGACATTGGTCAAGCCCTGCACCGATCAAGCTCGATTTATGAGTACGCGCCCTAGCCAGCCGCCTTGACGTCGGATTGGAACCGGCCGAGGATTTGTCGCGCGCGATCTTGATCCGGTGAGATAATCCCATCTGGCGCCCGGCCAAGAGCCGCACTGATATGTCTGTATGCCTCCAGCATTCGCTTCTGTGACAACAACAGCTCGGCAAGGTCGACCGCCGACTTCAATTCAAACAAGGTGGCGGACTGACGTCCTGCCCACTCGATCGACGCCAGAAAACTCTTTTCTGCTTCTGGATAGTCTTCGGCCGACCTTGACGCCAGGATAAGACCTTTCACCCTGAACAGGGCGGGCACGTACAGGAATTTTCCCCCGCGCTTCTGGGCATCAAGGGCAGTCGCCACCAACGTCAGCGCCTCCTCGTGCTGGCCCAAGGCGGCAAGGCCCACGCCGAGATCGCAGACAAAATCCATGTTCAGCATTTCATGACGTTGAGCCTCAAGGTCCTCCAGCGTCCTCTTCAGCAACGGGACGCCATCGCGAATATTACCTTGAAGGAGAAGCCACCGGCCTCGCAACCCAGTCGCGACTGCACGATATGGCCTCAGGGAGTGAGCTGCGGAGAGGTCGGTCAATTGCGCGATGTACTGCTCTGACTTCTGCCAATCGTCCAGAGCCAGATGGACAGGGAGAACCAGGCTCAGGGATTGGCACAATGTCGCTGGATGGCCGGATTTTTCTCCTTCCTCTATCGCAAGCCTTGCGTAGTCCAATGATTGGTCGAGCAGCCCTCTGTACAACAGGGAACGCGCCATGCCGGCAAGCAAGAGGCTGGTGTGATAGAACAAATGGTGTCCCGCGCGCAAGCGCGAGCCGGAGGTCGACTGCCGCAGCCCGGCCTCGAAATGCTTCTGTGCAAGCAGATGATTTCCCGCCAAATGATTTGCGGCACCCAGCATCGATTCAGCAAGTGCAATGTCGTCGGGATCCAGCGTTTTCAAAGCGACTTTTTGGCTTCGCGCGGCGATATCGAGCGCACCGGGAATGTCGGTTGTCCAACGCGAATACATGAAGAGTCCGCTCAGAAGCCTGAGCTCGTAGGAAAGGTCCTGCTGCATGACCGCAAGGTCTAGCGCTCTTGAAAAAGCGGAGCGAACGCTCAGATTGCTGCCTTCAGTGTGCATCAAGGCAAGGGGCAGCGATGCGCAAATTTCCAACTCGCGACGGGAGTTTTTATGCTGATCTCCCAGTCGGGCCATTCCCTCTTCGGCCCAGGCCTGGCATTCGATCAATAGCGACAGCTCCAGGAACAGCTGCATTGAAGCCGCTGCAAGTCTGGTCGCGATCTCGTCGTTGCCGTTTGGTCCAAAACTCCATTCCAGCGCCGACCGAACATTGCTGAGCTGGCGCGAATAGGTGGCAACTCTTTCAACCCTTGGCAGGGCCGATAGCATCTCTTTTTGCGATTCGAGCTGTTGGGCGACGCATTCCGCGTGCCGCAGGGAGATTGCGTCGAATTCGTCATGCTCCTTCAACTTTTCGAGCGCATAGGCGCGCGTTGTGTCCAGCAATCGATATTGTGGCTGCCCATCGTCAAGCTGGGTACATATCAACGACTTTTCGACCAGACCTGCGATGGCGTCACAAACCTCCCCCTCGTGAGAGCCTTGTTCGCTCGCGACATGTCTTGCTCCCTCAAGGCTGAAATGTTCGACAAACCGGGCAATTCGTCTGAAGACAATCCTCTCCCCGCCCGACAACAGATCGTAGCTCCAATCCATGGTTGCCTTGAGCGTCTGATGTCTCGGGACCGCCGTTCGATGGCCGAGTTTCAGCAACTCCAGCCGGGATGCGAGCCGAGCGACCGTGCTCCGGAGCCCCAACGCGGCCACCGGACCGGCAGCCAATTCGATTGCGAGCGGCACGCCATCCAATCTTCGGCACATATCGGCGACAAAAGGCGCCTCGTCGTCGGTGAGAACGAAATTGCCGCCTCTTGCCGTCACGCGCTCAACAAAGAGCTGAACAGCGGGATAGCGCAGCACGGCAGCCGCCGTTTGCTCCGAACCCGCTGGCGGAGAAGCGAGCGGAGAGATGCGGCAGCAATGTTCGCCCTCTACCCTCAAGGATTCACGACTCGTGGCCAGGAGATGGACTTGTTCGGCCCCCTGAAAGAGCTGCTCGGCGATCGACGCGACGGCCTCGATCACATGCTCGCAATTATCTAGGATCACGAGCAGCTTTCTCGACCGAACGAGATCGACGAGCTCCAAGCCTGCTTCCTTCGATTTCAACCCGAGCCCCAAGGATGTCCCGATTGTGCGCGCGACATGATCCGGACCGGTGAGGCTTCCGAGGTCGACAAAGTAGACCGCTCCGCCGAGCTCTTCGGCAAGGGCATGACCTGCCGCGACAGCGATGGTCGTCTTGCCAATGCCACCGGGGCCAAGCAGGGTGACGAAGCGCTCCGCTCGCAGTTTGTCCATGACCTCCCTGAGCACCGGCTCCCGCCCGACCATCCTGCGCGGCCGCGCGGGAAGCGCACCCCGGTATCGCCGAGGGGCGGCGTCGGCCGCACCGTCACTGACCCCGGTGACAGTCCCGACGAACGAGTAGCCCCGTCCCTGAATGTTCGTGATATACCGGTTGCCGAATTTGCCGTCTCCGAGCGCCTTGCGGATGGCGGCCACGTGTACGCGCAGGCTGCCCTCCTCGACGGTCACATCGGGCCAGACATGATCAATGAGTTCTTTCTTGGTGATGACCTCACCGGGGCGCTCGGCAAGATAGATCAGAACCGCCAGCGCGCGGCTCCCGAGGGGCAGCACGATATCATCGCGTCGCAGCTCCCTCCGATCGCTCGAGAGCTCGAAAGGACCAAACCTCAGGGTATCAGCCATGGTCTAAGCTCAACACGACGAATGCGTCGTGCTACCGTGCGATATCAATCGTTCAACGTACCAATGAGCACTCGACATTGCCAGAGCGCCACCTCGAAAGCCGGCTGCCGGCCCGGCTCCCTGATGTAGCAACCCGGCTCCCGGCTTCGCTTCACTTATTTGTTATCTAGTCCCGACCATTTCGAGCATTCTTTGAGGTCAGGCGCGCAATTCCCCGGAGAGAATTGACCGTAAAATGGGCCAATCAGACCACGCGCCTTCTGGACTTCGCCCGCACCCGATCCAGATACCGCGAGTTCCAATCCAGACAATTCAAAAGGCAGTGTTGATTCCAGGCAAGTGACGAGGTTCATTGGCCTCGGCTAGGGCAACCATTGACCGATCGATAAGTGCCAACGCTTCTGCACGCCCGTCCTGCTGCGCCGAGCGCTGGCTCTATGACTTCATTGCTGTATCTCGTGTTCGCGTCGCCAACCGGCTGGACTTTGCCCAAAGGCTTGCCTGAATAGTCTGCACAGATGTGCCTGATCGGAAAATCCAACGCTCAGCGCGATTTCGCTCAACGAAGCTGAACCGGTTATCATCAGATGGCAAGCCTTCTCCAACCGCCTCTTGACCACGTAAGCGTGTGGCGGTTCTCCGAAGCTTAGCTTGAACGACCGCGAGAAGTGCGCCGGGGTTCGCCGCGCGACGGCGCTGAGGTCCTGAGTGTGAATGGTCCGGTGCAAGTTTTTGTCGATAAAGGTCCGCACCCGCGCGATCTGCCAGCCGGCCAGCCCCCCTGTCCTGAATCGCTTCGCGCCAGAAGAGCGTTCAATTTCCGACTGCAAGATAGTGGAGGCCGTGGCCAACGAGGCCTTCGCCGCCTCGCGGTCGTGCTCGAACTCGCGCCTGACCACTTCAAGAAGCTGTGCCAGGCTGCCCGCCAGATAGCCGAACTGAAGCGCGGCTGGCGGAGAATTCGATGCAGTGCTTTGAGACGCTTCCATGTCGATCCTTCGAAGAGCAGCCCGGCGCGGGAGAACATGGTGCAAACGGTCCCAGTTGGCTTGTTAAGTAGCGTTCTGAAGTATTAATTGCAGCGCAGCATGCGATAACATCGAGATATCAATGAGATGCGACGGTATTCGCTAGTCGAGGGCTGTTTTGGACGCCTTGCCGACTGGCACTCAGATCCAGAACGCTATAAGGCCGACCAGGATGCAGACGTAGAGGGCGGCCTCCGCAAGTGGCGGATTGGCGAATATCGACCTCAATCCGAGGCGGCCAACAACAAACCGGATTGCGATCAGGATGACCACGGCGAGGAGCAGGTACCTCACAAAGGGGTCAACCAGGACGCCCCCCAGATCAATGTCCCTTGGCGCACGCATCGGTTTCACCCAAGTCGACTTATTAGCCGGTCGAGGATTCCCCGATCGGGCTTCGGTGCCGGAGCTTGCCTCCCGCCAACAACCGAAACGCTGCAAGTCATTCCTGCGATGAGCGGCACATCTTGCGGGCCTTGGCCGATGCTGATCCGCACCGGAATGCGCTGCGCGAGACGAACCCAAGTGAATACCGGATCGACATTCGGCAGGCCCTGCGTGCTGCTTGCGGCGTTCGCGGCACTGATACCGCCCGTGATGCTTTCGATCCTGCCTTTGACCGGTGTTTGATAACCAAGCAGCGTCGCCTCGATTTCGTCTCCGACATGGATGTGAGCAAGCTTCGTTTCCTCGAAGTACGCGTCGATCCAATAGGAATTTTGGTCGATCACCGAGACGTTTGGCGTGCCGACCCGCGCAGAATCGCCGACCCGCATCAGGAGGTTTGTGACAAAGCCGTCGACAGGCGAACGGACCTCCGTCCTCTTGAGATTGATCTCGGCTTGTGCAAGCGAGGCTTTGGCGCTCGCAAGGGCGGCGACCGCGATCTTCTCGTTGCCGTCGAATACCTGTTTCTCCTCAATCGAGGTAGACAGCGTAGTAAGCGCCGCCCGCCGGGCGTTCTGCGCCTTCTTGACTTCGAGGTCGGCCTGACGGCTCAGGATGGTCGCTTTCGCGTTGTCCAGCGCCACCTCGAAATCAACTTTTTCGATGACGTAGAGTATATCCCCCTTGTGAACATGCTGGTTGTCGTAAGTTCGCACCTCAACAATCTGGCCGGAAATCTGCGGCGCTACATTTGCGACCTGCACACGAACCATACCGTCGCGCGTCCACGGCGACGTCACATAAACGAGCCAGCCATAACGCGCAGCAACAAGGGCTGCCACCACAAGCACGCCGGTCGCAAGGTATCGTAACAGCTTGACCACTGATCGCTTTCTTGTGACTGGCGCTACGCCCATCGCCCCTCTCCCCTGCTAACGAAGCTCCGGCCCGCGAAATGCCGGATCCTGCGCCTCTCGCGTTCCAGCACCAGGCTCGCGGACCACAAGTCCGTTACCGCGGCCAACAGCGTTTCCTGCGGCCCGCCCTTGCCTTCCTGCATGCGTCGAAGAATTGATCTGGCGCCGGCGTAAAGTCGTCGGCTATTCCCGGACTGAAGAGCCCGTTGCAACGGGCCAAGC
Organism: Bradyrhizobium sp. AUGA SZCCT0182; assembly: GCF_018130185.1. Classification (NCBI taxonomy): domain Bacteria; kingdom Pseudomonadati; phylum Pseudomonadota; class Alphaproteobacteria; order Hyphomicrobiales; family Nitrobacteraceae; genus Bradyrhizobium; species Bradyrhizobium sp. AUGA SZCCT0182. The sequence goes on along the minus strand of NZ_JAFCLY010000017.1, from coordinate 132,995 downwards.
ATGGAGCAAATGGCCGGATCGTCTGAGCTCTGCTCCAGGTGAGCGTAGGCCGCAGCCGACGTGAGCGACAGGTCGTTGGTTGCGAGAAGGCCCTTAAGCACTTCCGGATGCGACCCATGTTTACCAGTGGCCGCGGCAACAAAGTCGGCAATCCTGGAGGCCAGGGCGATGCTCAGCGCCGACAGGCTGTATTTCCGGCCGGTCACCGACGCCGCCAACGTTTCCTTCGCGGCCCTGACAACGGCGCGTTGCTTGTCGAGATCCGATACCGGCCACACTAGTCGGGACGCCAGAAATACGACACCGAGGGCAAATGCCACGAACACGCATTGTGAAAAGAAGCTGAGCGCGTTGAACGATTGAGGGTTGGACGGCGACAGCAAGAACAGGAACATGACGTTCATCATCACTCCGATGCCGGCGATCTTCGGATTGGCGCTGAGCAGACAGCCAAAAAACATCATCGGCGCGATGGCGATCGCGAGCCGGATAAAGTCCTGTGAATCAGTGAGGAGGTAGAAGTGGACGACATCGGCGCTCACCGCGGCGAGCACGAAACTCGCCATGGCGGCCACCACGGCTTTCGAGGGATCTAGCATTGTAGTGCTCAAAGCACACACGATTGCAGTAATCGTCAAAGCCAATGCGGACGCTGGCCATCCTGCAAGCACGAGAAAAAGGGTGCCTGCCGAAAGCGCAATCCCGATACGAATTGCATTTTGCAGTGCGAAGAAGACCTCCTTGCGGTGTGGCAACCGCACATCACGAGCCGGCTCGCTCCCTTCGCGCAGGGACAATAGTCCGTTCTCAAGCTGAGTGATGGATTCCACGCAGCGATGAGCCTGCTGAATTTGCCCTATGGCTGCGACGGTCGCGTCAGGACGTGACAATTCTTCGTCGCGCAGCGTGGCGAGGAAAGCCAGCGCCTCCGAGCGATTGCCATCGAGCGCAGCAAGACATTGGTGTCTGATGGTTACGGCCAAGGGATCGCCACGGTCAAGCAAGTGCACCAATCGAACCTGTTGGACAATCTCGACCAGCGCCAGCATCGCGCTGCGCGCGCCACGGGCCCGCTGCCGGCCATCTGCCATGTCGTGAGCGACGATGTCCACCTCATCCCTCAAAGCGGCAATCTGTGCGAAGAGCATTCCTGCTCTTTTCACATCGTCCTTGGCTCCGCCCAACGCGTCGCGCGCGTAGCCGCGCACATCATGCCAGACCTGGGTTATCCGACGCTCCAGCCCAGGCCAAACCGGCGTCGATCCGAAGAGATCGTTGATGAGTGTCACGCAAAGGATACCTATCGTGATCGCGGCCACCCGATCGGTCATTGTTGCGAACACCTTTTGCGGCGCGTCGATATTGACGACCGTGATGATTCCGACGGTGTAGCCGGACAAGACGGCGGCATAAGCCCGAAAGCCGCGGAAATAGCTCGCGATGAATACACAAACGCACATCCAGAGAATGAACGCCGCGAGCAGGCCGACACGCTCGCCGGGGAAGAGACCAGCGATCACGATGGACATCGTGGCGCCGATGAACGTCGCGGCGATCCTGTTGGCGGCTTTCGCCAGCGCGGCCCCGCGGGTCGGCTGCGCCAGAATAGCGACGGTCACTGCGGCCGATGATGCTCCTCCAAGCTGCAGCCAGAACGCCACGTAGAGCGCGGTGACCGCTGCCAGCCATATGCGCAGCGCGTGTCCCCATATGTGAACCGGTATCACCATCTGCGATCTTTCGTGAGCGAACCGCCGCACAACGCGGTTATTCGTCGTGCACCTCGGCAACCTTTTCTCGAGAAAGTCGATAGACCGCCGTGGTGTAGACGAGTGTAAACGGGATGACGAAGAGGCCCACGCCCCAGAGCATGAAGGCTGGGCTGACGGGTGGCGATGCCGCCTGTTCGACGGCGCGCGCGAACGGAATCATGAATGGCCAAAACAAACAGGCCAGTGTGGCAAACGCAGCCATGACGATGAGAACCGAAGAACGAAAGGGAGCCAAGTCGTTCTGGTGCTTGGCGTCTTTCAGCAAGCCATACGCGGAGATGGCTCCGATCAGCGGGACGATCAGTAGATATGAACGGTTCATCAGATCGAGAGGCATGGCGAGAGCGGCCACGATTGCGCATCCGAGAAAGGCGAGCACTCCAACAGTCAGCTCAGGCAGCAAACGATACGCGCGCTTCCCGGGCCCTCGCGCTTGCACGGGAGCCGGCTTTCGCCAAGAAGGCTTGACGCCCGTCTTCTCGTGAGGTTCGACCAAATATTCGGACGCAATTCGCACTAACGTTCTCCTTCCTCCCCCCTCGCGGAGGGCCTCCTTGGGACGGGGGATCCTTGGAGGCCCTCCCGGCGTAGCGCGGGACTGCACGCTTCGCCGTAACGGCGGGAGTGTTGTTCGGACTATTTACGCGTGTGGTCCTCCAGGATCCTCAGATCCGTGACCGAGTAGGCGAGCGAATAGCGGAAACCGGATACGATGCGGCTTGGCGCGAGCGCGTGAAGCTCTTCGCCTTGCCCGTCCGGAATATTCAATTCGGCTTCCCCGACCCATGCGTCGGCGACAGTGAGGTTGTCGGTGATCGACATCGCCAGTTCGTTGACCGCCGGCTTGTCCTGATATCCGGCGGCAAGCCTCGGGAAGTATCGCAACAGGACCGTCGGGCGGCTGAGAAGGGACAAGCCGTTTCCGACAGGCTTCCGCAGGGTGATACAGGCTTCCGCCAGACGCTGGCCGTGCGCGGAAAGGCTCGCGCCGAATCGCCCACCGGGCACAATCGGTGCAGCGGCAGGGCTTGCCGCGGCAAATGTGCGCGTTTGAAAAATGCTACCCATTTTCTTGGGAAAGCCTTGGGTCCACCCTCGCGCCAGTGCGGCATCGTTGTCGACATAGATGTAAGGACACCACATCACGGCTGTGTCGCGATACATCGCGTCGAGCAGCACAAGCGCCTCGCGATATTGATAACGGGCCGGATCGAGAAATTCGTCGTCCTGCGCGGTGAACTGCCAATCCAGGAACATCATCACGGCATGGCCGTTCGACTTCGGATCGGGAGAGAGACCGCTCGGCAACGTCGCGGCCGTTGCCTCGGGATCGGTCCAGAACTCAACTCCGACAACGTCACTGGAGTAGTGCCAGGGCGGCGGTGGGGTTAGTGCCGCCTGACCGAATGGCGACTTCGGAACGGTAAAGCCCTTCAGCATTTCAACTCCAGCGTACTTCCCTCGTTTCGTCAGCAACTCTATCGAAGCCAGCCGCAATTGATTTCATCGGCTTGCGTCGGCTTGTCTATTCTTGCGGTCAGAAAAACTACTTTCCGTGCATTCTCTGTTTTTGGCCGGCAAAACGATCGCTAGACGGTCAGATCGGCCAACATCTCGCAATCGGAGATCGAACAGGAAAATGAGAACCGGAAGCCGCGACCGACCTTGATCGGCCCAAGCATGTCGAGTTCTTCGCCGTGAGCCTCGGGGAAGCTCAGCTCGGCTTCACCGACCCACAGGTTCGAGATCAGGAAATTGTCCATGATGCACCGGACGAGTTCATCTACGGCCGGTTTGTCCTGCATGCCCGCGCAAAGCCGCGGAAAATATCGACGCGAGACAATCGGACGATCAAGCAGGCCAACGAGATGATCGGCCCGCTCGCGCAATATCAGGCGAGCTTCTGCCAGCCGCTGTCCACGGGCAGATACACAACCGGCAAATCTGCTCTTGGTCGCGAGCGGTGCCGAAGCCGCGCTGGCGGCGGCAAAGGTGCGGGTCTGGTGCACGACGCCGCACTTCTTCGGGTAACCCGCGATCCAGCCTCTCATGATCGCCGCATCGTTGTCGGCGTAGGCGTACGGGCACCAGGCTATTCGAGACCCCTGCCACGTTGCATCGAGCAGAACGAAGAACTCGCGGGACTGAAATCGTGCTGGATCCAGATACTCATCGCAGTTCGCAGTGAACTGGCAATCGGCGAAGAGCGCGACAGAGCGCCCCCAGCACAGCGCATCAAGCTTAACGCCTCGGGGAAGTATGTCAGCGGACACATCCGGGTCGTTCCAGAACTCTACGGCCAGAACGTCACCTGCGTAATGCCATGGCGGCGGCGGTGTTAGCGCCGCTGTCCCCAGAGGTGACCGCGGCACCGCAAAGCCCTTGAGCATTTGAAGATCCTCCCCCGACAGCGTGGTCGAAACGCCGTGCGCCCTGCCCCGGAAGAGCTTAGGCGCAGCAGAGTCCCCGTCGCTTGTGAAACCATGCGTTAATTTGAAGATTCCTGCCCACACGATGTCGTTGCTCGTGGGAAGTAACTCAATTGCCGCACGAACGTGCAAGTCGGAGCGTGCAAGTACAAGCGGTCCCCCCGCGCGCCCGCTAGGTTGGATGCACAGCGGAGGCGGACTTCGAAGACAGCACCGCTCGACGGAGGCCGATGTCAGCGCGACAATCTCGAATGATGGGCCGGCCAACCGGTCTCCAGGTCGCCCTGATGCTCGCTGGGGTGGCGGTCATTTTTGCGATCGATACGTTCGCTCCGCTCGATATCGAAATCGCGGTGCTGTACGCCGTCGTGGTGATTGCATCGGCAGATTTCCTGGGCCGGCGCGGCATCCTGCTTGTCTGCGCCGTTTGCGTCCTGCAGACCCTTCTGAGCTACGGAATCGTTCACAGCGAATCGTTTGAAAGCGGGCCGGTGCTCCGCGCCTTGATCGGCCTCTGCGCGATTGGCATTGCGACCCTCGCCGCGCTCAGGAACCGGGCGGCGGCGGAAAGCCTGAGCGATCAGGCGGCGCTTCTCGATCTGACCCACGATGCGATCTTCGTGCGCGATAGAAACGATGTCATCACCTATTGGAATGCCGGGGCTGAGGAACTCTACGGCTGGCCACGAAAGGAGGCGCTGGGGCAGAAAGCCAGCGATCTACTGAAGACAAAGTATCCGCCGTCGGCCGGCCCCATGAAGCAGCTCGACGACTCCAGCCGTTGGCAAGGAGAACTCATTCACACGCGACGCGATGGCCTTGAAGTATGGGTCGTAAGCCGTTGGGCAGTGCAACGCGGCGAGCGCGGGCGTCCAATCGCCACGATGGAGATTAACAGCGGCATCACAGAGCAGAAGCAAGCGGAGGACGCACTGCATCACGCGCGTAGCCAGCTCGAGCACGTCACGCGCATCAGTACGCTGGGCGAGCTGACCGCGTCGATTGCTCACGAGGTCAACCAGCCGCTCGCGGCGATTGTGACAAATGGCGAAGCTAGTTTGCGATGGCTGCTACGAGACGAACCCAACATCGAAGAAGTTCGTCGGGCGGTCGAGCGGATGATCGCCAACGGTCGGCGCGCGAGCGACGTCATCACCCGTCTTCGTGCCCTGGCGCGGAAGGGCAATCCATCCCACACGGTGCTCACCTTGAACGATATCGTTGCTGACGTCATTCCGCTCGTCGAGCGCGAGATGCTTAACAATGATGTAGCACTCAGGCTTGATCTTCAGGCGCCCGCGCCGCTCGTCCTCGGCGACCGCGTGCAGCTTGCGCAGGTCGTCATCAATCTCGTCGTCAATGCTATACACGCGATGTCGCAGATCGGCGGTCGGAGACGACTGTTGTCGATCAGTTCCAAAGCGTCATTGGAGGATTCAAACTCCCAAATGGCCGTCCTGGAGATCGAGGACACGGGGACCGGAATTGATCCGAAGATAGCCAGCGATATCTTTACCGCCTTCCATACGACAAAGGCTGACGGAATGGGCATGGGACTATCGATCAGCCGCACCATCGTGGAGAGCCACGGCGGATCGATCTCTGCAACGCCCGGCGACCGTTGGGGAGCCTTGTTCACAATCCGTCTTCCTGTCCAGCAGCAAGTTGACGCGACGGTGCCGAACTCTCATGCTAGGGGCTCGACCAGCGGTAGTCCCGCGGCGACATTCCGACATGCTGACGAAAGCGTCGGGCAAAATGGCTTTGATCTGCAAAGCCCGCGGTGAGCGCAATTTCCGACAGAGGCATGTCGGTGCCCGAAAGCAACTGCTTGGTCCTCTCCACGCGCTGCCGTATCAGGTAGTCGTGAGGCGTGATACCCGTGGACTGCTTGAAGGACCGCACGAAGTAGCAGACCGACAGTTTTGCCAGTCCTGCCAGCAGCTCTACGCTGATCCGCTGGTCGATATTGTCCTCGATGTATTCGCGAATCCGCCGCAGCACCCTTGGAGGCAGTCCGCCTCGGGCAAAGCCCGCCGTCACCATCGCGCCGGACGGAAGCAGGTGCGGTACCGGTAAATCCGCCTCCGGTTGGAGACTGACCGGCCGAAAAGCCTCTTCGGTACCTTCGCTTTCCAGCTCGTTCATGATCCTCAACATCAGCAGCTCCTGGTTCGCTATGCCGCACTTACCCGGCGGTGACCACGCAACGCTAGGTCACATGCCTCATTGTGGGACCAAGGATGGCCGCCACCTCTCGTTACGCCAATCGTCGATGTGTCTCATCACCCTCACACCTTGGTGTGAGCGGCGGTCAGGCCTCCTCGCCAGCGGCTGACTGCTGTGGGAAAATGAGATGCCATCACCGATCATACCTTCGTGTGATGACATTGGCGGCTTTTGTCATGTTAGGGAGGAGCACGCTCACCACCGGTGGAATGCTGCATGCCCAACACGCCAGACGAATCTCCCGTTGTGCACATCGTCGATGACGATGCGGATCTGGGTGATGGGCTCAGTAGCGTGCTCCGCTCGGTGGGGTTGAACGCGAAAGTCTACCGTTCAACCCAGGATTTTCTCAGGGCTGACGATCTGGATGCTCCGGGATGCATCGTTCTCGACATCCGACTGCCTGGGACCAACGGCCTGGACTTTCAGGAGGAACTGGTCAGGCTCGGAGTACCCTTGCCGGTGATCTTGATGACGGGACACGGCGACATTCCGATGTCCGTGCGCGCCATGAAGGCCGGTGCGGTCGACTTTCTGCCAAAGCCGTTCCGCGACCAGGACATGATCGACGCGGTGACCGCCGCGATCAACCGCGACCGACTGCAACGCGCCAGTGAGCAGCAAGCGGTCGCCATCGTCGACCGTTACGCTACGCTGTCCCCACGCGAGCGCGAGGTGATGGCGCTGGTGACCGCGGGCAAGATGAACAAGCAGATCGCGGGTGAGCTTGGCTTGAGTGAGGTAACGGTCAAAATTCATCGCGGCGCTGGGATGCGAAAGATGGGAGCCCGTTCGCTGGCCGATCTGGTTCGCATGGCGGATACATTGAAGAACCGGACATGTTGAAAGCTATCATCCATGTGGATTCGTCACCCCAATGGAAAATTTCGGCGGCCGGCCCGCAAGGAGATCTGCGGATGGCTGTCAGGCACCTGATTTCGATCGTCGATGACGACGCTGCCATGCGCGAGGCTCTGGTCGGACTTGTTCGCTCGCTGGGCTACGACGTGCGCGACTTTGCATCGGCCGAGGATTTTCTCGCATCAAGCGACCTTGGAGATTTTTCCTGCGCCATCACCGACATCCAGATGCCCGGGATGAACGGCTTCGAGCTGAAACGTGCGCTCAGCACTGGCCATGGCTCACTGCCGGTGATCATGATCACCGCCCGCGCCGACCCCGGCACCGAGGAGAAAGCAATGTCCAGCGGGGCAACCTGCTTTCTCCGCAAGCCATTTGAAGCGGAAGCGTTGGTGAACTGCCTGCATCGAGCCCTCAGCAACTAGACCGTTTTGGAGTGTGGTTGAAGGTCAGGCAAATCGCGAACGATTGAAGCAGTTTTGAACAAGCCCTGACGTCATCCTTCACCATATATCCGTGGCAATGCTGACAACGCTTCGGAGATATGATGATGAAGAATTTCTTACTCTGTATGATCGCCGTGGTCTCGCTTGTTGCCGTGACCTCCGTCGCCCAAGCTCGCTCGAACTACGATGGTTCCTGGGACCTTCAATTCGTGACGCAGAGAGGCGCCTGCGATCCAATCTATAACTTCTCCGTCAATATAACCGACGGAATTGTCACCCATCCAAATCTGGTGAGGTTCAAAGGCTATGTGGCACGCACGGGCGCCGTTCGGGCTTCAGTGACCGTTCATGACAAGTACGCGTCCGGCTCAGGCCGGCTCTCGAGCAATACCGGCGGCGGCAAATGGAGCGGCTATTCGGGAAGTTCGCGTTGTTCAGGGTACTGGACCGCTCAGCGGAACTAGCCTTCCCTTGGATGGTCCACGACCTGACCAGCCCCGGCTGATCGCTCAACTCACGTCGACATAGCGTCAAACAACTCAATCGGAGCTTCACGGTGAGCAAAGTTCTCGTTCTCTACTACTCCTCGTATGGCCATATCGAGCAGATGGCCCAGGCAATCGCCGAAGGCGCGCGCAGCGCAGGCGCGCAGGTCGACATCAAGCGCGTTCCCGAAACAGTCCCTGAAGCAATCACCAAGAGCGCTCACTTCAAACTGGACCAGAAAGCGCCCGTCGCAGCGGTGGCGGAACTCGTCAACTACGACGCAATCATCGTCGGGACCGGCACGCGATTCGGACGCATTTCATCGCAAATGGCTGCCTTCCTCGATCAGGCAGGTGGACTGTGGGCGCGCGGCGCTCTCAATGGTAAGGTCGGTGCGGCTTTTGCGTCAACCGGGACTCAACACGGCGGCCAGGAAACGACTCTGTTCTCGGTCATCACTAACTTGCTGCACTTCGGCATGACCATCGTCGGGCTTCCATACAGCCACCAGGGCCAGATGACCTTGAGCGAAATCGTCGGCGGTGCCCCGTATGGAGCGACAACCATCGCTGGCGGCGATGGATCGCGCCAACCCACCGAGATCGAATTGGCCGGCGCGCGTCACCAGGGGGAACTGGTCGCCAAGACGGCGAACAAGCTTTTCGGGTGAGAGAGGCAATACGTCGTGCGCCGTCACCAATTTGGCGGCGGCACCGGCTCGAGCCTCGCGTGACCGCCACGCGAGGATGTCCCGGTCCTCACACCGAACCTACGACGTCTCAACCAGTCTTTGGCATGAGAGATTGAAGACCCGCCTTCTCCCATCGATCAACCGATGACTGTGTCACTTGCACTGGCAACGAGTAGGTGGCGAACGAAATAGCGACATCTCTCTTCAACGGGCAGCGGACTCGCGCCATTCCAAATGAAGCAACCAAGAAGACAATTGGACGAGGAATATCAGTTGGCTGGGACGCCTGCCGGCGAACATCGACACTGCGTCGTGAGGTTGCGCCCGTAAGCCGTCCAAGAAACAGGCGGCCCGGCCGCGAGTTCAGCCCTGGGGCACTTAGTTGACCTCGATAATTTCCCGAATGTCCGCTTTGCCAAAAGCGGACATCCGACTGGGGCTAACAAAGCTTCGCATTTTTTCCTTATCAGTAGCCCGCGGACTCCATTTCCTGCCTTTCCTTATCAGTTGGCAAATCGTTCTCTATCAATCGAATATCGGCCCTTCCCTAAATCTGTGCGAAATTTGCGGTTTCCCCGGCCCGATATCCCGCACGCGATGTGACACGCTCAAGATACGGAGCGGCGCTGTCGCAGATGCCAACGCCGTAGTCGATCGCCCATGTTAGGCAGGTCGCTAGCAATATGTCGGCCGTGGTGAATTGACTTCCCATGAGATATTCGCGGCCGTCGGATAGGGCAACATCGACATGACGGAGTTGCTCGCGAAAATACTCTCCCGCCTTCGTCACCACCTGCGGAGCTTCGCCATAGATATGCGCCAGCCCTTTGTTGGTGCCATGCCGCCTCATGACATAGAGACTGGTTGAATCCAGTTCGGTCACAATGAAGAAGCACCATTCCAACCACTTCGCATAAAGCTTCGGGCAATCTGGAACGAGACCGCCATCGGCTCTCCGGTGCTTGTTGGCGAGATATGCGACAATGGCTGCACTTTCCCCGATGGTCAGGTCGCCGTCCTGCAAAAGTGGAATCTTCTGGCGTGGATTCAGTGCTGTATATTCTACCGTCTTGGTCTCGCCTGATCGCGGAAGAATGGGCCGCGACGTGTACGGAAGACCGAGTTCATGAAGCGCCCAATGCGCGCGGATGGTCCGTGTGGTTCCAACCCCCCAAAGGATAAGGTTATCTGTCATTACCATGTCTCCGATGATGGGCGCAGATCTAGTTCATGAGTCCAGCCATCTCGAGGCTGCCCGTGAATGAACCAATAGATTTCTGCAATCGACGAGGTCTTCGTCATGCTGTCCGGCGGCAACGTCGATGCGTCGATGCCCTTGTCCACCATGAAGCGGCGATGAATCTCGGGGCTGTCGATCGGCCCATCCATGATCAGATGAGCGACGTGAATGTTCTTCGGGCCAAGTTCTCTCGCCATCGCCTGCGCGACGGCCCGCAGGCCGAATTTCGCCGCAGCGAAGGCAGCAAAGTTCTTGCCCCCGCGCATGCTGGCCGTGGCACCGGTGAACAGAATTGTGCCGCGACCGCGGTCGGCCATGTAACGCGTTGCTTCGCGGCCAACAAGAAACCCGGCATAACAGGCAAGCTGCCAGGCTCGGAAAAAAAGCTTCTCGGTTGTCTCCAATAGCGGCTTACCGACATTGGCTCCCGCGTTGAACAAGCAAACCTCGATAGGACCAACATCCTTCTCGACTTGCGCAAAAAGTTCCTGAACGCTTTTTTCATCCCTCGCGTCGGTACTGAAGGCCCGCACATAGCAACCAGCCGCGTTAAGCTCGTCCACCAGTGCTTGGGACTTTGTAGCCTCACGCCTTGCGATGCAGACCTTGTATCCGCCTTCAGCGAAGCGCCGCGCGACGGCAGCGCCGATGGCATCTCCTGCACCGACCAGCAGCGCAACTCCGTTTGACTTCGACATTCTCTTCTCCGGGACTAGTATCTAATTCGACGCTGCGCGCACGGCCTTATCAGCGATCATCCCTTCAATAGCGCTGTCGCTGTAGCCGAGGTCGCGCAGCACGGCGCGGGAGTGCTCGCCCACCCGCGGCGCTGGACCGCCAATCGCGACCTTGTTGACCTCGAAGATCGCCGCAGGCTTCGGCTGCCGCACCCGGCCCACCGTCGGCTGCTCGAACTCCTCGATCAGTCCGCGCGCCACCACCTGCTCGTTGGCGATGATCTCGCCGCGACGAAGGATGGGCGAACACGGCACATCGGCCGCGTCGAGCCGCTCCAACCATTCTGCGGTGGTACGCAGCGAGATATAGTCCTGCATCTTGTTGATGCGTGCAGTGGCGTTGACGAAGCGTGCGCCCGGTGTCGCGAAGCGTTCGTCCCTCGCAAGCTCTGGATCGCCCGACGCTTTGCAAAACCCCTGCCATTCGGAATCCGAAATCGTGCCGCAGGTGATGTAGCCATCCCGGGTCTTGAAGACGAGGTCCGGCCGATCGTTGGGGTCCATGGTGGTGGCTTCGGCGCCGACCACCGTGTATTGCATCATGCCTTCCGGCCACAGATACGAGATCATGGTGTCGAGCATCGCCACCTGGATGTAATCGCCCTGCCCGGTCTTCTCGCGGGCATAGAGCGCCGACGACACCGCCTGTGCGGTGAACACCGCCGTGGTCTTGTCGCACACGATGGTGCGGATCATTTGCGGGCGGTTGGTTACCGGCTGCGACTGGATATCGGCAAATCCCGAAAGAGCCTGAATAATCGGATCGTAAACGCGCTTTCTCACATAGGGACCGCTGTCGCCGACGCCACTGATCGAGACATAGATCAGGCGCGGATGACGCACACGCAGTTCGTCAGGCCCGAGCCCAAGCCGCTCTGTAGTGCCAGGGCGGAAATTCTGCACGAGCACGTCGCTCTGCGCGACTAGCTTGGCCATCACCTCGCGCCCTGCCTCGCTCTTCACATCGATGGAGAGCGATCGCTTGCCACGATTCGACGAGATGAACAGCGCCGAGAACTCACCGGCCTTGTCGATGATGGCGCGGCTGCGGCGGGTGATGTCGCCGCCGATCGGTTCGATCTTGAGCACGTCCGCACCCTGATCAGCCAGAAACATCGTTGCATACGGGCCCGACACAACACCGGTCAGATCCAGAACGCGCACTCCACTCAGGGGACCGGGCATTTTTCTCACCTTCTGTTTTTGACACTTCATTTTCCGTCTCCGCATCCTTGCGCGTCAAACGCTCAAGTATGCTCGCCGGATATCGTCGTTCGCGATCAGTGATTGCGTGTCGCCGGCGAACTGAACCCGCCCCTGACTGAGGACGTAGACGTAGTCAGCTAACTGCGTTGCGAGATGGTAGTTCTGCTCGACGACCAGAATGGGAGTTCCGGACGCCTTGACGTCTTTCAGCACGGCTTCCAGCCTTTCGATGACCACCGGTGCAAGACCCTCGCTGGGTTCGTCGAGAATCATTAGGTCCGGCCCGGCAACCAGCGCCCGCCCGATGGCCAGCATCTGCTGCTCGCCGCCCGACAGTTGCCCGCCGAGACTTCGACGCCGTTCCGCAAGACGGGGAAATATCTCGAACACATGCTCAATTGGCTTGCGCCGGGGGCGGCGCTTCGACGCACCATAGGCAATCGCGAGATGCTCCTCGACGGTCACGGTCGGAAAGATGCCGCGGTCCTCTGGCACGAAGGCAATGCCCGATTTCACGATCCGGTGCGTCGGCATCCGCGTGATGTCGGTCCCGTTGAAGATGACGCGGCCGCGCCGTGCCGGCGTCAGTCCCAGTATCGAGCGCAGTGTCGTCGTTTTGCCTGCTCCGTTTCGCCCGAGAACCGCGACGCATTGCGCGGGAGCGACAGAGAGATCGACGCCCTGCAGGATGTGGCTTTCGCCGTAATAGCTGTGAATGTGCTCGACCTTAAGCATGGTGCTGCCCCAGATACGCTTCGATCACTTCTGGATTGGACTGAATCTGGTCCTTGGTTCCTGTCGCCAGCACCTTGCCGTAATTCAGCACCGTTATGATGTCGCAGATCGAAAACACGACATCCATGTCGTGTTCGACGAGAAGGATGGTCAGATCGGATGAAAGGCCGTTGATCAGCCTGATTAGATTTGCGCGCTCATCCGGCGACGTTCCTGCTGCCGGTTCGTCCATCAGCAGAATTTTCGGCTCTGCGCATAGAGCGATGGCCACTTCGAGCTGGCGCTTCTGTCCGTAGGACAATTCATTCACATTCCGATGCAAGACCGTATCGAGGTTCATCTGCTCGGCCGCGATGCGCGCTTTGCGAACGACACCGGAAAACGACCGGCACGACCGGAACAGGGAACGCCGCGACACATGAAATGCCTGACACGCAATGCGTAGGTTCTCCAGAACCGTGACGCTTTCGAGCAGCATGTTCTTCTGGAACGATCGCGAGAGGCCGCCCCGGGTGACCAGGTCCGGACGACCCTGCTGCACCGGAACGCCTTGAATAAGGATTTCGCCACTGGTCGGGGGCTGCCATCCCGTGATGATGTTGAACAGTGTTGTCTTGCCGGCGCCGTTCGGTCCGATCACCGCATGGCGCTGGCCTGACGGCACCTTCAGGTCAAGATCGCTAATGACCTGGAGTCCGCCGAAGGCTTTGCGGAGATTTCGGATTTCGAGCGCGCTCATCGCCGCTTTCCAATCACCGCGCTGGCGGCGCCAAGGATACCGCCGCGGAAGAAGGCAACCACCAGCATAAAAAAGATGCCGAAAAACAGGTGGTACTCATCGGTGATCAGGCTCAACGCCTGTTTGACGACGACGAATACGGCCGCGCCGACGAACGGCCCAAGGATGACGTTGGCCCCGCCGATGATCACCATCAGCACACCCTCGCCGCTCATCTGCCAACTCATCGCATCGGGATTGACGAAGTAGGCGTACTGCGACTGCAGTATCCCGGCGACAGCACAAACGACGGCAGCCAGCGCGAACGATCCGATCTTGTAGTTCGCCACCGCGTAGCCCATCGACATCATGCGGCGCTCGTTTTCACGAATGCCGACGAGAATGCTGCCGAACGGCGAAGTAACGATCCGCCACAGCACCAGCAATGCGAGAACCGCAACGGCGAGGACGTAGTAGTAAAAGATGACAGGATTATCCGCGCTCACGCCAAGCCAGGACAGATCTGGGCGCGGAATTCCCGACATGCCGTCGGAGCCGTTGGTCCAGCGCAGCTTGATCGCGGCACCATAAAACATCTGTGAGAACGCCAGTGTGATCAGCAGAAACTCGACGCCGCGCGTCCGCGTGCATACGGCGCCGATCGCTGCCGCTATCATCGCAACAACCACCAACGTGACCGGCGCAGAAATCCAAAGCGGCCATCCCAGCAACGCCGTGCATATAGCGATGCCGTATCCACCCAAACCCAGAAACATCGCCTGACCCAGCGACACAAGGCCGGTATAACCCGTCAAAAGATTGATGCCGGACGCGAATACGCCCGCGATCATGACTTCAACTGCCAATGTGACGGCGTAGCCGGAAGCGAAGGACGGCAGTGCGCATATGCCGATAGCGAGAAGCGCGAACAAAACTGCGTATGCGCGGCGCGGAACCACAAGCGGCAAAAGCCCTGGCACGTCCAGCCCCTTAGTCTTTGTGCAAGTTACCTCTGTGCTCATGCGACCCTGCCTACCGCACCGAAAAGGCCCTGCGGACGAAAGATCATCACAACAATCAGTAACGTATAGATCGCAAAGAGTTCTGCTTCCGGAAGAAACGCCTGGGCAAACGTGTCCGTCATACCGACAATGAGCGACGCGTAGAACGATCCCCTCAGATTTCCGAGGCCGCCGACCACCACGACGACAAAGGTCGTGACGACAATTCCGATACCCATATTGGAGTAGATGCTCATGACCGGCGCGGAGATCACCCCTGCGAAACCAGCCAAGGCTGAGCCAAATCCGAACACCAGGGCAAACAGAACATTGATATTGATACCGAGCGCCGTGACCATCTCACGATTATCGACGCCTGCGCGCAGCGTGGCGCCGACCAGTGTGCGATCGATCACCAGCACAAGCGCGACAGCGATCGAGACGCCGACTGCGATAATGAACAAGCGATAGAGCGGATACTCTATTCCTAACAGGGCAACGCGACCTTTAAGAAAATCGGGCGTTGCTATGCTGTGGAATGCCGATCCGTAGATGTATTCGACCGCGCCTGCTGTTGCGAACAACAGGCCGAAGGTCAGCAAGGCAAGATCGAGATGGGTGGAACGGCCGCGTTGAGCCAGCGGCTGCAAGACGAAGAACTGCAACGCAAACCCAGCCACGAACGGCAGCAAGGGGCCTATGAGCAATGCGAGCCAGAATGAACCCGTTTTATTGGCTACTACCAATCCGAAGTAAGCGCCCATCGTAAAGAAGGCGCCGTGGGCAAGGTTGAGAATATTCATCAGCCCGAAGATCAGCGTTAGGCCGACCGCGAGCAGGAACACCAGCATGCTCAGTTGCACGCCATTGAGAATCTGAACCAGGAAAAGCTGCATGTTTCACGCAAGATCAAGAGAATGCGGGTCCGCGTGCGGCGAGACCCGCCATGGATCAGAACGATTTCGTGCAACCCGGCAGATCGCCCGCGCCTGGAAATTCATCCAGGGATTTACGTTGCGGCTTGCCGTCGATCCCCCTGACGATTTCGACAAGGTAGACCTTTTCTAGCAAAGCGCTGTTCTGCGCGTTGAAACGAATCTTTCCCCGCGGAGCATCGAACGTCAGCCCGCGCAACGTCGAGATAAATTTCGCGCGGTCTTCTGGCATCTGACCACGAAGTTTTTCCAGCGTCATCATAATCGCCTTGCCGTTATCGTAGCCAAGCGAAGCATTGACGTCCGGTTCATCCTTGAACATCTTCTTGTAGGCTTCGACGAACTTCTTGTTCGTTTCGTTCTGCAAGGCCGGGAAGTGAACTGTGATGTGCTTGGCGCCGATGACGAGGTCACCCAAAGCCGGCCAAAGGACTTCATCGTAGACCCATTGATCGCCGATCAGCGGTATCTTGTCTCTAAGCCCGAAGTCGGCATGCTGCTTGACAACCTGAACGGCTTCACTTCCGGCATAGAAAGAGTAAATGATCTGCGCGCCGGAATTGCTCGCCTGCGTCAGCGCCGCACCCCAGTCCTTCGTCTTCTGAAACGGCGTCCAGATTTCCTGGACCACCTTGCCGCCACTCTCTTCAAACCCCCGCTTGAAGGCACCGAGGAATGAATGTCCAGCCGAGTAGTCCGGCCCCATGATGACGGCAGTCTTGATACCCTTGCTGGCCCAGTATTTTCCGGAGTTGTACTGGAACCCGTTGGCGCTAAAGGACGTACGCGCGATATAGGGACTGCAGAACTTTCCGGTGATTTCGTCGGCGAACGTGAAACCGAACACTGTGGGTACCTTCCCGCGGTCGGCAATTTCGGATAACGCGATAGCGACATTCGAGCCCACTACGCCGGTCACCAGATCGACCTTGTCGAGTTGCACCAGTTTGTTGAATTTCTGCACGCCGACGCTGGGCGTGAGTTCATCGTCGGCGCGAATGATCTCGATCGGACGCCCGGCGATCTTGCCGCCGTATTCAGCGACGGCGACCTGAAGGCCGCGGTCGAAACCCTCAGCCGGCACCGCGTAGACACCCTTGTATGTCAGGAGAAGACCAACCTTGATCGGTCCCTTCTCCTGCGCGTATGTCGGCAGACTGGCCACTGCCGCGAGACATATCGCCGCAGCAAAACCAATGCGCGTGGATCCGTTGAAAGAAATTGCCATCCCGCTCTCCCAGATGCCGGGCGGTCACGTGCCGCCTCCGCAGCCATGCGGCTGCAATCCCGCGTGGATTTTTATGGGATGATGCTAGATCGGGATGATGGCCCTGACTTGCAGGATAGCGCCAAGCTTTCCGGAAAAGCGCCGTTTTGTCCAGGACAGGCCAGCCCGCCTTTTAGGAAAGGAAACTTGCTTATGACTGGCAACGCTGACGGAACGCGGATGGGGTTACGCCGGTAGCTTTCTTGAAACTCGTCGAGAAATGCTGGGCGTGACTGAACCCGGTGGTAAGCGCCACATTGACGATGCTGTCTTCCGTTTCGGATAGTCGCCGCTTCGCTTCTTCGATCCTAAGCGAAAGCACATAGTTGTATGGCGTCGCGCCCACGCTCTCCTGAAACGCACGCAGGAAATGCCGTTTGCTCAGCCCGGCGATCCCGGAAAGTTCTGCGAGACAGATCGGCGCGGTAAGGTTCTCGCGTATATATTCCTCAAGACGCCGGAGGCTTCGGCCCGGTAAACCGCCGCGAAATTCGATGGATGGCTGCCGGCTTTTTTCACTGATGCGAGAAATGTGAGCCAGCGCCTGAATCGACCATCCCTCCGCCATGAGGTTGAAAACATTGTCGGGCGAAGCCGCTTCACGGCAAAGTTCGGCGAGGCCACGGGTCAATCCATCGTGCTCGAAAGCAATTGTCGAGTTTGTGATCGCATGCTGAAGGCGTTCGCCCACGAAAGTTGGATTCAGGAACACCACGGTGTAGTCGAGGGTCGGTCCTACGTTCCACTCGCCTTCGATCTCGATTGCAGCGGGAAAGATCGCGAGCTTTGACTTTCCCGGAAACCGGCGCTCAACCGGACGCCCGTCAATCGTCGCTCTCAGACGTTCGGCCCCCTTGCCGAACCAGAACAACGACAACTCCGGCTGGCGAAAATGCCAATGCATGCGCCCGACCGTCTCCCTGCGAAGAACTTCGATCCGCATACTCGGCGTATCGGTAATAATGGACGACACGAGATCGCCGCCGACCTCCCGAACGTAGGTCTCACCGATGCTTCCCATCCCAAAACCCCGCTTAACCGCGAGTTCCGGAATAGAATGCACCAAATACGGAAAAGAAGCGAGGCGCTTTATTGGTGCGCCGCACCATAGGCCTCACTTGGGGGCACAGCGGCTCAAGCGCGATGATATGCTCGCGGTCGGTCAGACGACCCGCCCGATCGCGACCTTGTCCATCTCGCGAAGGGTCTCGCGGATCGCCGCGAAGGCGTCGTGCCCGACCTTGCCGTCGGGCCGCAGGTAATAGGGGCGGATTAGGTAGCGGGGATCGATCTCGTTGCGGTCGACGAACTCGTCGATCTCGATGGTCGTCGATTCCAGCGCGACTGGGGAGACTCGAGCCGGCGATCTGCCTACTCGAGGAACTCGAACGACAGTCCGAAGCCAACGGCGAAGCGCTTTGCGATCCTGAGATCCTGCGCTTGCGAGCAGAAATCGTGCGCCTCCCCGGCGGAAATCAGGCGCAAGCCAAGGCCCTCCTCAAGCAGGCTTTGCGGGTGGCCCTCCGTCAAGGGGCAGCGATCTGGGAGCTAAGATCAGCAACAAGCTTGGCGGCCCAATCTGTGCCAAGTTGAGGGAGAGCAACGAGACTTCCGAGGTTCGAGCAGCACGTCAAGTGTTCTCAACACTTCCGTGAGGCCCTGCGAATCATACTTGCTAATGAGGAAAGCATCTCGTTTCGCAGAAGGCTTGTCGCGACAACCGTTGAGCCAATCGTGAAGCGTCGGACTATTCAAGGCTTAGCGGGCTGCCGTGCACCGCTGCAGTGCTCGATCGGTCAATGACTGTTTTACGCCCCAGACGCCGTCACTCGATATCGGAATAGCGTCGTTGACGCCGTGGCCTTATCTGAACGCGCTCCGTCGAATACCCGAACCTGGTCGCCAGGCGCCTCGCGCAACTTCCTGTCCCGTCACGGCGGCCTCCAGCAGCCGCGCCGGCTCGAGGCACCCAGATGAACATGCCGTTCGATCGGGAGACGATTCGACGCCGATTCCCCTTTGACCGGCGTCTCAATGATGGCAATTTGGGTCACCATGGTGCTCCACCGTCATTTTCCGGTGGTTCAAGAAACGCCTGATTTAGAAGGACTTTTCCGCTATCGCAAATCGGTGGCGGAGAGGGAGGGATTCGCACCCCCGTTACAGCCGAACGCTCAGTATCTCGTCGCTTTGATCGTGTGGTTTCAGCAGGTAAAATGACAACTTGTGGCTGGGTAAATCGCGAGCTTTCTGCTTACCATTCGCTTACTTTCGTCAAAAGAAAGTAAGCAGAGCCCGCGTGGAGACCAGCTATTGAAAATTATGGCGCGCCCGAAGAGATTCGAACTCCTGACCCCAGCTTCGTAGTCTGGAAGTTAGCCCGCTTGGACCCTTTGTTCGCCAGCAGGGAGCGACACGATGCTGGACATTCCTCCTCCGACATACGCGCTCCATGCTTCCATTAGTTTGCGTCGCTTCTCTAACGCCGTCTTCCGGCGATAGGCTTGCTCCACTTCATCACCGACTTTGTGCGCCAATGCAGCCTCCGCGACTTCACGCGGGAAGCTCGTTTCGTCACCAACCCAATCCCGGAAGCTGGACCGACAGCCGTGTGTGGTCATATTGGGGTAAATGTCTTGTAGCGTGTGAAGGATCGCGTTCATGCCAAGCGGCTTGCTCCCATCCTTGCGCCATTGCCCGGAGAACACGTAAGCGCCGGGCTTCGCGTCCTTCGGCATACATGCCCTCAGGATCGCGACGGCGCGGCCGGAGAGTGGCACTTCGTGGTCCCGCTCCGCTTTCATGCGCTCCTTGGGTATTGTCCATAGACGTTCTCTCAGATCGACTTCGCGGATGGTCATGAAGCGGGCTTCGCCAGTGCGGACGGCGGTGAGAATCACGAACTCCCCAGCAAGGTTCACGTCCGTGTCGGCTGTGGTGTGCTTCGTACGGAGCTTTTTGACGATGCTCGGCACTTCTTCATAAGGCGCGGCCGCATGGTGGCGCTTCGTTTTGGGTTGCTTGGGGAGTAGCTCCTTCAGATGGCCGCGCCACCGGGCGGGATTTTCACCGGTTCGCAGTCCCTTTGCTTTGGCAGCGTCCAGCACCCGCTCAATTCGACCGCGCAACTCACGGGCGGTACGCGCCTTGGTGAGCCACAATGGTTTCAAGACGCCCAACACATCGTCAGTGACGATGTCTTTGCAGCGCTTCCGACGCATCGGGACGCAATGCCCTTCTAGGTCTCGCTTCCAATCGTTATGCTGGTTCCGACCTTTGAAGCCGGGCTTGATAGCCTCTAGGAGCGCGTCCCCGAAGCCCCCAAATGTGTCGTCTACCGTCGCCCGGTCGGCCTCCTTCCGCTGCTCTTTCGGGTCCACGCCCCTCCGGAGCCCCGCCCGAAGCTCGCCAGCACGCTCTCGGGCGTCTTCCAGGCTTACCCCATTCAGCCCGGCCGAGCCCAGGCCAAGGTCGCGCTGCTTGCCTGTACCGCGTTCACGCCACCGAAATACCCACGACCGCGAACCACTTTCCCGAACCACCAGATAGAGCCCGCCACCGTCGCCGTAGCGGCCCGCTTTGAGCTTGGCGCTCTTCACAGTGAGCGCGGTCAACCGCTTAGCCATTCCAACCTCCATGAAATAGGGAGGGATTTTGCCGGTCCTGTTTGTACCGGTCGCGCCCTTTGGTCCCTACTTTCGTCCCTACTTTCGCGCCGGTTGGTGAGAAAGCAAGGCGGAGCGCGGCGGAGCTTCAATCAGAGTTAACCCCTAAAATTGGGCATAAATCAACGGTTGGCGGAGTTTGGCGGTGCATGGCGGAGTCTTACGTGACTGCGGTGATGCCGGTCGCGCCCCGCTTTTTTTGAAAATTCAGGAACATCGGCGCGAGCCGAGCCACCCACGTCAATAAAGCTGCACAGGGAGCGGGGTGCCGTCCTTGCCGACCACGAGGCCCCAGGTCTCGCCGGCAGCGAACTCGAACTCCCGGTTGTGCGCCGTGCCGCTCGCGAGCTTGAGGCTGACCTTGTATTTGCCGGGCGGCAGATTGACTTCCTGACCATTGGGCGATTTGCGTCCGCTATGGGCATCGTCAGTCAAACTTTCTCCGGCGCCAGCGGCCAAATTGATGGTCTGCTGGTTGACGGTGATGACGGCCGCTTCCTTCGCGCCGTTGCCAAGCCGCAGCCGCATTTGCCCTGGCATCGGCAGGATGTCGCCATCCGCGTCCGCAGGCTTGCTCTGCGACAAATCGGCGATCGTCCTGTCGCCCTGGCGGGTGAGCCGAAGCTGCGCCGGTCCATCCTTGGTGACGAATGCGATCGTGGCCTTGTCTCGCTCGATGATCGCGCCTTCATTTTCCGTCCAGCCGCGCTTGGCGAGTGCCTCGCGATAGAAGCGGAGTGTGCCTGCGAGATCGAGCGGCGTTTCGACGTGAACCGCGTCAATGAACCGTGAACTCTTGCCCGTCGTGACAACCCAGGGCTTGGGCCGCGGCAAGCCGGAGACTAGATCGTCGCTCGCGGCCTCTGCGGGCTTGGCGTCCGAGCTGACGCTGCAGAGCAGCCGCCTGCCGATGGCATTCTGCGGACAGTCAGCAATGGCCCATGCCGTCTTGTCGGTATAGCTCCCCTGGAATTTGGGCGGCGTGTTCGACGGGATTGCCGGAGTCCCCTGAGTGGTGGTCCGCGATGACCAATGAAGGGCGCACGGGACGACCAGCGGTGAATAGCCGGTCGCGCAATAATCATAGGGATCCAGCACTTTCGCGAGCGCCACCGTCAGCACGCCTACCGTGGAAGCGGCCGCCGCAACCAGCAGGCCGCTGACCAGCAAAAAAACTTTCGTTCGACGCTTCATTGGATGGATTTCCGGTGTTGAGAGGGCTGGGCCCAAGTGCCCGTCCTGAGCTTAGTGGCGCCAGCCGTGCAAAGCGTTCATCGCCTGCGAGTCGTTGTTTTCTCTGGCGATTTTCGGAGGGCAAACCTCGCGCCTGTTGCGGCCTCATGCTAGCGATGGCGCCCATGACATCAGGAAAGCGACCCGCCATGCCCCCCAATCCCCAGCAGTTTGCGAGCGACAATTATGCCGGCATTTGCCCGGAGGCGTGGGCGGCGATGGCGGAGGCCAATCAGGGGCACGCGACCGCCTATGGCGACGATCCCTGGACCCAGCGCGCGTCGGACGCGTTCCGGGAGTTGTTCGAAAAGCCGGACGCCGAAGTGTTTTTTGCCTTCAACGGCACCGCCGCCAATTCGCTGGCGCTGGCGTCGCTGTGCCAGTCCTATCACAGCGTGATCTGCTCCTCGTCGGCGCATGTGGAGACCGACGAATGCGGCGCGCCGGAATTCTTTTCCAACGGCTCAAAACTTCTGATCGCGGCGAGCGAGGACGGCAAGCTGACGCCGGAGCAGGTGCGCTCTCTGGCCACCGGCCGATCCGACATCCATTTCCCGAAACCGCGCGTGGTCACGATCACGCAGCCGACCGAGACCGGCCAGGTGTATTCGCTGGGTGAAATCCACGCGCTGGCGGCGACCTGCCGGGAAATCGGCCTGCGCCTTCATATGGACGGCGCGCGGTTTGCCAATGCCTGCGCGTCGCTGAACTGTTCGCCGGCGGAGATGACCTGGAAGGCCGGCGTCGATCTGCTGTGTTTCGGCGGCACCAAGAACGGCATGGCGGTCGGCGAAGCGATCCTGTTTTTCGATCCGCGTCTGGCCGAGGATTTTGACTATCGCTGCAAGCAGGCGGGGCAGCTTGCCTCTAAGATGCGCTTCCTCGCGGCCCCCTGGGTCGGGCTGCTGCAGGACGGCGCGTGGCTGCGCAATGCGCAGCATGCCAACGCCGGCGCCGCGCGGCTCGCCGCCGCGGTGGCCGACTTGCCGGATTTCAATTTGATGTTTCCCGTGGAGGCCAACGCGGTCTTCCTGCGCGCCTCCGCCGACCGGCTGGAAGCGCTGCGCCAGCGCGGCTGGCAGTTTTATACGTTCATCGGCGGCGGCGCGCGTTTCATGTTCGCCTGGGACGCCGATCCGGCACGGGTCGATGCGCTGGAGCGCGATATCAGGGAGGTGAGCGGGGCGCGTCGTTGAGGCGCGCGGCTCACAATTATTGTCGTCCCGGCGAAGGCCGGGACCCATAACCACCGGCGACAATTGTCTCGCGCGCTAGTCGTTATCTTTCTTTCTCGGGCCGCGGCGTATGGGTCCCGGCCTTCGCCGGGACGACGAAAGAAAGCCGGGACGACGCAAAGAAAAACGGCGCGCGAAGCGCGCCGTTTTCGATTCAAGCGATAGCTTTGCTACCTAACCCGTCGCCGCTCGTGGCGCGCGGTTGCGGGAGTTGCGCTGGAAGAACAGCGCCTGGCTCGCCACCGCCGAAACCATCGCGGGCTGGAACGGTTTTGAGATCAGGAACGCCGGCTCGGGGCGCTCGCCGGTGAGGAAGCGCTCGGGATAGGCGGTGATGAACACCACGGGGACCTCGAACACCTTCAACAGCTCGTTGACCGCATCGAGGCCGGAAGAGCCGTCGGCGAGCTGGATGTCGGCGAGGATCAGGCCCGGCTTCTTGTTCTTGGCCAGCGCGACCGCATCGGCATGGGTGCGCGCGACGCCGATGACGTTGTGGCCGAGATTCTTCACCAGGCTCTCGAGGTCCATCGCGATGAAGGTCTCGTCCTCGATGATGAGCACGTCGGTGGCGATTTCCGCCGCCATCTCGCGGCCGGCGGCGTCGGCAAGCTTACGGGTCTCGGCGATGTCGGTGCCGAGAATGTAACCCACTTCCTCTTCGGAAAAGCCCTCCAGCGACAGCAGCAGGAACGCCTGGCGCGGCAACGGCGTGATGTTCGAGAGCCGGCGCTCCGACGGCAGAGCCAGCGTCGCAACATCAGGGTTCTCGTTGACCGAGACTGAATTCCAGATCTGTGTGAACAGCCGGAACAGTCCGGCGCGCGGACCGTGCTTTTCGTCGAGCAGCGAGCCATCCTGCAGCAAGGCCTCCAGCATGGCCCCGACATAAGCGTCACCTGACGACTGGTTTCCGGTCAGCGCGCGGGCGTAGCGCCGCAACAGCGGCAAATGTTCAGCAACGAGCTGTGATCGGGACATCCCCACTCCATCCTTGTCTGAGGCCCTGTGCGGGCCACATCTGGGTCGAACCTGAACGCCTGGTCCGGCGTAACCTATCCTGAAACGGGGCGACCCGGTTCCCCTGTCATCCCCGAATACGCCTGAGGGGCAAAAAAGTTCCTTCAAACAGTTCCCTAATTTCGGAACTTTTCTGAACCCATCGCATTAGGTTTGACCAAGAGCGCGGGCGGCCAAGGCCTAATTTCGAGGAAAAGTCTTGAAATACAAGGTACTTAACACTCGGGGAAGCGTGGATGACATCATGAAAGAAGTAAAGAAGCAGGGCGGTCTCAATGCCGAGATCCAGTCTAGAATCGGCCACCAGCTGCGCGCCATGTATGACGACGTGGTGCGCCAAGGGGTACCAGACCGCTTTGCGGAGCTGATCCGGAAGCTCGACGGGCCCGAGGCGGCGACCGCCGCTCAGGGCGGCGGCGAACCTGACAAAAACAATGGAGGTAGCTAATGCCTCTCACAGATTCACTTCGCGACGACATCCTGGCGTCGGTACCGTCCTTGCGCGCGTTCGCCATCTCGCTCAGCGGTAATGGCGACCGTGCGGACGATCTGGTGCAGGAAACGTTGCTGCGCGCGATCGCCAACATCGATTCGTTCCAGCCCGGATCGAACCTGCCGGCATGGCTGTTCACGATCCTGCGCAACCTGTTCCGCTCCGACTATCGCAAGCGGCGGCGCGAGGTCGAGGACGCCGAGGGCAATTACGCCAAAACCCTGAAAACCCAGCCGGCGCAGAACGCGCATCTGGAGTTCGAGGAGTTTCGCGTCGCGCTCGACAAACTGCCGCAAGACCAGCGCGAAGCGTTGATCCTGGTCGGCGCCTCCGGCTTCTCCTATGAGGACGCGGCGGCCATCTGCGGCTGCGCTGTCGGCACCATCAAGAGCCGCGTCAACCGCGCGCGCTCGAAGCTTTCCGCCCTGCTCTATGTCGACGGCGCCGAGGATTTCGGCCCCGACAACACGGTGCGCGCGGTGATCGGCGGCAACAGCTGACATGCATCGGTTCGCATGACGCAAAAGGCGGCCCGACCGGGCCGCCTTTTTTGTTGTCGGGAAGTTCCGGGTTTCCAGTCTAATTCAGGCCGCCGAAGGCGTAGATCAGCACGAGAATCGGCAGAGGTATGCCGAGCACCCATAACAGAAGATAGCGTCCCATGGATGGTCTCCGTCCGTCATCTGATTGATACGGATAAATGCGTGGGGGACGGGAGTGGTTCCGGATGACGGGTTGGAACGAGACAACATTCACCGTCATTGCGAGGAGCGCAGCGACGAAGCAATCCACTCTTGCTTTTCCGCGGCGAGATGGATTGCTTCGCTTCGCTCGCAATGACGGGGAGAATTCTTGCGTACACGAACGCAAAAGGGAGCGCTTACTTCACCGGCCGCACCGGGGCGGAGAGCTGTTCGGTGCGGTCGCGTTCGGTCATGTCGACGACAGTGACCATGGGCGCGGTCAGCTCATAGACGTAGCTGACATCGGTGAAGAAGCGCTTGGCGGTGCCGCCGAGCGCTTCCGGCGCCACGCGGTCGAGCAGGATCAGGCCGAAATCACTGTCCTCGCGCCGGGTCGCCGCTGACGTGTTGAACTCCTCCCAGCGGAAATGGAAAACCGTATCCGGCTCCTCGCCCGATATTTCCCAGTTCGCGACGATATGCGGATGCTTGCCGACCAGCGACAGGCCCTCGTCGGAATGCGACGCCAGTTCGAAGAACAACAGCGACAGCGATTGCGCGGCGCGCGCGCTCACCGCGATGTCCGGGCCGTTGACCGCGATGCGATCGGCATGCGGTATCGCGCGCGCCTCGAACAGCCCCTTCAGCTTGACGCCCTGCCACTGGCTCTCGCTCAGCAGCGTGACCACGTTCGACATCGCATGGATGCGCCCGATCAAAAGTTCGCGCGAGACGTCGATGTCGGAGCCGTGGCGCAGCGTTCGCGTCACGATCGACTGGATCACCGCGAGGATGTTCTTGACCCGGTGGTTGAGCTCGTCGATCACGGCCGTCAGCCGCCGCTCGAAGCCGATCCGCACCTGGATCTCGCGGCTGAGCCGCAAATTGTTGTAGGCGACATAGCCGAACAGGCCGCACACGATGCCGGTCAGCGCCAGCCCGATCGCCGCCACGATCACCGCCGTCTGCTGCGCCCGCACGGCCACGTTGGTCTTGGCGTAATAGCCGAGCGACCAGTCGCGGCCGCCGAAGGTCACGGTGCGAACCATCGACGGCGCCGGGCCCTCCGGCCTGACCGGCTGCAATGTGACCGCACCCTGGTCGTTGGCGACGAATTCGTCATTGGCGTCACTCGGGTCCTTCAGCACCACCGCAAACAGCGACCGGTCGTCATTGGTCAGCATCAGCGTCGCCAGTTCGTAGGAAAACGTGACGAAGCCTGCGGCCTCGCTGGAGCCTTCCTGATAGACCGGCGCGGCGAGCACGATTCCGACCGGACCATCCTTGCGCAACAGCGGGATCGGGTCCGACGCCACCGGCTTGCCGCCCTCCATCACCTGCGTCAGTACCGGCCCGATGATCGAGTGGCGGTCATAAGCGCGGCCCGGAAAGCTCAGCGTATCCGCGCTGCGCGGCTCGAGGTCCATCAGCACGTTGATCGGCTTGTCGATCGCCTTCATATCCAGCGGCCGGTCGTCGAAATCGCGAATCGTCGGATCGGTGAACCCCGAGCTCTTCAGCACCGCACGTGCCGCTTCCAGCTCGTCCGGCTTGAGCCGCGCGATCCAGTTGGCGACCACGAAATCGGTCTTGAAGGCGTAGATCGATGCGCGCAGCGGCTGCAGCATGTTGGCCTTGAGCACCGACGGCGCGCGAAACAGGCCGGAGGCGACGCGCGCCAGCAGCTCGCGTTCGGTCAGCCGGTCCTGCACCAGGCTGGCGTGGACGTCGATGGCGCGCGCCAGCGCGATGCCGTCAAGGGTCACTTCCTGTTCATGGACGCGATAGGCCGCAAGACCGGAGAGCAGACCTCCAATCAGCGCGATGAAGCCGATAATGAAACCCAGCCGGACCACTCGCTTACTCGGGAATGAAGTGTTGGCGTAAACGTGAAGGAAGCATTCGAGGTCTGCCGGGGCGGCAACAAATAGAAACCGGACGACGGCCGATCGCGGGCGAATATGAATGAGCGATCATCAGCACGCAACTAACTGGTTGGCAGCGGGCAACACGTGGCCGCCGTTAACGCTGATTTCGCGGGGCCAGAAGATGCTAATGAAGTCGGACCAATTTGGTTCCAGGCATCCCAGCAATATCCAAGAAGCGACATCCCGCCACCGTCGCGCCCCGTGATGGCGGATTTAAGAAGGCGCGCCGACGCAGGGCCGTGGGCCGCGGCCGTTAACCAAATCCGGCGGCGTTAACCCGCCTCTAACCTGCCACTACCCTGCCTCTAACCTGCCTTGGCCTTCGGCGCCGGGCGCAGGCCGCCCTTGGTCTCGATGAAGCCGATGATGCGCTCGAGCCCCTCGCTCTTCTTCAGATTGGTCATCACGAAGGGGCGCTCACCCCGCATCCTTTTTGCATCGGTATCCATCTTTTCCAGGGACGCGCCGACATGCGGCGCGAGGTCGATCTTGTTGATGACCAGCAGGTCCGAGCGGGTGATGCCCGGCCCGCCCTTGGACGGGATCTTGTCGCCGGCGGCGACGTCGATGACGTAAATCGTGAGATCGGCGAGCTCGGGCGAGAACGTGGCGGCCAGATTGTCGCCGCCCGACTCGATCAGCACCAGATCGAGATTGGGGAATTTGGCGCGCATGTCGGCCACGGCCGCGAGATTCATCGAGGCGTCCTCGCGGATCGCGGTGTGCGGGCAGCCGCCGGTCTCGACGCCGGCGATGCGGTCCGCCGTCAGCGAGCCCGAGCGCACCAGGAACTCGGCGTCCCATTTGGTGTAGATGTCGTTGGTGATCGCGGCGATGTCGTAACGCTCGCGCATCGATTTGCAGAGCAGGTCCATCAGCGCGGTCTTGCCGGAGCCGACGGGACCGCCGACGCCGACACGCAGCGGGCCGTGAGATTTGGACATTTAAAAAATTCCCTCAATTGTCGTCCCGGCCAAGCGAAGCGCGAGCCGGGACCCATAACCACCGAATTCAGTTGTTGTATCAAGCTGGAGCTCCAGCCCGGCATAACCGCGAACATTTGTGGTTATGGGTCCCCGCCTACCGCCTTCGCTAAAGCTTCGGCGAGCCTCATACCACAACCCCGGCGAAGCCTTGGCGGAGACGGGTCGCGGGGACGACGGATGCGAAGAGCGGTCGTACATCATGACCGGAACAGCCTCGTATACTGCGTCTCATGCCGGAGGCTGGCGAGATCGGCGCGAAACGTCGCGCTGCCGAGATCGTCGAGCGAGGCCTGCAGCGCGCGCGACGCGGTCGCGACCACCACCGGCTCCAGCGCGGCCAGGATGCGCTGGCTGTCGGTCTGCCCCAATGGTACCAGCCGCGCGCCTGCGGAAATCCAGTTCGAGACCACCGCATGCAGGAACGCATGCATCGCCGGCGCCAGGGGAATCTTGTGCGCGGCGCTGACGAGACCGACCGCGACGGGATAGATGGTGACGCCGCCGCAGGCTGAAACCAGCCCGTCGAGGCCGTCGCAGGTCCAGGCCGAGCGCGCGATGTCGATGAAGGCGCGGCCCTGGGTCGAGGTTTCGAGCTGGCGCTCGCGCGATGGCACGAAGGCCGCGGCAAGCTCCGCGATCTCGCGCAGCGCGGCTTTGTCGTTTGCAGTCGCCGCCCGGTGCGCCTGCGCCAGAAACACGCCGTCGCAAAAGCCCGAGCCGTCGGCCAGCATCGCCGTCAGCCACTCGCGCAACGAGGCGGCATCGGTGATGTCGCCGGCCTCCACCGCCCATTCGATGCCGCTGGAATAGGAGAACGCGCCGACGGGAAAGGCCGGCGACAGCCACGTCATCAGCCGGTACAGCGCCGCTCCCTCGTCTGCTGTCATCCCGTCAGCCGGGACGGGCTCACTTGTGGTCATGAGCATGGGAATGATCGTGGTGGTGGTGATCGTGGTCGCAATGCTCATCATGATGATGGTGGTGGTCGTGATCGTGTGAGTGACCGTGCGAGGAATGGTCGTGGCCGGCATGCCCATGCGCGGCTTCCGGCGCAAGCGCGTGGCCCGCATAGGCGCCGCCTTCGGGATCGAACGGCGCCTCGATCTCGATGATGCGCGCGCCCAAGCCCTTCACCATCGCCTCGATCACATGATCCCGGCGAATGCGAAGGCCCTTCGGCATGATCTGGGTCGGCAGATGGCGGTTGCCGAGATGCCAGGCGACGCGAACCAGATGCAGCGGATCGGCGCCGCGGATCTCGATCAGCGGCTCGGGGGCGGCGACCACCTCGATCAGGCGACCGTCTTCCAGCACCAGCGCGTCACCGCCGCGAAGCGCGATCGCGTGTTCCAGGTCGAGCAGGAATTCGAGCCCGCGGGTGCCCGTCATCGCCATCCGCCGCCGGTGCCGATCGTCGAAATCGAGCACCACGGTATCGGCGGCGGCTTCCGTCCAGCGATGCTGGCCCTGAACGCGTGTTGCCCTAATCATTGGAGTCAGAACTTCTCCACCTTGCCGTCGCTGATGATCTCGATCACCGTCGGCGCCGTCTTCATCTGCGACGAATATTCCCGCCACACCTTCATATGCGGCGCACGGCCATGCGCGTTGAGGTCGTCGCGGGTCTCCCAGCGCTCCACCACCACATAAAGATTGGGATCGTTGACGCTGACATTGCCGTCATAGGAAATGCAGCCCTTCTCCTTTAGCGTCTCGGCGGTGCAGGCCTTGTGCCCCTTGATGAAGTCGTCCTTGTTTTCCGGCTTCATCGGCGTGGTGGCGATGACGTAGATCATGGATTTCTCTCCCTCGTTTTTCTTGATTAGCGGGTTTCGACTTTTTCGGGGGTGATGTACTCGATCTTCGGCGGCGCGCTCATGCATTTGACCGCGACGCGGCCGAAGGTTTTCATGTGCTCGGCGGTCCGGTGCGGCCCCAGCGCCTCCATGTTCTCCCACTGCTCCACGAACACCATCTTGGAATGGTCGGTGACGCTTTCATGCAGATCATAGGCGATGTTGCCCGGCTCCTTGCGGGTTTCCATGATGCAGGCGGTGGCCGCCGCAATGAAATCGGCGCGTGTTTCAGGCTTGATGGTCAGCGTGGCAACGACGTAAATCACGTGAATTCTCCCGGACTTTTTGTTCTGGCTTTGATCGCCCGGGCGAAAGCCTAGTACATGAAATAGCGCTGCGCCATGGGCAGTACCTCGGCCGGCGCGCAGGTCAGAAGCTCGCCGTCTGCGCGTACCTCATAGGTCTCGGAATCGACCTCGATCTTGGGGGTGGCGCCGTTGTGGATCATGCTCTTCTTGGAGATACCATCCCGGGTATTCTTGACCGGATAGAGTTTTTTGGCGATGCCGAGCTTGCGCGCAAGCCCGCTTGTAATTGCTGCCTTGGACGTGAACACGACGGATGAGGCGGTCAGCGCCTTGCCGTAGGCCGCGAACATCGGCCGGTAATGCACGGGCTGCGGCGTTGGAATCGACGCATTGGGATCGCCCATCGGAGCTGCCACGATCGAGCCGCCCTTGATGATGCAATCCGGCTTGACGCCGAAGAACGCCGGCGACCACAGCACCAGATCCGCCATCTTGCCCTTCTCCACCGAGCCGATCACCTTCGACACGCCATGGGCGATCGCGGGATTGATGGTGTATTTGGCGATGTAGCGCTTGACGCGGAAATTATCGTTGTTGCCCTTGTCCTCGGGCAGCGAGCCGCGCTGCTTCTTCATCTTGTCGGCGGTCTGCCAGGTGCGGATGATGACTTCACCGAGCCGGCCCATGGCCTGCGAGTCCGACGACATCATCGAGAGCGCGCCGAGATCGTGCAGAATGTCTTCGGCCGCGATGGTTTCTTTCCGGATGCGGCTTTCGGCGAACGCGAGATCTTCCGCGATCGACGGGTCGAGATGGTGGCACACCATCAGCATGTCGAGATGCTCGTCGATGGTGTTGCGCGTGAACGGCCGCGTCGGATTGGTCGAGGATGGCAGCACGTTCTTCAGGCCGGCAATTTTTATGATGTCCGGCGCGTGGCCGCCGCCGGCGCCTTCGGTGTGGAAGGCGTGGATGGTGCGGCCCTTGAAGGCCTTCACCGTGTCTTCGACAAAGCCGGACTCGTTCAGCGTGTCGGAATGCAGCATCACCTGGACGTCGTAATCGTCGGCCACCGACAGGCAGTTGTCGATCGCGGCAGGCGTGGTGCCCCAATCCTCGTGCAGCTTGAGCGCACAGGCGCCGCCCTTGATCATCTCCACCAGCGCCGCCGGGCGCGCCGCGTTGCCCTTGCCGGATATGCCGAGATTGACCGGGAAGGCGTCGAACGACTGGATCATCCGCCCCATGTGCCACGGGCCGGGCGTGCAGGTGGTGGCAAAGGTGCCGTGCGACGGGCCGGTGCCGCCGCCCAGCATCGAGGTGACGCCGCTCATCAGCGCATGTTCGATCTGCTGCGGGCAGATGAAATGGATGTGGCTGTCAAAACCGCCTGCGGTGAGGATCTTGCCTTCGCCCGCGATGATGTCGGTGCCGGGCCCGATCACGATGGTGACCCCCGGTTGGATGTCGGGATTGCCGGCCTTGCCGATTGCCGCGATCATGCCCTCCTTGATCGCGACGTCGGCTTTGACGATGCCCCAGTGATCGACGATCAGCGCGTTGGTGATCACGGTATCCGCCGCGCCCTGCCGGTTGGTGACCTGCGACTGGCCCATGCCGTCACGGATCACCTTGCCGCCGCCGAACTTCACCTCCTCGCCGTAGACGGTGAAATCCTTTTCCACCTCGATGATGAGATCGGTATCGGCCAGCCGCACCCGGTCACCGGTGGTGGGCCCGAACATGTCGGCATAGACGGAACGTCGCATCTTGATCGACATGAAGAACTCCTGGTCAGTGGGAAGCCGGCAGCAAGCCGTGTGCTTCGAACAATTTTTGCAGCTTCAGTTGGGCAAGTTTGTATCCGATATCATGACGGCGCTTGATGCCTGCGGCAGAAAAATCGCGGAAGGATCCGGACTCTTCGGACGAAAGCGGCAAGCCGGCTTCCGCCATGAGTGCGGGGTCCGTCAGATCGATGTCGGTGATCTCGTCGAGCACCTTGAAGCGTCCCGCATCAAGAACCCGGTCCTTGAGCTTGTGATCGAGCTGTCCTTCGGGGACCGCGGCCGCCAGATCGTCGATAATCCGCAGCAGCATGTTTATGGTGCGCGCGTTCACGCCATCCTGCCGAAGCCGATTGCCGTAGCGCAGCTCGGCCAGCCGATCATTGACCTCGATCATGTTTGTCGGCGCCGCGCGGTTCTTCCGAAACAGATTCATCACGATCAGGATACGATCGACGTCGGCCGATCCGGAAAACGCATGGATGGCGTCGCCGAGCGGCGTGTTATCGACAACACCGCCGTCCCAGAAACTCGCATCGTTGACCGCGGTTGCTGGAAATCCCGGCGGCAGACTGCCGCTCGCCAGTACATGGCTCGGACCGATCTCGGTCTTTGCTTCCGTCTTGTGTGGATGATTGCGGAAGCGGATCAGTTCGCCGGAGGATAAATTGACCGCGGTGACTACAAAGGCGGTCGGACTGCTGTTCAGCGAATCGAAATCCACGTGCTTCTTCAGCGTTCCGAGCATCGGATTGGTGTCGTAGAAGTTGGTCCAGTTGAAGAAATTCCAGATATCCCGGCGAGGTGAATAAAAGCCGGGTACACCGAACAATGCCAGATTGCGGCCTGCGGCAGCCCACCAATGTTTTGGTGTCTCCAGCGCCAGCTCCGACCACAGCGAACGCAGGCGCTTGCGCGCGTCGGCCCGGTCTTTGGCGCCGACCACGCAAGCCGCATTGATCGCACCAATCGATACTCCGGTTACCGCTACCAACCGCAAGGTCCTGCCTCGAACTTCGATGGCATCCATCAATTCGAGTAGCGCTATCATCGCGCCGAACTCGTAAGCTCCGAGCGCGCCGCCGCCCTGGAGTACGACTCCAATTTCGACCGTGTCCTTTGCAACCTGTCCCATGGCAGCCTTGCTTAGAGCTTCCCCTGCACTTCGCCACGAAAGCCATAAACAACACGCTTGCCGGCGAGCGCGACGAGTTGCACGTCGCGGGTCTGGCCGGGCTCGAAACGGACCGCGGTACCGGCTGCGATGTCGAGGCGCATGCCACGGGCTTTCTTGCGGTCGAATTTCAGCGCCGGGTTGGTCTCTAAGAAATGGTAGTGCGAGCCGACCTGGATCGGACGGTCACCGGTATTGGCGACCGTCAGCGTCACGGTCTTGCGGCCGGCATTGAGTTCGATTTCGCCGTCCTGGATGAAGCGTTCACCGGGGATCATCTTTGGCACCTCGTAACATTTTGCTGCGTCATGGCCGGGCTTGACCCGGCCATCCACGTCTTACTTTTGCTTCAAGAAAGACGTGGATGCCCGGCACAAGGCCGGGCATGACGGATATGGAGAACGCTTGTCATCGGATCGGCTCATGCACGGTGACGAGTTTGGTGCCGTCCGGAAACGTCGCCTCGACCTGGATGTCGTGGATCATCTCGGGAATCCCGTCCATGCACTGCGCCCGCGTAATCACCTGCGCCCCGGCCTGCATCAGGTCGGCCACCGTGCGGCCGTCACGCGCGCCCTCGACGATGAAATCGGAAATGATCGCGATCGCTTCGGGGTGGTTGAGCTTGACGCCGCGCTCCAGCCTGCGGCGCGCAACCATCGCGGCCATCGAGATCAGGAGCTTGTCTTTTTCGCGGGGGGAGAGATTCATGCGGGCACTCGAGTAATTGGATCGATCTTAGTTGAGCCAGAGACGTTAGTTGAGCCAGAGTCTTGGCAGCGGCACGCCGGAGGCGCGGCCGAGCACGGTCATCATGTCGGCGCGCAGCCGCGCTGCATCTTGGGCACAGAAGCGCGCCATTGCAAATCCATTCCATGCGGAGATTCCGACCTCGCCGCCGAACGCGTCTGATGCTTCGCGGATCCGCTCCACCACGGCTTCGTCGCCGGGCACGATCAGCGCGGTGCCGATCGCGACGCCGCCTTTGGCGATGGCAGGTTGCGCGAGCTTTGCGCCGATATCGCCGTCGAGCCGGATGGTTTCGGCAAACACCAGCCGGCCACCACGGCGCAGCCGCCAGCGATCGATGAATTCGCCGTGCAGCATCCGCTCGCCCATCGCCGCGCGGCCGAACACCACGATTTCGCACAGCAAAAGTGAGGCGTCATCAGCCAGGTCGATATCGATGCGCCGTGAGATCCGCGCGCGGTCGAACAGGATGGTCTCCTGCGGCAGCCAGGAAAGGTGCGCGCCCGCCTCGGCCTTGAGCGCAATGTCGAGCGCTGCTGCCGGCCCGGGAGCGCGATAGACCTTCTCGGCCGCCGCCGTTGTCAGAGTCAGCCGCGCGCCCTCACCGGCCACAATGTCGATGTCGAAACGGTCGCCGCCGGCGATGCCGCCCGCCGTGTTGACGAACACGCCGGACAGACCGTCGTCCTCGGGTGAGGGAAACCTGACGCGGAGCGAGCCGGATTCATGCAAGACGCCGCGGCGGGTGACGCCATCCTGCAGCCGCACGTCGAACTTCACCGCGCCCCGGGCCCGGTTGTCAGCGAAAGTCGATGAAGCTGCGCCCGTCGTTTCGGTCCGCATCCGTTCCCCAAAACCGGCCGCCGCGCCTCAATCCGCTTTAAAGTTACAGCGCCATCTGGCGGCTGATCTCGGCGGGATCCATCGCACTCCGGTCGCACGCATATTTCACCGCGCCCCGGTCCATGACGGCGAAATTGTCGCCGAGCTCGCAGGCAAAGTCGAGATATTGTTCGACCAGCACGATCGCCATGGTGCCAAGGCTGCGCAGATAGGAGATGGCGCGGCCGATATCCTTGATGATCGAGGGCTGGATCCCCTCGGTCGGCTCGTCGAGCAGCAGCAGTTTCGGCCGCATCACCAGCGCCCGGCCGATCGCGAGCTGCTGCTGCTGGCCGCCGGAGAGGTCGCCGCCGCGCCGGCCGAGCATCGAGTTCAGCACCGGAAACAGCGAGAACACGTCGTCGGGAATATTGCGGTCGTCACGCTTCAGCGGGCCAAAGCCGGTCTTGAGATTTTCCTCCACCGTCAGCAGCGGAAAAATCTCGCGGCCCTGCGGCACGAAGCCGATGCCTTTTCGGGCCCGTTCATACGGCTTGAGGCCGGTGATATCGTCGCCATTCAGCGTGATCGAACCCGAGGCAATCGGGTATTGGCCGACCATGGCGCGCAGCAGCGAGGTCTTGCCGACGCCGTTGCGGCCGAGCACACAGGTTACCTTGCCGGGCTCGGCCTTGATCGAGACGCCGCGCAGCGCCTGCGCCGCGCCGTAATAGAGGCTGATATTATCGACGTTCAGCATTGGATCACCGCCCCAGATACACTTCGACCACGCGGTCATTGGTTGAAACCTGGTCGATCGATCCTTCGGCCAGCACGGTGCCTTCGTGGAGGCAAGTCACCTTGACGCCGAGTTCGCGCACGAAGGTCATGTCGTGCTCGACCACCATGATGGTCTTGTCCTTGTTGATTTCCTTGAGCAGCTCGGCGGTCTGATGGGTCTCGACGTCGGTCATGCCGGCAACGGGTTCGTCGACCAGCAGCAGTTTCGGATCCTGCGCCAGCAGCATGCCGATCTCGAGCCATTGTTTCTGGCCGTGCGACAGGCTTCCGGCGAGCTTGGTCCGCGAATCCTTCAAGCGGATGGTTTCCAGTACGCGCTCGATGCGCTCGGCGTCGGGCTTGCTGCCGCGCCAGAACAGCGTGCCCTTGACGCTGTGATCGACATTGAGCGCCAGCAGCAGATTGTCCTCGATGGTCTGGCTCTCGAACACCGTCGGCTTCTGGAATTTGCGGCCGATGCCGAGTTCGGCAATGCGGGTTTCATCGAGGCGCGTCAGGTCGGTGACACCGTCGAACAGCACCACCCCCTCGTCCGGCTTGGTCTTGCCGGTGATGATGTCCATCATCGTGGTCTTGCCGGCGCCGTTGGGGCCGATGATGGCGCGCATCTCGCCCGGCTCCAGAGTCAGCGACAGATTGTTGATGGCGTGGAAGCCGTCGAACGAGACGTGCACGCCGTCGAGATAGAGCAGCGCGGACGTCGTCCTTGTACCGATGACGTTCATGCGCTCACTCCGCCGGGTTCGGTTCGTTGACGCCGTCTTCGCGCGCCGCACTTTCGGCCATCAGCCGTTTCGCGCTCCACGGCTCATACCAGGCGTTGAAGGTGCCGATGATGCCCTTCGGCAGCAGCAGCGTCACCAGGATGAACAGCGCGCCCAGCATGAACAGCCAATACGGCGCCAGGGGACCCGAGGTGAACACGGTCTTGGCGTAATTGACCACGATGGCGCCGAGCGCAGCCCCGATCAGCGTGCCGCGGCCGCCGACCGCCACCCAGATCACCGCCTCGATCGAATTGCCCGGCGCGAACTCGCCGGGATTGATGATGCCGACCTGCGGCACATAGAGCGCACCGGCGACGCCGGCCATGCAGGCCGACAGCGTGAACACGAACAGCTTGTAGGATTCGACGCGGTAGCCCAGAAATCGCGTGCGCGACTCGGCGTCGCGGATCGCGATCAGCACCTTGCCGAGTTTCGACGTCACCACCGCGCGGCAGATCAGGAAGGCAATGATCAGCGCCAGGCAGCTCAGAATGAACAAGGCGGCGCGGGTGCCGTCGGCCTGGACGTTGAAGCCCAGAATGTCCTTGAAGTCGGTCAGGCCGTTATTGCCCCCAAAACCGAAATCGTTGCGGAAGAACGCCAGCAGCAGCGCGTAGGTCATCGCCTGCGTGATGATCGACAGATAAACGCCGGTGACGCGGGAGCGGAACGCCAGCCAGCCGAAGCAGAAGGCGAGCAGGCCCGGTACGACCAAGACCATCAGCGCCGCGAACCAGAACATGTCGAAGCCGTACCAGTACCAGGGCAGCGACGGATAGTTCAGGAACACCATGAAGTCGGGCAGGACCGGATTGCCGTAAACGCCGCGGCTGCCGATCTGTCGCATCAGGTACATGCCCATCGCGTAACCGCCGAGCGCGAAGAACGCGCCATGGCCGAGCGAGAGAATGCCGCAATAGCCCCAGATCAGATCGATCGAGAGCGCCAGAATGGCATAGCAGACATATTTGCCGAACAGCGCCACCAGATAGGTCGGCACCTGGAACATCGAACCTGATGGCAGCAGCAGGTTCGACAGCGGGATCAGCACGCCGAGACCGGCGACGATCAACAGGAAGACGG
This sequence comes from Bradyrhizobium sp. AUGA SZCCT0182, assembly GCF_018130185.1. Taxonomy (NCBI): domain Bacteria; kingdom Pseudomonadati; phylum Pseudomonadota; class Alphaproteobacteria; order Hyphomicrobiales; family Nitrobacteraceae; genus Bradyrhizobium; species Bradyrhizobium sp. AUGA SZCCT0182. The sequence goes on along the minus strand of NZ_JAFCLY010000017.1, from coordinate 95,711 downwards.
TTGCGCTGCGATCCAGCGAGCGGGTGAGGACATGCGGCGTCATGCTTCGATCGCCCGTCCCTTGAGCGCGAACAGGCCGCGCGGCCGCTTCTGGATGAACAGGATGATCAGCACCAGAATCGCGATCTTGCCGAGCACGGCGCCCGCCACCGGCTCCAGGAACTTGTTGGCGATTCCGAGCGTGAAGGCGCCGACCAGCGTGCCCCAAAGATTGCCGACGCCGCCGAACACCACCACCATGAAGCTGTCGATGATGTAGCTCTGGCCGAGGTTGGGGCTGACATTGTCGATCTGCGACAGCGCCACGCCGGCGATCCCGGCGATGCCGGAGCCGAGGCCGAAGGTAAGCGCGTCGACGCGCGAGGTGGCGATGCCCATCGACGCCGCCATCCGGCGGTTCTGCGTCACCGCGCGCATCTCGAGCCCGAGCGCCGTGTAGCGCAGCATCGCGAGCAGGATCGCGAACACCGCCAGCGTGAAGCAGAGGATCCAGAGCCGGTTATAGGTGATGGTGATCTGGCCGAGTTCGAACGCGCCGCTCATCCAGCTGGGATTGCCGACTTCGCGGTTGGTGGGGCCGAACGCGGTTCGCACCGCCTGTTGCAGCACCAGCGAGAGGCCCCAGGTCGCGAGCAGGGTTTCCAGCGGGCGGCCGTAGAGGAAGCGGATGATGCTGCGTTCGATCACCACGCCGAGTGCGCCGGCAACAAGGAAGGCCAGCGGGACCGCCATCAGCAGCGAATAATCGAACAATCCGGGATAGCGGGTGCGGATGACCTCCTGCACCACGAAGGTGGTATAGGCGCCGATCATCACCATTTCGCCATGGGCCATGTTGATGACGCCCATCACGCCGAAGGTGATCGCAAGCCCGATCGCGGCGAGCAGCAGCACCGAGCCCAGCGACAGGCCGTACCAGGCGTTCTGCACCATCGACCACAGCGCAAGATTGCTCTGGATCGCGGAGATGGCGCTGCTAGCAGCCTGCGCCACCAGCGGCGGCGCGTCGCTGCCAAGGCCCGTCAACAGCGCGAGGGCTTCCTGATCGCCGCGCGCCTTGATGATGGCGATGGACTCCAGCTTCTCGGCGTCGGTGGCATCCGCCTTGTAGAGCAGGATGGCGGCGCGGGCCTCGGCAAAAGCCGATTTCGCAGCCTTGTTGGTCTCTTTCGCCAGCGCGCCGTCGATGACCGGAAGCGCGGCCTCGTCATGGCTCTTGAACACCGATTGCGCCGCCGCGATCCGCTTGGCGGGATCGGGGGACAACAGGGTCAGGCTGCCAAGGGCGGCCTCCACGGTGCGGCGCAGGCGGTTGTTGAGGCGAACGGCGGACGCGCCGGCAGGCAGGCTGGCCACCGCAGCCCCGGTCGCGGCATCGATGATCTTGCCGTCGGCCTGCGTGACGAAAACTTTCTTGGATTCCGGATCGGCGGACAGCCGGCCATCCTGGAGGGCACTGATGATCGGAAAGGCCAGCGCGTTGCCTGACGAAGCGATCAGGCCAATCGCCTCGTCGGTGTCGGAGAATTCGTCATTGGCGAATTTGGCGACCGCGTCCTCGAACGGACCCGCCAGCGCCGGCACAGCGAAGGCAGCAATCAGGAAGACGGAAAGAACAAGCGCGCGAAGGCGGTCAAAGACATTGGCAGGCACTGTACGACCCCGGCGGAAGTAAAAGGAAGGCGGCGACATCGCCGCCTTCCGGTCTTCTCTTGGAAGTTTCTTCTTGCAGTCAGACAATCATGATCCGGTTGGATCAGATCGGGATCATGATCCTGTCGGATCACATCGGGACATAATCCTTCGGATTAGTCCGGGATCAGGAGCCCTGACCGCCGCACTTGTTGGTCTTGGTGTTGTAGTTGCCGCACTTCTTGCCAACCCAGTCGCCGATCAGGTCCTTGGAGCCGTCGAGCTCCTTCGACCATGCATCGCCGGCCACCAGGCCCGGGGTCTTCCACACCACGTCGAACTGGCCGTTGGCTTTGATTTCGCCAATGAACACCGGCTTGGTGATGTGATGGTTCGGAAGCATCTTCGAGGTGCCGCCGGTCAGGTTCTTGGCTTCGATACCGGGCAGCGCGTCGATCACCTTGTCGGCGTCGGTCGACTTCACCTTCTCGACCGCCTTGACCCACATTTCGAAACCGATGACGTGCGCTTCCATCGGATCGTTGGTCACGCGCTTCGGATTCTTGGTGTAGGCCTGCCAGGCCTTGATGAACTTCTCGTTGCCCGGATCCTTGATCGACTGGAAGTAGTTCCAGGCGGCCAGATGGCCGAGCAGCGGCTTGGTGTCGATGCCGGCGAGTTCTTCTTCACCGACCGAGAACGCGACAACCGGAATGTCGGTCGCCTTGATGCCCTGGTTGCCGAGTTCCTTGTAGAAGGGAACGTTGGCGTCGCCGTTGATGGTGGAGACAACAGCGGTCTTCTTGCCGGCCGAGCCGAACTTCTTGATGTCGGCCACGATCGTCTGCCAGTCACTGTGACCGAACGGCGTGTAGTTGATCATGATGTCTTCCTGCTTGACGCCCTTCGACTTCAAGTAGGCTTCGAGGATCTTGTTGGTGGTGCGCGGATAGACGTAGTCGGTGCCGGCCAGCACCCAGCGCTTCACCTTCTCGTCCTTCATCAGGTAGTCGACCGCGGGGATCGCCTGCTGGTTCGGCGCCGCACCGGTGTAGAACACGTTGCGCTCGCTCTCTTCACCCTCGTACTGCACGGGGTAGAACAGGATCGAGTTCAGTTCCTTGAACACCGGGAGCACGGATTTGCGCGACACCGAGGTCCAGCAGCCGAATACGACGGAGACCTTGTTCTTGGTGATCAGCTCGCGGGCCTTTTCCGCAAACAGCGGCCAGTTCGACGCCGGATCGACCACGACCGCCTCGAGCTTCTTGCCGAGTATGCCGCCCTTCTTGTTCTGCTCGTCGATCAGAAAGAGGACGGTATCCTTCAGCGTGGTTTCGCTGATGGCCATGGTGCCGGAAAGTGAATGCAGCACGCCGACCTTAATGGTGTCGTCGGCCGCTTTGGCATTGGTGAACGCAGCGAGGCCCAAAACCAGACCAGCGGTCGCCGCCAGCCAGCGGCGGCGGCTCAGCGTCGCTATATCGTGGGTAAGTTGTGCAAGCATGAAATGTCATCTCCCTGACGCAGGCGTGAAACGCTGCGAAACGGCCCCAACGGCCGCCTGCGTTAACGGAATCGCAAGAACCATGCCACGGTCTGAGCACAGGGTAAGTCTATAGAACTGCAGTAGAATCTTCCGGTTGCGGAGAAAACGGCAAGAAATCTGCCTATTTTTTGGACCCAATAAATGTATTCTTTTGCGGCAAACAGTCTATATTTTAGGCAAAATAGGCCATTTGTCTAATTTTACGGCACGAAAATTTGGCGATGCAGGGGCCAACGAGTGTGCGCCTGGCCCGGTGGGACGAGCGAATTTCCGGCTGTTTCTTAACCGCGCCAAGCATATCCGGCGATTTACCTTGAAAGCGCCGCGTTCATGTTCCATATGAGCCCCGTGACCTAGAGAATCATCAGGTCCTTGCGAGCCGCGTGTTCTGATCCCGTTCAACGGTTTCTGGCTTGCCCCTTCAGCCTAGCAAAACCGACGCCCCAAACACGCGGGTGTCTCAGACACCCCCTCGCGCGCTCCTGGCTGTATCGGCCGGGCGTCTGCCTTTTTAATGGAAAGAACCCTCTTTTGACCTCCTTTCAGGATTTCGGCCTTGCCGATCCCATTTCGCGTGCCCTCAAGGAAGAAAATTACCTCACCCCCACACCCATCCAGGCCCAGACCGTCCCCCTCGCAATGACCGGCCGTGACGTCGTCGGCATCGCCCAGACCGGCACCGGCAAGACCGCGGCCTTTGCGCTGCCGATCCTGCACCGCATTCTGGAGAACCGCGTCCGGGTGCAGCCCAAGAGCTGCCGCGTGCTGGTGCTCTCGCCGACCCGCGAATTGTCGGGACAGATCCTCGACAGCTTCAACGCCTATGGCCGCCACATCCGCCTGACCTCGACGCTGGCGATCGGCGGCGTGCCGATGGGCCGTCAGGTCCGCTCCCTCATGCAGGGCGTCGAAGTCCTGGTCGCCACCCCCGGCCGCCTGCTCGATCTCGTGCAGAGCAACGGCCTCAAGCTGGGCCAGGTCGAGTTCCTGGTGCTCGACGAAGCCGACCGCATGCTCGACATGGGCTTCATCAACGACATCCGCAAAATCGTCGGCAAACTGCCGATCAAGCGGCAGACGCTGTTCTTCTCGGCCACCATGCCCAAGGACATCGCCGAGCTCGCCGAAGCGATGCTGCGCGATCCCGCCCGCGTGGCGGTGACGCCGGTGGCCTCCACCGTGGAACGCATCACCCAGCGCATCATCCAGGTCGATTTCGCCGCCAAAGCGGGGATCCTGGCCCAGCTCCTGAAGCAGGAGCCGGTCGACCGCGCGCTGATCTTCACCCGCACCAAGCATGGCGCCGACAAGGTGGTAAAGGGCCTCGCCAAGGTCGGCATCCGGGCCGACGCCATCCACGGCAACAAGTCGCAGAACAACCGCGAGCGGGCGCTGGCAGCGTTCCGCTCCGGCGAGATCCGCACCCTGGTCGCCACCGACATTGCCGCCCGCGGCATCGACGTCGACGGCATCAGCCATGTGTTCAATTTCGACCTGCCCAACGTGCCGGAAACCTATGTCCACCGCATCGGCCGCACCGCGCGCGCCGGCGCCGAAGGCGTTGCGATCTCGCTGATCGCAGGCGCCGAGGAAATGGGTTATCTGCGCGACATCGAGCGGCTGATCCGCGTGGCGCTGCCCCGCGAAGACCGCCGCACGCCCGGCACGCGCGATACCGCGCCTGCGCCGTCCCAGAAGCCGTCCCAGAACCGGGGCGCACGCTCCGCACCACGTGGCCACGCCGCCAACGGCCATAGCCATGGCGGCCGTTCCCATGAGCAATCGCCGGGCTCAAAAGGCCCTCGCCGTCCCCGCCGCGGAGGTGGTAATAATGCCGCGTCGCAGCCGACCCGGCATGAGTCGCCGCGTCCGGCGCAGGGTGGCAACAGCGAAGGCATTCAAGGCGTCGCCTTCTTGCATCGCGAGAGCCGCCCGAATACCCAACCCAACCGTACCCATCGGCCGCAGCGCTAGCCTCGATCGATCTGGAGACAAATATGGCTAAAGAAGAGCTGATCCAGTTCGAAGGACTGGTGACCGAAATCCTCCCCGACGCGCGCTACCGCGTGCAGCTCGACGCAGGACACGAAATTGTTGCCTACACCGCCGGTAAAATGAAGAAGAACCGGATCAAGACGCTGGCAGGCGATCGGGTCACGATCGAAATGTCGCCCTATGATCTGGAGAAGGGCCGGCTGATTTTCCGTCACAAGGATGAGCGTCCCTCGACCGGTGCCCCGCGTGGTGCACCGCCGCGTGGCGGCCAGTTCCGCCGCCGGTAACGGGCTTCCCACGACCGATTGCCATCGTGCCCGACAGCTGATGTCGGTGCGCGATGGACCGGGCATGCCCTGTTCAAAAAATCGTGCACCTCAGGATTGTTTTGGACCCCTTGATCGAATAATATTGAGCATCGATTTTCGGCCGGACGACATTAGCTATCCACCGGTACAGCCGGTTTAGACGCTGACGACCCTTCCAAAAATTCGATCTCACCAGCCCATCGAGAGGTGGGCTACGACTAGTATATCTGAGAAGGGACTACCCCCGTGAGCATGGGAACCGTGAAGTGGTTTAACGCAACCAAGGGCTATGGCTTCATCCAGCCGGATGACGGCGGCAATGACGTGTTCGTGCACATCAGCGCTGTCGAACGTGCCGGTCTTGGTACGCTGCGTGAAGGCCAGAAGATCAGCTACGAAATCGTGGCCGATCGTCGCTCTGGCAAATCTTCGGCCGACAATCTGCGCGCCGCTGGATGAGTGATTTTTCAGGACGCCCGGCGCGCCCTTGAAAATTGCTTCGAAATAACGAAAGGCCGCGCCCATGGCGCGGCCTTTTTTTATGCGTGGCAGAGGCGCTACCCTTGCGCCGCGCGACCTAAGTAGTGGGACAGCTACCAGTGGCGCCAACCGCAGGCGGCGGATTGAAAACGCACAGTGACTGACGCGGACGGGTATAGGTGACGTCGCTCAAATTTTTCCCGGCCTTCGGCATCAGATAGCCGATGATCGGTTTATGCTGGTACGTGACCTCGCTATAGATCAGATACGAGCCGGCGACCTTGAGTGCGGCAGGTACAGTCACGGTACCCGCCGGCGGCGTTGATCCCGACGTAGCGGTCCAGATCTGACGCACGACAAGATCCTTGTCGATGTAGAGCTCCACGATCCTGGCATTCACCTCCGAGGACGGATACGGCGTCATGATGCCGGTGCTGGCATTGAATATGTTACTCAATTGACCAGTCGTCACCGAGACGTTCTGCGACGTCAGATCGGACAGCGTTCGCGCCATCAACGTCACCTTGCGGTCGACCGCGACGGCCGTCGAGTACTCGACCGTACCGAAGAACAACACCAGCATCACCGGCACGACCATGGCGAATTCGACCGCCGCGATACCCCTTGTGTCACCGGGCAGAGCGCGCGCCGAACGCCGCATGCGAAGCCAAACTCTGGTCATCAGACTCATCGCCCTGCCCTTAATTGAAAGGTTCGTTCTGGAACGCAGCAGTTGCGGTCAACAGCCGCGTGCCGTCGGAGAGATTCGAAATGTCATAACCGAACTTGGTGACCAGGATCGGCCATCGATAGAACAGCCGCACCACGACGATGTCGCCGGGGCCGCCGGGTTTGTAATTGTTCGGATTGGTGAATGCCTTCTTGGTGATCGGGTTACCGACGTCGACGTCGCTGAACTGCGTATAGCTCTGTACGTCGACTTCAATTTTGTTGCATTCGAACAGCGCGGCGACCTTGCCGCAGACGACCGTCTTGAACTCTGCCGGAGTGAGCTGCTGGTTCTGCGCCTGACCGGTCATGATCATGCGCGCCGAATCCTGCGTCACCGTCTCGAGCACCTGGCTGGCAAAGAACATCAACGCCGTCTCGATGATCGCAAACAGCAGCGCAAAGAATATCGGCGCGACAAACGCGAACTCGACGACGACCGAGCCACCGCGATTGCGGCGAAAACGGCGCAGCAACTGGCTGAAGGAGCGGATATGCGACGGCATCGAAGCGACCTCAGGCGCGTGCGGAACTGCCGTCATAAGTAGCCGAAACAGATTGTCGAAGTGTTTCGGCGGATAGAAGCAGAACGACCCGCGCCGTTAAGCCGCCGTTAACTCTCTACCGCCGGGCGCAAAGCGGCGTGCAACTCAGCACGTCGGCGCTGCTGCTTCCGCGGTAAACCGTGACCAGTTTGCTGTTGCCGGTTGGAGCAACGGCCGCCGTTTTGCTGTCCGTGATGCTGCGCAACGCCAGTGATAAACTCCCGCTCAGGCGCGCTTTTCCAAGAATCTCGACTTCATCAGGCGTCATTTCCAGCGTCGCCGTCTTTCCCAGCACCGCGTTTTGGCCCTCTTTTTCCTTGGGGGCCTGGTCGATGGCGAGAACCCGGACATTGGTCAGAACGGTCTGGGAGGAGATGATATCGGGCGGCTGCCCCCCGCCATCGACACTCTGCTGCTTCTCGCGCTTCGACAGAATCACGTCGACGCGGTCGTTCGGCAGAATAAAGCCGCCTGCCCCGGTTTCGGCCGAGATTTCAGTCGAGACGGCCCGCATTCCCGTCGGCAGGATCGCCGCCATGAACCCTGAACCGTTCGCCTTGACCAACTTTTGCTCGCGAATCGGTTCTCCCGCGATGAATGGCATGCGGGCGATGGAGCCAACGATTTGGGTGATGGCCTCGGGCCGGTCCTTCTTGCGAATGAAGCTGCCGCTTGAAGACGACTCGGTCCAGGTCTGCCACTGCAGGTTTTCGGCGGCGACAGTCTGGCCAAGGCCGATGTCATCTTTGGCTACGAGCACGTCCGCCGTCGGCAGTTGTGGTACTGCTGCGACCGGTGCGGGGGCTTCTTTGTCGATACCGCTCGCAAGGTATGCGGCAACACCGCCAGCACTGATTGCGATGGCCAGAACAATAATTCGGGCGGTGTTCATACGCTTTTACTCATACATGACGCAGCGACGCTTCCGGCGCTGAAGCGAGTCTAGCCGGATATAGGTCAAAGCAAGGTTAAGGGAGCGCATCGAAGTCGCGTTAACAAACCCCGCTGTCGGGAACCGGACTGACGCCCGACGCTTCGCGTTCCGAGCCTATTTCCGGAATGGATAGGCCAGTTGCCCTGCGATCTCGCGCGGGAAGGTCGACTGATCGTCGACACCGTAATTGTCCGGCAAACGGCCTTCGGGCATCCGGAAGGTTCCGAACAGGATGTCCCAGAGCGGAAAGGTGCCCGCGAAATTGGTATTGCCGCCCTCTTCCTGCGCGGTGTGATGCCAGCGGTGGAATACTGGAGTGGCAAGCACGTATTTGAACGGGCCGAGCGTCCAGTTCAGATTGGCGTGAACGAACGCCGAATGGAAAATGTTGAAGGGGCCAAGCCACAGCATCACGTTCGGCGAAATACCCGCCATCAGCAACGCGACGTCGATCCCGATGGTCCCGAGCAACAGGTTGACGGGGTGAAAGCGCGCCGCCGAAATCCAGTCCACATCCTCGGAGGAATGATGGATGGCGTGGTATTTCCAGAAGCCGCCGCCATGGAACATGCGGTGCAGCCAGTACATCATGAAATCGGCGAGCACCAGGAACAGCACCGCCTGCAGCCACAGCGGCAGCGTCGACAGCGGCCCATGGCCATTGTCATAGAAGGCGATCAGTTCGTCGGCGTCATGAATTTGGAACACCAGGGCGGCGCCGAGCACCAATAGCCCGATCCGGAACACGCGGGCGAACAGTGGCACCAGGAACCAGTAAGCGAGGTCGGTCACCAGCTCGCGCTTGCGCCACCACGGCCGGCCGGGATTGCAGGCCCAGAAATGCGCCAGCACCGAGAACACCAGCGCCAGGGCGATCGTCACCGGCACCACGATGGCCATCGTCTGGCCAAGCATCTCGACGATTTCCAGGCCCAGGAACATTGCCGCTTCTTAGCACCTTGCGCGATAAAGCGCCCCCCCAGAACTCGATTTCTGCAAGGCTCAGGCGCGCAGCGTGCCGCGATCGGATTGGGCGGTCAATTCCGCCGTGAGCAAAACTTCCGGCAGGATTCTGCCGGGCCACCGCGCTGGATCTTCCGGCCGGCATCTCACCCCCGGATCAAGTCCGAGGGCATGCTTTCCTCGAATGCGCTACTGGCGAAACGGATAGGCCAGTTGTCCGCCGATTTCGGCCGGCACCGACCGATCGTCGACGCCGTAATTGTCCGGCAGCTTGTTTTCCGGCATCCGGAACGTTCCGAACAGAATATCCCAGAGCGGGAAGGTGCCGGCAAAATTGGTATTGCCGCCCTCTTCCTGCGAGGTGTGATGCCAGCGGTGGAACACCGGCGTCGCCAGCACATATTTGAACGGGCCGAGCGTCCAGTTCAGATTGGCGTGGACGAAGGCCGAGTGGAAGGTCGTGAACGGCCCGACCCAGAGCATGATGTTGGGCGAGATGCCCGCCATCAGAAGGATGACGTCCACCATGATCGTTCCGATGAACAGGTTGACGGGGTGAAACCGCGCCGCGGAAATCCACTCGAGATCTTCCGAAGAATGATGGATCGCATGGTACTTCCAGAAGCCGCCGCTGTGAAACATCCGGTGCAGCCAATACAGCATGAAGTCGGAGGCAACCAGGAACAGCAGCGCCTGCACCCAGAGCGGAAGCGCGGCCAGCGGCCCGTGGCCATTGTCGTAGAATGCGATCAGGGCGTCGACATCATGAATGTTGAAGACGACACCGGCGCCGAGCACCAACAGCCCGATGCGGAACACACGGGCGAACACGGGAACGAAGAACCAGTAGCAGATGTCGGTGATGAGTTCGCGCTTGCGCCACCACGGCTTGCCGGGATTGCAGGCCCAGAAATGCGAGAGCACCGTGAACACCAGGGCGAGGCCGATCGTAACCGGCACTACCTTCGCCATGGTCTGGCCCATCATCTCGATGACTTCCAACGGCATACCCGACATGACGGCCTCGCTTGATGGGGAGACCCAAGGGGTATCACCCTCGCGCTTAAGGAGCGGTGAATTCGGCAATGATTCAGGCCGTACGCGGCTGCGACAGCAAGGCCCGCAATACTACGCGCATTTTATCAACTGGCTTAATTCCGCGTTTACTCTGAGTGAGAACAGCGAGTTCCCCGCGGTTTTACGCAACCGAATTAACTGCGCCGCAATGGTCGGCTTTTAGGGTGAAGTCATGGTCACGGTGCTGAGAACGCCGGCGAGACCAAATGATAGTTCGACCAGCCACGTGTACACAGGAGTTATCTATTATGAAGAATCTCGTTTCGCGTTTCGTCAAGGATGAGTCCGGCGCGACTGCCATCGAATACGGCCTGATTGCCGCCGGTATTGCGATCGCGATCATCACCGCCGTTCAGGGCGTCGGCGGCAAGCTGTCGACCAACTTCGGCACGATCTCGACCTCGCTGAAATAAGCGATCGTCGCAATTTGCTTCAAAGGCCCCGGGTCACCCGGGGCCTTTGTCGTTTGCGCGACTTAGGGTCGTTTCCGAGACTCGGGGTTTTTGCGGGATCCGTCTCGTGCGGGCCGTTTTCCGATTGTTCACTTCTCGCCGATAGGTTCGCCGGATGCTGGAACGTCTTCTTTCAGGTCTTCCCGGCCTTCGCGTTGGCAGCACGGGCTGTGTGAATCCATGATCCTCGATATTGCCCGCCTCATGCTGTTTCCGGCCCTGATGGCATTCGCGGCCGCGAGCGACCTTTTCACCATGACGATTTCGAACCGGATATCGCTGGCCCTGGTGGCCGGCTTTCTGGTTCTGGCGCCGCTGGGCGGAATGGGCCTGCACGATTTCCTGATGCATCTCGGCGCCGGCGCCACTGTCCTCGTCGTGGCCTTTGGCTGTTTCGCGATGGGCTGGGTCGGCGGCGGCGATGCCAAGGTCGCGGCTGGGGTAGCGCTCTGGTTCGGCTTCGATCACCTGCTCAACTATCTGCTCTATGCGTCGCTGCTCGGCGGCGCCCTGACGCTGCTGCTGCTCTATGCCAGGCAATGGCCGCTCCCCCGGCCGCTCACGGGCCAGGCCTGGCTGCTCCGCCTCCACGACAAACAGACCGGAATCCCCTACGGCATCGCGCTCGCGATCGGCGCGTTGATGGTCTATCCGGAGACCGAGTGGATCAAGTCGATCGACGTCACGCACCTCGCAATGCGTTGATCCTTCGAACGGTAACGCACCGTTAAGGCAATTTACTCACGCCTCATTAACCATGCTTTGACGAATAGCTGGTCAACTCCCATCACGGCGGCGGAAGCGTCGCGGCGTAATGTGGAAAGTGAAGCGTATGAATACCGCTCGCATTGTCGTTTTGACCATCGCCATGGGCGCTGGCGGCACTGCCGCAAATCCGGCCAGCGGATCCTACCACCAGCCAGCCGCGCCCGAGCCGGTCGCGCAGCTGCAGACCATCGATATTCTGGTCGCCAGGGGCGACATCGGCCTCGGCCAGTCGCTCAAGCCCGAGGATATGCAATGGCAGAGTGGCACGCTGTCGCTGGCGCTGCGCAGCATCGCGGACATCAACATGGTCGAGAACAAGACGGACGGCCAACCCATGCGGCGCGGCGACAGCATCAGCGTCGTCAGATACGGCGTGGCCAGCCAGCAGTCGATGCAGAAGTGACCGAAAGGACGCACGTTATGAAGTGCAGGGGAAATCAGCCGATGCTGCGGACATTTATCGTCCGCGCCCTGTCATTTTCGGCGGTCGCAGCGCTGACGCTCAATCCGGCCCTGGCGCCGGTCAAGGCAAGCGACTATCGCGCCGCGGCGCCCGCCGCCATGGACGGCCAGATGAACGCGCGCGCGGTTTCGCTCGGGATCGGAAAGTCGATCGTGATCGACCTGCCGCGCGACATCAAGGACGTGTTGGTGGCCGATCCGAAGATCGCCAACGCCGTCGTCCGCTCCTCCCAGCGCGCCTACATCATCGGCGCGGCGGTGGGCCAGACCAACATCATATTCTTCGATTCGGCGGGCCAGCAGATCGCGGCCTATGACATTGCGGTCACGCGCGACCTCAACGGCGTGCGCGCCGCACTGAAACAGACGCTTCCGAACTCGGACATCCGTATCGACGGCGTCGGCGACGGCGTGGTGCTGACCGGCACGGCGGCAAGCCCGATCGACGCGCAGCAGGCCTTCGATCTGGCCTCCCGCCTCGCCGGCGGCACCGACAAGGTCGTCAATTCGATCGCCGTCCGCGGCCGCGACCAGGTGATGCTGAAGGTGACGGTTGCCGAAGTCGCGCGCAACATCATCAAGCAGATGGGCATCGACCTTACGGCCAGCATGACCTACGGCACGGCGGTGGTGAACTTCAGCAACGCCAACCCGTTTACCGCCTATGGCCGCCCGCTGGTCGCAGCTAACGCCGCATCGGGAACGTTCGGCGGCGGCAACGTCCCGTCGGTGACGGCTACCCTTCGCGCCATGGAAAGCGCCGGCGTGGTGCGGACGCTGGCCGAACCCAATTTGACCGCTATTTCCGGTGAGTCCGCCACCTTCATCGCCGGCGGCGAGTTTCCCGTTCCCGCAGGCTATTCCTGCGACCCGGTCACGCGCGTCTGTACGACCCAGATCCAGTTCAAGAAGTTCGGCATTTCGCTCAATTTCACGCCGGTCGTGCTGACCGAAGGCCGTATCAGCCTGCGGGTGATGACCGAGGTATCCGAACTGTCGAACGAGAACTCGATCACGCTGACCCAGTCGGTGAGTTCCACGAGCACCAACTCGCTGACCATTCCCTCGATCAAGACCCGCCGCGCGGAGACAACGCTTGAAATTCCCTCGGGCGGCGCGATGGCGATGGCCGGCCTGATCCAGGAACAGACCAAGCAGGCCATCAATGGCTTTCCGGGTCTCGCGCAATTGCCGGTGCTCGGCACGCTGTTCCGCAGCCGCGACTTCGTCAACAGCCAGACCGAGTTGATGGTCCTGGTGACGCCCTACGTGGTTCGCGCGGTGGCGCAGAAGGATCTTTCGCGCCCCGATGACGGGTTCGCCAACGCCTCCGATCCGCAGACCGATCTGCTCGGCAGCATCAATCGCGTCTACGGCGTTCCGGGCCGCAGCAATGAGCCGGGACGGAAATATCGCGGCACCTACGGCTTTATTACGGACTGAGGCGGGACGATGACACGACAAAGCACATCCGCAATAACCGCCGACCGCAAGCGCGCTCTCCGCCTCGCGGGAGCGCTGATCGGTCTGGCCGTGGTGCTGGGCGCCTGCAAGCACACCGACCCGGTGGCGACGGCAAGCGTGCCGGACGATTATCGCCTGCGCCATCCGATCGCGATTCAGGAAGCCGATCGCACGGTGATCGTATTCGTCGGCCGTGGCCGCGGCGGACTTTCCGCGAACCAGCGCTCCGATGTGATGGGAATGGCCCAGACCTGGCTCAAGGAGGGTACCGGCGGCATCACCATCGACATGCCCACCGATACGCCGAACGCGCGCGCTGCCAGCGAATCATTGCGCGAGATCCAGGCGACGTTCGCCGCCGCCGGCGTCCCGCCGCGCGCGGTCGCCATACGCCAGTATCGTCCCGAGGACCCCAGGCACATGGCGGCGATCCGGCTGACCTATCCGAAGATCTCGGCCACCGCCGGGCCCTGCGGCCTGTGGCCCGACGACCTCGGACCGTCCGTCAACAACCGGGGCTATTTCGAAAACAAGCCCTATTACAATCTCGGTTGCTCCAATCAGCGCAATCTTGCCGCGATGGTCGATAATCCGTCGGATCTCGTGCAGCCGCGTGAGGAGACGCCCGCTTATACGCCGCGGCGCAACATCGCCTTCGACAAATATCGCAAGGGTACGTCAACCACGACCACCTATCCCGAAGCCGACAAGGCCAAACTCAGCGATACAGGCAAATGATCAGCTACTCGCGCCAGACCCCCGAACAGCAGCCGGACGGCCAGCCGCCGTCGACGGAAGATCATATCGCGCCGGCGCCGCGGGTGTCCGTCCAGGCATTCTGCGAGACGGTGGAAACCGCTGCCGCCGTGCAATCGGCCGGCGAAGACCGCCGCCTCGGCAAGGCTCATTTGAAGATCCAGATGGGCGGCATGGCCGCCGCCATCGAGGCCTATCGCTCCGCGCCGACACCGAACGTGATCATCCTGGAAACCGAAGGCCGCAACGATATCCTGCTCGGCCTCGATCAGTTGGCCACCGTGTGCGACGCCGGAACGCGCGTGATCGTGATCGGCCGCATCAACGACGTCACGCTGTACCGCGAGCTGGTGCGCCGCGGCGTCAGCGACTATGTGATCGCCCCGGTCACCGCCATCGACGTCGTCCGGGCGGTCTGCAACCTGTTCTCGGCGCCCGAAGCCAAGGCAGTCGGCCGCATCATTGCCGTGGTCGGCGCCAAGGGCGGCGTCGGCTCGTCCACCGTCGCGCATAACGTCGCCTGGGCGATCGCCCGCGATCTGGCGCTGGATTCGGTGGTCGCCGATCTCGACCTCGCCTTCGGCACCGCCGGCCTCGACTACAACCAGGACCCGCCGCAGGGCATCGCGGACGCGGTGTTCTCGCCCGACCGGGTCGATACCGCCTTCATCGACCGCCTGCTGTCGAAATGTACCGACCATCTCAGCCTGCTCGCGGCGCCAGCGACGCTCGACCGGGTCTATGATTTCGGCGCCGACGCTTTCGATGCGATCTTCGATACGCTTCGCACCACGATGCCCTGCATCGTGCTCGACGTCCCCCATCAATGGTCGGGATGGACCAAACGCGCGCTGATCGCAGCCGACGATATTCTGATCGTGGCGGCCCCCGATCTGGCCAATCTGCGCAACACCAAGAACATCTACGACCTCTTGAAGGCGTCGCGGCCGAACGACCGCGCGCCGCTCTACTGCCTCAACCAGGTCGGCATTCCGAAGCGCCCCGAGATCCCCGCCAGCGAATTCGCCAAGGCCATCGAGAGCCAGCCGATCGCCACGATCCCGTTCGAGCCGCAGATGTTCGGCTCGGCCGCCAATAACGGCCAGATGATTGCGGAAATCTCCGCCAATCACCGGACCACCGAGATGTTCCTGCAGATTGCGCAGCGGTTGACAGGCCGCGGCGAGACCAAGAAGCCGAAGGGGTCGTTCCTGTCGCCCCTGATCGAGAAGTTGCGGGCCAAGAAGTAAGCCGTCCGCGTGGAGTACGATCGTGTTTGGTAAGCGTAGCGGAGACAACGACACGCGGGCGCCGAAGCCCGCCATTCACGCGCCGGAGCCCTCCGGCGTGGCGGCCGTTTCGCGCGAAATGGCCGCGCCGACCGTCTCTTCCCCGCCGATCGCGCCCTCGAAACCGCCGCCGGCGCCCGCCATGGAAGCGCGGCGCTCCGACAATTATTACCAGGTCAAAGCCACGATCTTCGGCGCCCTGATCGAGGCGATCGACCTTGCCCAGCTCGCCAAACTCGACGGCGAGTCGGCGCGCGAGGAAATCCGCGACATCGTCAACGAGATCATCGCGATCAAGAACATCGTGATGTCGATTGCCGAGCAGGAAGAGCTGCTCGACGACATCTGCAACGACGTGCTCGGTTACGGTCCGCTGGAGCCGCTATTGTCGCGCGACGACATCGCCGACATCATGGTCAATGGCGCCGGCACGGTGTTCATCGAAGTCGCCGGCAAGATCCAGAAGACCGGCATCCGGTTTCGCGACAACCAGCAACTGCTCAACATCTGCCAGCGCATCGTCAGCCAGGTCGGCCGGCGCGTCGACGAATCATCGCCGATCTGCGACGCGCGTCTCGCCGACGGCTCCCGCGTCAACGCCATCGTGCCGCCGCTGGCAATCGACGGGCCCGCGCTCACCATCCGCAAATTCAAAAAGGACAAGCTGACCCTCGAGCAGCTGGTCAAGTTCGGCGCGATCTCGCCGGAAGGCGCGGAAATCCTCCAGATCATCGGCCGCGTCCGCTGCAACGTGCTGATCTCCGGCGGCACCGGCTCCGGCAAGACCACGCTCTTGAACTGCCTGACCCAGTTCATCGAGCATGACGAGCGCGTCATCACCTGCGAAGACGCCGCCGAGCTTCAGCTGCAGCAACCGCACGTGGTGCGGCTGGAAACCCGGCCACCCAACATCGAAGGCGAAGGCCAGGTCACGATGCGCGAACTGGTCCGCAACTGCCTGCGTATGCGGCCCGAACGCATCATCGTCGGCGAAGTCCGCGGACCCGAGGCGTTCGACCTGCTGCAGGCGATGAACACCGGCCACGACGGCTCGATGGGAACGCTGCACGCCAACAACCCGCGTGAAGCCCTGTCGCGCTGCGAATCGATGATCACGATGGGCGGATTTTCGCTGCCGTCCCGCACCATTCGCGAGATGATCTGCGCCTCGATCGACGTCATCGTGCAGGCCGCGCGTCTGCGCGACGGCTCGCGCCGCATCACCCACATCACCGAGGTGATGGGGATGGAAGGCGATACCATCATCACCCAGGACCTGTTCCTGTATGACATGATCGGCGAAGACGCCAACGGCAAGATCATCGGCAAGCATCGCTCGACCGGCATCGGACGCCCGCGGTTCTGGGAACGCGCGCGATATTATGGCGAGGAGAAGCGGCTCGCGGCCGCGCTCGATGCCGCCGAAGTCACAGCTGAACCCGGAGCACGCTGATGTCCATTCAAGCGCTCGCACTGGCCTTTCTCGCATTCACCGCGATCGGCGGCATCGCCTGGGTCTTCGTCTACCCGATGCTGTCCGGCGAGAAGAAAGCGGAATCGCGCCGCGCCTCGATCGCGCGGTCCGAACCCGCGGCAGCGCGTCAGGCCGACAAGAGCCAGCGTTCACGCCGCGAACAGGTCGAGGGATCGCTGAAGGATCTCGAGTCGCGCCGGCTGAAGGAAAAATCCATTCCCCTGAGCACGCGCATCACCCAGGCCGGACTTTCCTGGTCGACGCAGAAATTCTGGATCATCTCCGGCGCCCTGGCTGCGGTCGCCGGCTTCGCCGCGTTCAGCGTCGGCGGCGGCGTTTTGGGCGCGCTCGGCATGGCCTTCGGCGCGGGCTTCGGGCTGCCGCGCTGGCTGCTGGGCTATCTCAAGAAAAAGCGCGAAAAGGCATTTTTGAAAGCGCTGCCGGACGCCGTCGACGTCATCGTCCGCGGCATCAAGGCCGGACTGCCGCTGTTCGAATCGATCAAGGTGGTCGCGGCCGACTCGCCGGAGCCGCTGAGGAGCGAGTTCCTGGCCATCATCGAGACCCAAACCATCGGCATGCCGCTCGGCGAAGCCTGCGCGCGCCTTTATGAAAGGATGCCGGTGCCGGAAGCCAACTTCTTCGGCATCGTGATCGCGATTCAGCAGAAATCGGGCGGCAACCTGTCGGAAGCGCTCGGCAACCTTTCGAAGGTGCTGCGCGACCGCAAGAAGATGGCGGAGAAAATTCAGGCGATGTCGATGGAAGCCAAAGCCTCCGCCGCCATCATCGGTTCTCTGCCGCCGGTCGTGATGGTGCTGGTCTGGATTACGACGCCCGAATACATCTCGCTGCTGTGGACCGACCGGCTCGGCCAATTCATGCTTGTGTGCTGCGTTGGCTGGATGACGATCGGCGTTCTCGTGATGAAGAAAATGATCAACTTCGACTTCTGACGGTGTAACATGATTGAGTTCCTCATAAACAAGATGCACGACGCCCGGTTCATGACCATGTTCCTGGCCGCCATTGCCGCGACCCTGACCGCCTACACGCTGGTCACGCCGCTGTTTGCCGGCGAAGGCCTCGCCAAGCGCATGAAAGCGGTCGCCAGCGAGCGCGAACGCATCCGGCAGCGCGAGCGCGACCGTCTTGCAAAAACGGAAAAAGTATCGCTGCGCCAGAGCCCGAAGCAGCTGGTATCCAAGGTGGTGGAAGACTTCAACCTGACCAAATGGCTGGCACAGGAAGCCGCGCGCGACAAGCTGATCATGGCCGGCTACCGCGGCCACGCGCCCTACGTCACGTTCCTGTTCGCCCGCGCGGTGACGCCGATCGTGCTTTTCATCGGCGCGGTCCTCTACGTCTTCGTGATCACGCACATGGACAAATCGATGCCGGTCAAGATCGGCATCTGCGTCGGCGCGGCCTATTTCGGGCTGCAGGCGCCGATGCTGTTCCTGCAGAACGCGATCACCAAGCGCCAGCTTTCCGTCAAGCGCGCGTTCCCCGACGCGCTCGACCTGCTGTTGATCTGCATCGAGTCCGGCATGTCGGTCGAAGTCGCCTTTCGCAAGGTCTCCACCGAAATCGTCTCGCAATCGGTGGCGCTGTCGGAAGAATTCGCGCTGACCACGGCCGAACTGTCCTATCTGCAGGACCGCAAGGTGGCCTACGAGAACCTGGCGAAGCGTACCGGCCTCGACGGCGTCAAATCGGTCTGTCTGGCCTTGCAGCAGTCCGAACGCTACGGAACGCCGCTCGGCCAGAGCTTGCGCGTGATGGCGCAGGAAAACCGCGACATGCGCATGAACGAGGCCGAGAAGAAGGCGGCCGCCTTGCCGCCGAAGCTGACCGTGCCGATGATCCTGTTCTTCCTGCCGTGCCTGTTCATCGTCATTCTCGGGCCGACCTACATCAAGCTGCAGACGACGACGATCCTCTGACGATTCTCTAAAGCATCATCGGTTCTGATTGAATCAGAACCGATAGCTGCTTTGGCGCGCTTTCTACCGCAGATGAGCACGCAAACCGCGTAAACTCGATTGCTGTGCGAACCGGCAGCCACCCCCGGATCAAGTCCGGGGAGCATGCTCCGCTCGAAAGCGTTCTAAATCGGGATTAGTCCGGCGGAAAATCTGGATTGAGCGGTCCGGGCCGATCGGTCCGCCGCGCGGCTGTCAGTCGGGCCGATTGAGCGCGGCAACCGGGACGGTCTTGCCGCCGCGCGGATCCTTGCGGCTCAGCATTTCCCGCAAATAGGCCACGTTCGCCGCGGCCTCCTCGGACGGCAGATCGCCCTTGGCGATGGTCTCGGCCTCGGCGAAGCGACCCTGCAGGCCGACCACCAGCGCCAGATTCTGCCGCACCCGCGCGTCCGCCCGCGGATTGCCATAGGCCCGCCGCAGCGTCGCCTCGGCGTCGGGCAATTCGCGCGTCAGCATGTAGGACAGGCCGAGATTGGACAGCACCGACGGTTCTTCCGGCGCGATCTTCAGCGCGCTGGCGTAATAGCGGCGGGCTTCGTCGTGCTTGGCCAGCTTGTCGAGCACGGTGCCCTGCACCGAGAGGATGCGCCAGTCGGGATTGTCGGGCGAATGGGCGCGGCTGAGGACGTCGAAGGCGGCTTGCGAATTGCCGTTGTCGGCGAGCGCGCGGCCATAGCCGGCGAGCAGCGCCTTGTTGCCGGGATGGGCGATGGTTGCCTGTTCGAGAACGGCGGCGGCCTGCGAACGCTGGCCTGAGGCACGCAGCGCCTGGCCATAGGCCAGGGCGGCGTTGGCATCCTTGGGATTGGCGCGATAGCGCTCGCCATAGACTTCGACGGCCCGACGCGGATCGTCGGGAATGGCGGGAGCGGCGGCGCTGCTGGACTTCTGGGTCAGCGCGCCCGTCACATCGGACATGGTCTGGCAGCCGCCAAGGCCTGCGGCCAAAATCGCCGTCACGGCCGCGGAGGCGAGAAACCGGGCCACATTGGGCCGGACAAGGCTGGATGATGGACGCATGGCACTTCAACTCACGATTTCGGGTGGAGCCGAACACGCCAGCAATAGACTGTTAACCCTAACGGCTGGTTAATCGGCAGGCGGGAGCTGCGGCTCTGCGTTGGGCCCCCGACGGCTTTTGACCCACAATTTTGCAGCTTCGCCATTGAAGTCACACGAATATCCTGCAACCTCGGCAGCTGACCGAGCCCGCTCCATTCCGCGAGACAAGCATGCAATCCCCGTTCGAGACCGCGCCCGCCGCTTCCAGCATTCCGATTTATTTTGCCACCAAGGCGACATGGGCCACGGTCAGCAAGGAGCTTCCTCCACACGCCCAGCAATTTGCTCTCGCCAACGATTTTTCCGCCAAGCCCGGCAAGTGCCTGACGCTCCCCTCGCCCGACGGACAGATTGCGCAGGTCATCTTCGGTCTCGAAGAGGAGGCAAGCAAATCCCGTGACCTGTTCCGGCCCGGCGCGCTGCCCGGCCTGCTGCCACCGGGCGTCTATCACTTCGCCAATGCGCCGCACGACACGCGCCTCGCCACGCTCGCTTTCGCGCTCGGAAGCTATCGCTTCGGCCGCTATCGCAAGGCGGACCGCCCCGATGTTCGGCTGGTGCCGCCCGATGGCGTCGACATATCAGACATCGCGCGGATGGCAGAAGCGGCCTCGCTGGCGCGCGACCTCATCAATACGCCATCGAACGACATGGGACCGGAGCAGCTGGCGGCAGCCGCCGAGCACCTCGCGGCTCGCTTCGGCGCCAGCTTCAAGGCCATCGTCGGCGACGAACTGATCCAACAGAATTTCCCGCTGATCCACGCCGTCGGCATGGCCTCGACGCGCGCGCCGCGGCTGATCGATATGAGCTGGGGCGATCCTGCGCATCCCAAGGTGACGCTGGTCGGCAAGGGCGTGTGCTTCGACACCGGCGGGCTCGATCTAAAACCCTCCAGCGGCATGTTGATCATGAAGAAGGACATGGGAGGTGCGGCCAACGTGCTGGCGCTGGCCCAGATGGTGATGGACGCCAAGCTGAAAGTCCGGTTGCGGGTGCTGATCCCCGCGGTCGAAAACGCGGTCGCCGGCAACGCCTTCCGTCCGCTCGACATCTTCAGGTCGCGCAAGGGGCTTAACGTCGAGATCGGCAACACCGACGCCGAGGGCCGGCTGGTGCTCGCCGACGCGCTGGCCTTTGCCTGCGAAGAGAAGCCGGATCTGCTGGTCGATCTGGGAACCCTGACCGGTGCGGCGCGTGTTGCATTGGGGCCGGATTTACCGCCCTTTTACACCAATGATGAGACGCTGGCGCAGGACGTTGCGCGTTTCGCAACCGGGGAGCGGGATCCGTTGTGGCGCATGCCACTGTGGCCGGCTTACGATTCCTGGCTGGATTCGAAAGTCGCCGATATCAACAACGCGCCGTCGGGCGGTTTCGCCGGTTCGATCATTTGCGCGCTGTTCCTGCAGCGCTTCGTCACCGACGCCAAAAGCTGGCTGCATGTCGATATCTACGGCTGGACCCCCTCGGCCAAACCCGCGCGCCCCGAGGGCGGCGAATGCCAGGCCGCGCGCGCGATCTACAAATTGCTGAGTGAGCGCTATGGATGATCCACGCCTGACCCCGGCACGCCCTGATCTGGCCGCCAAATATCTCGAAGGCAAGGTCAAGGCGGCGCGTTTTGTGACCGGCGAAGAATTCTGTGTGGTCGATGCGATCGCGCCGCTGCGCGAGGCGCCGGCCGCCGATGCCGCGTTGCTGACGCAGGCGCTGAAAGGCGAACGCGTCACGATCTACGACCGCAATGGCGAAGGTTTTGCCTGGGGCCAACTGGGCAGCGACGGCTATGTCGGCTGGATTCCCGACGCCGCGCTCGGCAAACCATCCGCTGCACCGACCCACAAGGTCACGGCGTTGCGGACCTTTGCGTTTCCGGCTGCGTCGATCAAGCTGCCGCCGGTGGATACGCTGTCGATGGGCGCGCTGCTTACGGTGGCGCGCGAAGACGGCGCGTTCGCCGTGACGCGCGAAGGCTGGTACCTGCCGCGCCGCCACGTCGGCGGCCTGGAGACGATGGAGAAGGATTTCGTTGCGGTCGCGGAAAAATTCGTCGGCACGCCCTATCTGTGGGGCGGCAAGAGCAGCCTCGGCATCGATTGCTCCGGCCTGGTGCAGATAGCGCTGACCGCCGCCGGCACCGGCTGCCCGCGCGACAGCGACATGCAGCAAGACGGCCTCGGCCGCGCCTTGAATCCTTCCGAGACCAAAAAGCTGCAACGCGGCGACCTGATCTTCTGGAAGGGCCATGTCGCGATCGTGCGCGACGCCGACACCATGGTGCACGCCAATGCACATCACATGGCCACGGCGATCGAAAATACGCTGGAGGCCATCGCCCGCATCAAGGCGGCAGGCAGCGAAGTCACGGCGATCAAGCGGCTTTAGTTCTTTGACGCGTTTTCTTTAAGCGAACCGGTGTCCACTTCGCTCGAAAACGCTATCTAAATATCCACCGTCCCGTCAGGCACGGCTTCGATCCGGAACGCGGCGGCGAACAGCGCGCGGGTGTAGTCGCTCTGCGGATTCTTGAACAGCTCGGCCGCCGGCCCTTCTTCCACCACCTTGCCGTGACGCATCACGATCAGATGGCTCGCCAGTGAGGCGACCACGCGCAGATCATGCGAGATGAACATGTAGGTGAGGTCGCGCTTGCGCTGCAGCTCGCGCAAGAGGTCGACCATCTGGGCCTGGAACAGCATGTCGAGCGCGCTGGTCGGCTCGTCCAGCACGACGAAATCCGGCTCCAGCACCACCGCGCGCGCGATGGAAATGCGCTGGCGCTGGCCGCCGGAGAATTCATGCGGATAGCGAAACCGGGTCTTGGGGTCGAGGCCGACATCCCTGAGCGCCTTGATGACGCGCGCCTCGCGCTCCTCATATGTCAGCTTGGGCTGATGCACGCTCAAACCCTCGGCGACGATATCGCCGACCGACATGCGCGGGCTGAGCGCGCCGAACGGATCCTGAAACACGATCTGCATGTCGCGGCGGAACGGCAGCATCGCCTTGAAACGCAGGCTCTGGATGTTGTTGCCGAGGAACACGATCGGCCCGTCCGACGAGATCAGCCGCAGCAGCGCGAGGCCGAGCGTGGTCTTGCCGGAACCGGACTCGCCGACAACGCCGAGCGTCTCGCCCTTGCGCACCGCAAGGCTGACGCCATCCACCGCCTTGATATGGTCGACCGTTCGGCGCAGCAGGCCGCGCTTGACCGGAAACCAGACCTTCAAATTATCCGCCGACATCACCACCGGCGAATCGGGCCGCGGCGGCGCCGGGTCGGGCTTTGGTTCGGCCGCGAGCAAGTCTCGTGTGTATGAATGCTTCGGCGCCGTAAAAACCTGTTCCACCGGCCCCTGCTCGACGATCTTGCCGCCATTCATGACGCAGACGACGTCGGCGATGCGGCGGACGATGCCAAGATCGTGGGTGATGAACAGCATGCTCATGCCGAGCCGCGTGCGGATTTCGGCCAGCAGCGCCAGGATCTGGGCCTGCACCGTGACATCCAGCGCCGTGGTCGGTTCGTCCGCGATCAACAGGTCCGGCTCATTGGCGAGCGCCATCGCGATCATGACGCGCTGGCGCTGGCCGCCGGACAATTGATGCGGATAGCTTTGCAGCCGCCGGTCCGGATCGGGAATGCCGACCTGGGTCAAGAGTTCGAGCGTGCGCGCCCGCGCCATCGCGCCGCGGACGCCGTTGTGGAGAGACAGTATCTCGCCGATCTGCGCCTCGATCGTATGGAGCGGATTGAGCGAGGTCATCGGCTCCTGGAAGATGATCGAGATGTCGTTGCCGCGGATTCCGCGCATCTCGTTCTCGGGCGCCGTCAACAGATCCTGGCCGCGAAAGCGAATGCTGCCGGAAGGATGCGAGGCCGTCGGGTATGGCAGCAGCCTCAGGATCGACAATGCACTGACGGATTTTCCGGAGCCGGATTCGCCGACGAGGGCCACGCACTCGCCGCGCCGAATCGAAAACGAGACATGATCCACCGCAAGGGTGTCGCCGAACGCCACCGAGAGATCGCGGACATCGAGCAGAGGCTGGTTGATGGCGTCCATGCTGCCCTTACCTGAACGTCTTGCGCGGATCGAAGGCGTCGCGTGCGGCCTCGCCGATGAAGATCAACAGCGTCAGCATGATCGCGACCGAAAAGAATCCGGTGAGTCCGAGCCAGGGCGCCTGCACATTGGCTTTTGCCTGCGACAGCATTTCACCCAGCGACGCCGAGCCCGGCGGCAGGCCGAAGCCCAGAAAGTCCAGCGCCGTCAGCGTCATCACCGACGACGACACGATGAACGGCAGGAACGTCATGGTCGCCACCATCGCATTCGGCAACAGATGGCGGAACATGATCCTGGCATTGGAGACGCCGAGCGCCCTTGCGGCCTGGATGTATTCGAAATTGCGGCCGCGCAAAAACTCCGCGCGCACCAGCCCCACCAGCGACACCCAGGAGAACAGCAGGAGAATGCCGAGCAGGATGAAGAAGCCCGGCGGCAGCACCGCCGAGATGATCAGGAGCAGATAGAGCGAGGGAATCGCATTCCAGATCTCGATGAAGCGCTGAAACAGCAGATCCGTCATGCCGCCGAAATAACCCTGCACGCCGCCGGCGGCGATGCCGATGATCGAGGAGAAGATCGTCAAGGTCAGGCCGAACAAGACAGAGATGCGAAAGCCGTAGATCAGACGTGCGACCACGTCGCGGCCCTGGTCGTCGGTGCCGAGCCAGTTGTATTCGAGGTCGCTGCAGCCGTTGAGGCCTTTCTTCTTCACCACCTCCGCGCACTGGGCCTCGGTAAGCATCCAGGTCGGCTTCGACGGCGCCGGCGTCGGCAGGTCGAGATTATGCGTGGTGTAGGAGTAGCGGATCAGTGGCCAGACGATGGTGCCGCCCTTGTCGGCGATCTGCTTCTGCAAGTACGGATCGCGGTAGTCGGCGGCGGTCTCGAAATCGCCGCCAAAGGTGGTCTCCGAATAGCTGAAGAAGGCGGGCCAGTAGAGATGGCCTTCATATTTGATCAGGAACGGCCGGTCGTTGGCGATCAGCTCCGCAAACAGCGAGATCACGAACAGGACCATGAAGATCCAGAACGACCAGTAACCCCTGCGATTGGCCTTGAAATTCTGCCAGCGGCGGCGGTTGAGCGGCGACGGCGTGAAGGCATGGCGCGTCATCGGCACGGCTTCGCCGAGCGGCGATTGCGTCGTGGCTTCGACCGGCTGGGGCGCGGTGATCGTCATCAGACTTCACGCGCCTCGAAGTCGATCCGTGGGTCGACCCACATATAGGCGAGGTCGGAGATCAGGTTGACCACGAGGCCGACCAACGAAAAGATGAACAGCGTACCGAACACAACGGGATAGTCGCGGTTCAGCACGCTCTCGAAACCGAGCAAGCCGAGCCCGTCGAGCGAGAAAATGGTCTCGATCAACAGCGAGCCGGAGAAGAAGGCGTGAATGAACGCGCTCGGAAAACCCGCGATCACGATAAGCATGGCGTTGCGGAAGATATGATTGTACAGCACCTGCCGTTCACCGCAGCCCTTGGCGCGCGCCGTCATCACATATTGCTTGCGGATCTCGTCGAGGAACGAGTTCTTGGTCAACAGCGTCATGGTAGCGAAGGCGCCGAGCGCCATCGCGATCAGCGGCAGCGTGATGTGCCAGAAATAATCGATGATCTTCCAGTACCAGGGGAACTGCGCCCAGCCGTCCGAGGTCAGGCCGCGCAGCGGGAAGATGTTGAAGAACGAGCCGCCGGCGAACAGGATGATCAGCAGGATCGCGAACAGGAAGCCGGGAATCGCAAAGCCTATGATGATGATGGCCGAGGTCCAGGTGTCGAATCGTGAACCGTCCTGCACCGCCTTGCGGATGCCGAGCGGGATCGAGATCAGGTAGGTGAGCAGCATCATCCAGATCCCGAGCGACATCGAGACCGGCAGTTTCTCCTTGATCAGCTGGATCACGCTGACATCGCGAAAATAGCTCTTGCCGAAATCGAACCGCGCGAAATTCCACACCATCAGAGCGAAGCGCTCATACGCCGGCTTGTCGAAGCCGAATTGCGCTTCCAGCTTCTTGATGAATTCCGGATCGAGCCCCTGCGCGCCACGGTATTTCGAGCTGACGGCATCCGCCGACGCGCCGACCTGGCCGCGCGGGCCCATATCGCCGCCGCCGCCCGATATTCTGGAGGTGCCGCCGGTATCGGCGCCGGAGAGCTGCGCGAGTACACGCTCGACCGGACCGCCGGGGGCGAACTGCACCACGATGAACGACACGAACAGGATGCCGAGCAGCGTCGGGAGCATCAGAAAAATACGGCGGGCGATATAAGCGGCCATGTATTATTTCGCCTGCTCGAGTTTCAAAGCCTTGTTGGGGTCGTACCACCAGTTCTCCGGCGCCCCGGTGCCTTGCGCGTAGCGTGCCGGCTTGAGCGGGTGGTCAAATTGATCCCAATAGGCGATCGGGTGGTTGGTGCGAAACCACTGCGGCACCCAATAGCGGCCGGCCCGAAACACCCGATCGAGCGCACGGCACGCGATCGTCAGATCGGCACGCGTTTCGGCGCCGATGGCCTTGTCGACCAGCGCGTCGATTGCAGGATTGGCTACTCCCGCCAGATTGTACGATCCCTTGGTGGCCGCCGCATGCGATGTGAAGTAAGGCCGCAGGCTGTCGCCCGGCGTCGGCGACATGCTCAGGCGCATCGTCGTCATGTCGAAGTCGAACGATTCCACGCGAGCGCGATACTGCACGGCATCGATCAGCCGGATTTCTGCCTCGATCCCGAGCAGTTCCAGGTTCTTGATGAAGGTCGCGTGATGCGGCTTGAACGAGGGCTCGTCGAGCAGAAACTCGATCTTCAAGACCTCGCCGTTCGGCAGCAGGCGCTTGCGGTCCTTCACTACAAGTCCCGCGTCCTGCAGCAACTGCCCGGCCTTGCGCAGCAAGGTGCGGTCCTGGCCGGAGCCATCCGACACCGGCGGCACGAACGGCTCACCGAACACTTCGTCGGGCACCTGCCCGCGGAACGGCTCGAGGAGCTTCAGCTCTTCAGGCGACGGCAGCCCGGTCGCCACCATGTCCGAATTCTGGAACGGCGAAACCGTGCGCGCATAGGCGCCGTACATCACGGTCTTGTTGGTCCATTCGAAATCGAATGCGTTGATGACCGCTTCGCGTACCCTGGGATCCCTGAGCTTGTCGCGACGGGTGTTGAAGAACCAGCCCTGTCCACCCGAGGGCAGTTCATCCGGCAGGGTCTCGCGCTTGACCCGACCGTCCTTGATCGCGGGAAAATCGTAACGGGTGGCCCAGATGCGCGCCGTGAATTCCTCGCGGTAGAGATAATTCTTGCCGGTAAAGCCTTCGAACGCGACATCGCGGTCGCGATAGAATTCATAGCGCACGGCGTCGAAATTGTAGCTGCCGCGGTTGACGGCCAGATCGGCCGCCCACCAATCCTTGACGCGCTCGTACTCGACGAACCGGTTGATCTCGTATTTGCCGACCTTGTACGGTCCCGAGCCGAGCGGGATATCGGTGGTCGATTCCTCGAATGACCGCGTCGCGTAATAGGCCTTGGAGAAGATCGGCAGGCTCGCGACATAGAGCGGTACGTCGCGCGCGCGGTTTGGTGCAAACATCACGGCCACCGTCGCATCGTCGAGCGCCTCGGCCTTCACCATGTCGCGCAGTTGGACCACAATCAGCGGGTGGCCTTTTTCCTTCAGCGTGTTGAGCGAGAAGGCGACGTCATGCGCCGTCAGCTTCGAGCCATCGCGAAAGCGAGCCTCGGGACGCATGGTGAAGCGGTAGGTGAGCTTGTCGGATGAAATCCACACCGACTTCGCCGCAAGGCCATACATCGCGTCGGGCTCATCATTGGCGCGCGCCATCAGCGCGTCAAAGGTCAGCTCCATGCCCTTGGCGCCTTCGCCCTTGAGGACGAAGGCGTTGAACGAATTGAACGTCTGGAAGGACTGATTGTAGGCGCGGGTGGACGGGATCGTGGAAAACAAGCCACCCTTCGGCGCATCCGGATTGACGTAGTCGAAATGCTTGAAGTCAGCCGGGTATTTCAGGTCGCCGAAGACCGACATGCCGTGCATCTCGGTGCCACCATTGTCGGCGGACGCGGGACGAAATTTTGCTGCACTCAGGGCTAGAACGCCGAGGCCGAGCGCCCGGCGGCGAGACAACAGCGGCCCGCGCATGATTCGGTTCAAGATCGACCACCCGTCTTGGCCGCCTTAGCCGTGTCCCACCACCAAAGTGTGGGAAAGCCCGAAACGCCGTATTTGGGCAAAGGCTCCGGACGACTGAAACGGTCCCAGCGCGCGGCGCGTTGAAATCCGCCGGCGAATTGCGGGACGACGTAGGCGTTCCAGAGCAAGACCCGATCCAGCGCCTTGCAACTCGCGACCAGGTCGGCGCGGTCCTTTGCAAAGATAATGCGCTCGATCAGGGCATCGACCGCGGGATTCTTGATGCCGGGAATATTGCGCGAACCGGGCCGGTCCGCGGATTCCGACCCGAAGAAATCGCGCTGCTCGTTGCCCGGTGACAGCGACTGTCCCCAAACGGTCGTCACGATGTCGAAGTCGAAACTGCGCAAGCGGTTCTGGTATTGCACGCTGTCGACCGTGCGGATGTTCACGGTGATGCCGAGCCGCTCAAGGTAGGGCTTGTAGAAGAGGATACTGCGCTCGTCACCCTGGGCCTGGCTCAGGAACTCGACGCTGACGGGCTGACCTGCCGCATCG
The DNA here is from genome assembly GCF_018130185.1 of Bradyrhizobium sp. AUGA SZCCT0182. Classification (NCBI taxonomy): domain Bacteria; kingdom Pseudomonadati; phylum Pseudomonadota; class Alphaproteobacteria; order Hyphomicrobiales; family Nitrobacteraceae; genus Bradyrhizobium; species Bradyrhizobium sp. AUGA SZCCT0182. Next base: position 66,995 of record NZ_JAFCLY010000017.1, on the reverse strand, counting down.
ACCAGCTTGCGATCGCGCGTTTCAAACCCTGCTTCCTTGAGGAGGCGCGTGGCTTCACGAAGATTGTTGCGAGCCGCGTCGTCATTACCGCCAACCGGATTCTTGTACGGCGTCGTGAACAGTTCGGCAGGCACCTTGTCGCGCAGCGATTCGAGAATTTTCAGTTCCGCGCCTTCCGGGAGACCAGTGGCCATGAATTCGGCGATACCGTCGAAATAGCTGTTGTCGCGGTGGTATTCCCCGTTCGAGAGCAGTCGGTCCGACGTCTCCCAATCGTAGGCAAAATTGAAAGCACGGCGCAGCCTGACATCGGCAAATAGCGGCCGGCGAAGGTTGAACGCGTAACCCTGCATCCCCCCCGAACTCGAATTGACGAATTTTTCCTTGATGACCCGCTTGTCGCTCACCGCGGGAAAATCGTAGGCGGTCGACCATTGTTTGCCGCTACGCTCGGTAAACCAGTCCAGCTGGTCGCCCTTGAAAGCCTCGCGTCCGACGGTATCGTCGCGAAAGAATTCATACCGGATCTGTTCGAAATTGTTCTTTCCGACCGATACCGGAACGTCCTTGCCCCAATAGTCGGGGACGCGCTCCAGCACGACCGATCGGCTCGCGACAAATTCCTTGACGCGATAGGGTCCCGACCCCAGCGGAATCTCCAGCGTGGTCGCGGTCACGTCACGCTTGCGTCCCTGGGGGTCATTTCCTTCCCACCAGTGCTTGGGCAGCACGGGAAGTTCGCCGGCAATGCTTGGCAGCTCGCGATTCCCGGGACCATCGAAGGTAAACTTGATCTCACGGTCGCCGACCTGCTCGGCCTTGACGATATGCTGGTAGTACGTGCTGTACATCGGACTGTTCTTTTTCATCACCTCGAACGAGTAGATGACATCATCCGACGTCACGGGCTTGCCATCGTGCCAGCGCGCGGCCGCGCGCAATCGGTAGATGACATACGAAAAATCGTCGGGGTATGCGGCAGCCTCCGCGAGCAATCCGTAGGCGGTCGACGGTTCATCGAGCGACCGGGTCGTCAGTGTCTCGGAGATCAGCCTGACCCCGTCAGCCAGTGATCCCTTCAGCCCATCGACCACAAGATTGAAGTTGTCGAAGGTGCCGAGTTCGAACATGCGGACGACGCCGCCCTTGGGCGCGTCGGGATTGACGTAGTCGTAACGTTTGAAATCGGCGGGGTATTTGATGTCGCCAAAGGTCGATACGCCGTGCCGCCATTTCAGTCCGTCCGGCGCGGATTGCGCATGCGCCGTTCCGATCGCGGAAACATTTGTGTTGAGCCCCAGCGCCGGAGCCATCGCGGCGACCGCGCCGCCTTGCAGGAGATGTCGTCGGGTGATCGCCAAAGGCAGAATTCCTGTTGCTGAGAAGCGCTACTGAGGACCCAATATAAGGCAAGGGTTCGGCAAATTACGTTGCTTTTTCCTCATGATATCAACCGTGGAACAACGCCGGTGCGGCGAAACGTCCCGATAACAACAACGCGATCATCATACGCAAACGGCCAGGCAATGCCTGGCCGTCGTGCCGCAGAAGTCCGTGCAGGACTGTCGAAACGTTATTTCGCCGCCGTCGGCAGCGGGACCGGCTTGTCCGCCAGCGTGGCCAGATAAGCAATCACGTCGGCGCGCTCGCTGTCCTTGCTGATGCCGGCAAAGCCCATCGCGGTGCCCGGAATAAAGGCCTTCGGATTGGCGAGGAACTTGTTGAGGTCGTCAAAGGTCCAGGTGCCGCCCTTGCCCTTCATCGCGGCCGAGAAGTTGAAGCCGGCTTTCCCCTCGCCCTTCTTCTCATTGATGACGCCGAACAGGTTCGGGCCGACGCGGTTGGGGCCACCCTTTTCGAAGGTGTGGCAGGCCGCGCACTTCTTGGCGGCGCCGAGGCCCTTTTCAACCGAAGCGGTCTGCAGCAATTTCTCGATCGGCTCGGACGGCGCCGCCGCTTCCTTGGCTCCGCCGGACGCGGCTTCCTTCACGGCAATCTCGAAGCCCGGCTTTTCCGGCAGATGGGGCGCGAAAATCGCGTTGGCGGCAAAGCTCGTCACCAGGACGAGAATGCAGGTGGCGAGAATGGCGCCGATGATCTTGTTGAGTTCGAAGGAGTCCATAGTGGCTCAGGCTCCAGGCCTTAAAGGATCGACTTAAAGGCCGGCAAAACGGCCGCGGTTTAGCCTCAGGAATCAGGCTTTCGCGCCGCACCCTCAGCAGGGTTGAGATATCGGTTTGCCCGGGCTCTGGCAACCCGTATAAACGCCCCGACTTTCCGCCAATCCCCATTATTTCCGGCCTGTTTTCGCTAGCCCGTGACCTCGCGCCCGATGACCGAAACCCGCAACCTGGTGCTGATTCCCGCCCGCATGGCCGCCACAAGGCTGCCCGGCAAGCCGCTATTGGATATCGGCGGGGTGCCGATGATCGTCCATGTGCTGCGGCGGGCGGAAGCCGCCAACATCGGCCGGGTCGCGGTCGCCACCGACACGGCGGAAATCGCCGCCGCCGTGACGTCCCATGGCGGCCTAGCCGTCATGACCCGCCCCGAACACCCTTCGGGATCGGACCGGATTTACGAGGCGCTGAGAACCCTCGATCCCGAGGGCAAGGTCGAGATCGTGGTCAATCTGCAGGGTGATTTTCCAACCATTTCGACCGACAACATCCGCGACGTGCTGCCGCCGCTTGCCGACCCCGCGGTCGATATCGCAACGCTGGCGGCCGAGATTCACACCGAGGAAGAAGCCAACAATCCGAATGTGGTGAAGGCGGTCGGCTCGCCGATCGCCCCGCGAAGGTTGCGCGCGCTTTATTTTACCCGGGCAACGGCGCCCACCGGCGTCGGGCCGCGCTACCATCATATCGGCCTCTACGCCTACCGCCGCGCTGCGCTGGAGCGTTTTGTGGCGCTGCCGCCCTCGCCGCTCGAACAGCAGGAGAAACTCGAGCAGCTCCGGGCGCTGGAAGCCGGCATGCGGATCGACGTCATGATCGTGGACACGGTCCCGCGGGGCGTCGATACCCCGGCCGACCTCGAAACCGCCCGCCAGATCCTGGCCAAAACCTGAACGGCTGATACAAGGCCCCAGAAAGACGACATGACAAGCAAGCTGAAAATCGCGTTCCAGGGCGAACCTGGTGCCAACTCCCATATCGCCATCGTCGAGGCCTATCCGGACGCCGAGCCGTTGCCGTGCCCGACCTTCGAGGACGCGCTGGCCGCGATCGCCTCGGGGGATGCGGATCTGGGGATGATCCCGATCGAGAATTCGGTCGCCGGCCGCGTCGCTGACGTCCATCATCTCTTGCCGCAGTCCGGACTGGTCATCGTCGGCGAATGGTTCTTGCCGATCCATCACCAAATGATGGCGCCGCGCGGCGCCAAGCTCGCGGATATCAAGACCGTCGAGAGCCACGTCCACGCGCTCGGCCAGTGCCGGCGCATCATCCGCAAGCTCGGCATCAAGCCGATCGTCTCGGGCGACACCGCAGGCTCAGCCCGCATCGTCGCCGAACGCGGCGACAAGAGCTGCGCGTCGATCGCGTCCCGGCTCGCCGCCGAGATCTACGGCCTCGATATCCTCGCCGAGGACGTCGAGGACGAAACCCATAACACCACGCGCTTCGTGGTGCTGGCACGCGAGGCCAAATGGGCTGAAGCGGGATCGGGGCCGCTGGTCACCACTTTTGTTTTCCGGGTGCGCAATTTGCCCGCCGCGCTCTACAAGGCGCTCGGCGGCTTTGCCACCAACGGCGTCAACATGACCAAGCTGGAAAGCTACATGGTCGACGGCGAATTCTCCGCCACGCAATTCTACGCCGATGTCGACGGGCATCCCGAGGACAAGGGCCTCGCATTCGCGCTGGAGGAGCTGAAATTCTTCTCGCGCGAATTCCGCATCGTCGGCGTCTACCCGGCGCAACCGTTCCGCCTGACGTTCAGCGAAGCGACGGATTAGGATTGGTCCCAGCCTCTCAACGCGTCGTCCCGGCGCACGCCGGGACCCATACCGCGTGATCCATCGATAAGGCAGGCTGGCTGACGACTTTCGCAGAACGAGCGTCGGTGGCTATGGGTCCCGGCCCCCGTGCGCAATTGCGCACTAGGCCGGGACGACGGAAACTTTTTACGCCGCCTCTTTGCTGCTGAGCCCGAACGCATCCGCGAGCAGGCTATACGATTTCTTGCGCGCGTCGTGGTCGTAGACCGCGGTGATGATCATCAGCTCATCCGGCTGGCTTGCCGTGATCATCGGCCGCAGCTTGGCCATCAGCGTCGCCGGGCTGCCGACGAACAGCCGCGAGCGGTTGCGCGTGATCGAGGCCCGCTCCGCGTCCGAATAGGGATAGGCGAGCGCCTCCTCGACGCTCGGCAGCGGCAGATACTGGCCGCGGTCGCGGCGCAGGCGATTGAGATCCATCGAGGAGGCGAGCTTTTCGGCCTCCGCGTCGGTTTCGGCGGCAACGGCTGCGATCGCCAGAATGCCGTGCGGCGCCGGGCGCCAGCCCGATGGCTTGAAGCGCGCGCGGTAATGCGTCATCGCCTCGATCGCGTCATAGGAAGCGAAGTGATGTGCGAACGCGAAGCCCATGCCGACCTGGGCGGCGAGTTCCGAACTGTAATCGCTGGAGCCAAGCAGCCAGATCGGCGGCAGCGGCGAGTCGTCCGGCATCGCCACCACGTTGTTGTAGGGATGGCCGGCCGGGAAATCGCGGGTCTCCCACAGGATCAGCTCCTGCAGCCGTTCGAGGAAATCGTCGCCCTCGCGTTTATCGAGCCGGCTGCGCAGCGCATACGCCGTCGCGCCGTCGGTGCCCGGCGCGCGGCCAAGGCCGAGATCGATGCGGCCGGGGAACAGCGCCTCCAGCATCTTGAAGCGTTCGGCGACCACCAGCGGGGCGTGATTGGGCAGCATCACGCCGCCGGAGCCGACGCGGATGTTTTTCGTCACCGCCGCGATCTGTCCGATCATCAGATCGGGCGCGGGGCTCGCGACCGAGGCGAGGTTGTGATGCTCGGCGAGCCAGTACCTGACATAGCCGAGCCCGTCGACATGGCGTGCCAGATCGATGCTGTTGCGCAAGGCCGCTGCGGGTTTGGTGCCTGTGGTGACAACGGAGAGGTCGAGGACTGAAAGCGGGATCATGGCGCTAAGCTAGTGCGGCAGGTGGAAGCGACAAAGGCCCGGCGCGCGCAGATCAGGCCCGCGCTTCCAGGGACGGAGATCAGGACTCGACGGTTGTTTGGTGGGACACGATACAATACATCGGATCGCTATCCATCCTGCCCACAAACTGGTTCAGCGACGGGCAGGAGCTCCACGGGCACATGCCCTTGTATTATCTACTATTTTTTACAAAATCTCTGAGAATCCTGCTGCCCATCATCCTGTTGTAACGACCTTAAATTTCGATATTAATGTAATAATTGGGCAAATTCCCATCTCTGATGGGCTATTGGGACGGCCTCGTTTGGCCTATTTTAGCTGATGGCCGCTAGGCCTGATGCCCGTCCGCCTGTGGAGCCTGTGAGTGCCATGACCGAAGTTACGTCCGCCGCGTCCAACAGTCACCGCGCGCTGCAATCGCCAAAAATCTCCTTTGAGTTCTTCCCGCCGAAGACCGAGGAGATGGAGCGCTCGCTCTGGGAAACCATCAACCGGCTGGCGCCGCTTGCCCCCAATTTCGTGTCGGTGACCTATGGCGCCGGCGGATCCACGCGGGAGCGCACCCATTCGACCATCGCCCGCATCCTGAAAGAGACCAATTTGACGCCGGCCGCGCATCTGACCTGCGTCGGCGCGCCGAAGGGCGAGATCGACGACGTGGTCGCGCGCTATCACGAGATCGGCGTTCGCCACATCGTGGCGCTGCGCGGCGACCCCACGACCGGCATCGGCACCGCCTACAACGCGCATCCCGACGGCTATCAAAGCTCGCCCGACCTGATCGCCGGCATCAAGAAGCGCTACCCCGATTTTGAAATTTCGGTCTCGGCCTATCCGGAGAAGCATCCGGAGAGCCCGAACCTCGACGCCGACATCGACACGCTTCAGGCCAAGGTCGATGCCGGTGCGGCGCGCGCCATCACCCAGGTGTTCTTCGATAACGACCTTTATCTGCGCTACCTCGACCGGGTCCGCGCCCGCGGCATCAACATCCCCGTAGTGCCCGGCATCATGCCGATGCACAATTTCAAGCAGGCGCGCAACTTCGTGACCCGCGCCGGCACCACCGTGCCGTCCTGGCTGGCGGACAAATTCGAAGGGCTCGACGACGACGCCGAGACGCGAAAGCTCGTCGCGGCCACCGTTGCCGCCGGGCAGGTGCAGAAGCTGGCAAAACAGGGCGTCGACACCTTTCACTTCTACACCATGAACCGCGCGGACCTTGTGTTCGCGATCAGCCATTTGCTGGGCATCCGTCCCCATGGCGCACAGAAAGCTGCCTGATCCGATGACCGTAGCTGTGTCCCCGAAGCGAACCGCCCTGCTCGCGGCTGCCCGCGAACGCATCCTGGTGCTCGACGGCGCCATGGGCACCATGATCCAGGGCCTGCAATATGACGAGGCGGCGTTCCGCGGCGAACGCTTCAAGGATTTCCACCGCGACGTCCGCGGCAACAACGATCTGCTGATCCTGACCCAGCCGCAGGCGATCGAGGACATCCACGCCGATTATTTGCGCGCCGGCGCCGACATCGTCGCGACCAACACCTTCTCCTCGACCTCGATCGCGCAGGCCGATTACGACATGTCGGATCTGGCCTACGAACTCAACCGCGATGGCGCGCGGCTCTGCCGCAATGCGGCCGAACGCGTCACCGCCGAGGACGGCAAACCGCGCTTCGTCGCCGGCGCGCTGGGGCCGACCAACCGCACCGCCTCGATCTCGCCTGACGTGTCCAACCCCGGCTACCGCGCCGTCACCTTTGACGACCTGCGCAAGTCCTATGGCGAACAGATCAACGGCTTGCTCGACGGCGGCGCCGACCTGCTGCTGGTCGAAACCATTTTTGACACACTGAACGCCAAGGCGGCGCTCTACGCGATCTCGGAAATCTGCGAGCAACGCGGCATCGACGTGCCCGTGATGATCTCGGGCACCATCACCGACAAATCCGGCCGTCTCCTGTCCGGGCAATTGCCGGAAGCGTTCTGGAATTCGGTGCGGCACGCCAAGCCGATCACGATCGGCTTCAACTGCGCGCTCGGCGCCGAGGATCTGCGCGCCCATATCGCCGATATCGGCCGCGTCGCAGATACGCTGGTGTGCGCCTATCCCAACGCCGGCCTGCCCAATGAGTTCGGCCAGTATGACGAGAGCCCGGAATTCATGGCCGGACTGATCGGCGAGTTCGCAGCTGCGGGTCTCGTCAATATCGTCGGCGGCTGCTGCGGCACCACGCCCGCCCACATCGCGGCGATTGCGGCGGCCGTCGCCCCGCACAAGCCCCGAATCGTTCCCGAGATCGAGCCGCGTCTGCGGTTGTCCGGCCTGGAGCCGTTTGAGCTCACGCCCGCGATCCCGTTTGTAAACGTCGGCGAGCGCACCAACGTCACGGGTTCGGCGAAATTTCGCAAGCTGATCACCGCCGGTGACTACACCGCCGCGCTTCAGGTCGCGCGCGACCAGGTCGAGAACGGCGCCCAGATCATCGACGTCAACATGGACGAAGGCTTGCTGGATTCCGAAGCCGCGATGGTGACGTTCCTCAACCTCGTCGCCGCCGAGCCCGATATCGCCCGCGTTCCTGTGATGGTGGACTCCTCGAAATTCAGCGTGATCGAAGCCGGCCTGAAATGCGTTCAGGGCAAGCCGGTGGTGAATTCGATCTCGATGAAGGAGGGCGTGGAGAAATTCATCCACGAGGCCCGCATCGCGCAGCGCCATGGCGCCGCCGTCGTGGTGATGGCGTTCGACGAGGTCGGACAGGCCGATACGTTTGCGCGCAAGACCGAGATCTGCAAACGCGCCTATGACATCCTGGTTGGCGAACTCGGCTTCCCGCCCGAGGACATCATCTTCGACCCGAACATCTTCGCGATCGCAACCGGCCTCGAAGAGCACAATAATTACGGCGTCGACTTCATCGAGGCGACGCGCTGGATCCGCAAGAACCTGCCGCATGCGCATATTTCCGGCGGCGTCTCCAACCTGTCGTTCTCGTTCCGCGGCAATGAGCCGGTGCGCGAGGCGATGCATTCGGTGTTCCTGTATCACGCCATCAAGGCCGGCATGGACATGGGCATCGTCAATGCCGGGCAGATGATCGTCTATGACGATATCGACCCCGAGCTGCGCCAGGTCTGCGAAGACGTCATCCTCAACCGCGACCCCGGTTCTTCCGAGCGGCTGCTGGCGCTGGCGGAGAAATTCCGCGGCAAGGAGAAGCAGACCAAGGAGCAGGATCTGGCCTGGCGCGAATGGCGCGTCGAGAAGCGGCTTTCCCACGCGCTGGTGCACGGCATCACCGAATATATCGAGGCCGACACCGAAGCGGTGCGGCAGACCGTCGAGCGGCCGCTCAACGTGATCGAAGGCCCGCTGATGGACGGCATGAACATCGTCGGCGACCTCTTTGGCGACGGCAAGATGTTCCTGCCGCAGGTGGTGAAGTCCGCCCGCGTGATGAAGCAGGCGGTGGCCTATCTGATGCCGTTCATGGAAGAGGAGAAGGCGCGCAACCTCGCCAATGGCGTCACCAGCAACGGCGGCCGCAACGCCGCGGGCAAGATCGTGCTCGCAACCGTGAAGGGCGACGTCCACGACATCGGCAAGAACATCGTCGGCATCGTGCTGCAATGTAACAATTTCGAGGTGATCGACCTCGGCGTCATGGTGCCCGCATCCAAGATCATCGAGACCGCCAAGGCCGAGGGTGCCGACATCATCGGACTCTCCGGCCTGATCACGCCCTCGCTGGACGAGATGAGCTTCCTCGCCGGCGAGATGCAGCGGCAGGGCATGAACATGCCGCTGTTGATCGGCGGCGCCACCACCAGCCGTGTTCACACCGCCGTCAAGATCGACCCGAACTACAAGGGCGGCCCGGTGGTGCATGTCAACGACGCCAGCCGCGCTGTCGGAGTGGCGTCGTCGCTGCTGTCGCCGGACCGCCGCGAGGCCTATGCCGCCGACATCAGGACCGAATACGCCAAGATTTCCGCGGCGCATTTCCGCGCCCAGGCCGACAAGAAGCGGCTGAAGCTGGCCGATGCGCGCGCCAACGCTGTGAGTATCGATTTTGCCAAGACGCCACCATCGAGGCCGGCGTTCCTGGGCATCCGGAGCTTTGACGCCTATGATCTGGCGGAGCTCGCCGAATACATCGACTGGACGCCGTTCTTCCAGACCTGGGAATTGACCGGGCGTTTTCCGGCCATCCTCGACGATCCCAAGATCGGCGAAGTCGCCCGCTCGCTCTATGACGACGCGCGCAAGATGCTCGATCTCATCGTCAAGGAGAAATGGTTCACGGCGCGCGCCACCATCGGCTTCTGGCCGGCCAACGCTGTCGGCGACGACATCAAGGTGTACGCCGACGATGCCCGCAAGACCGAGATCGCGACCTTCCACACGCTGCGCCAGCAGCTGGAGAAGCGCGAAGGCCGCTTCAATTCGGCGCTGTCGGATTTCATCGCGCCGGCCTCTTCCGGCGTGCCCGACTATATCGGCGCCTTCGTGGTCACCGCCGGGATCGGCGAGGACGTCGTTGCCGACCGCTTCAAGAACGCCAATGACGATTACTCCTCGATCCTGTGCAAGGCGCTGGCCGATCGCCTCGCCGAAGCCTTCGCCGAACGCATGCATGCGCGCGTGCGCCGGGAATTCTGGGGCTACGCGCCGGACGAGACGCTGGCGCCGGATCAGCTGATCCTTGAACAATATGCCGGCATTCGCCCGGCGCCCGGCTATCCCGCGCAGCCCGATCACACCGAGAAGGCGACGCTGTTCCGGCTCTTGGACGCTGAGAATACCGCGGGCGTGAAGCTCACCGAGAGTTATGCGATGTGGCCGGGCTCGTCGGTGTCCGGTCTTTATTTCAGCCATGCTGAGAGTTTTTACTTCGGCGTCGGCAAGATCGAGCGCGACCAGGTCGAGGACTACGCCGCGCGCAAGGGCATGAGCGTCGCCGAGACCGAGCGCTGGCTGGCCCCGGTGCTGAATTATATTCCCTCGCAGGATCAACCGGCGGCGCCGGCACCCGCGCCGATCGCGGCAGTCCCCGCCAACGACGTCGCCTCGCATCCGCCAGGGTGCACCTGCGCGGTGCATCTGGCGTATCGGAAGAAGGCGGTCGGGGCGTAAGGCTTCCCGGCACATACCGCTGTCATCACCGGGCTTGACCCGGTGATCCATCTTCAAGAGACTCTTGTGAAGGTGATGGATGCCCGGATCAAGTCCGGGCATGACAGAGTGTGCCGAGGCCCCATGAAATTCTTCTCCTTCTGGCGATCGCTGGCGAGCTTTCGCGTTCGCATCGCGCTCAATCTGAAGAACCTCCCCGCCGAAGTCGTGTTCGTCGATCTCGACGCCAACGCGCAGCGCGGCGAAGAATATCGCCGCATCAATCCGCAGATGGCGCTGCCGTCGCTGGTGCTGGATGACGGCACCGTGCTGTTCCAGTCGCTCGCGATCCTCGAATATCTCGAGGAGACGCACCCCGCCCCGCCACTGCTGCCATCCGATCCGCGCGGCCGCGCCCGGGTGCGCGGGCTCGCGCAAATGGTCGCCTGCGAAGGCCATCCGCTGCTGACGCCGCGGGTGCGCCGCTATCTCGATCACGAACTGAACTTGCGCGACACCCAGCAGGCCGCATGGCGGCGGCACTGGACGGTCGAGACGCTGGCGGCGTTGGAAGGCCATCTCGCCGGCCACAAGAACACGGGGCGATTCTGCCATGGCGATGCGCCCGGCATGGCCGACATCTGCCTGGTGACCCACGTCACCGCGGCGGTCAATCAGCAGATCGACCTTGCGCCCTATCCTGTCCTGAAGCGCATCTTCGAGACCGCGATGGCGCTGCCGGAATTTGCCAGCGCGCATCCATCGATGCAGCCCGATATGCCGGAAGCGATGCGGAGGAAGGGATGAGCGGGCACACTGTCTCATCACCACCACTCGTCGTCCCGGCGAACGCCGGGACCCATACGCCGCGGCGACTGTTGTTTGCAGAAGGTCTCTAACGCCAGCGCTCTAATCGATGGGCCGCGGCGTATGGGTCCCGGCTCAAGGCCGGGACGACAGCATTGTTGTTGCTGCACTGAACACACCTTCGCGATCTCGCGGCCTGCGACGCCCGAGCTTTGCCAGAAACTTCCTTACCCTCCAATGAGAGGGCGCAGGGAAGACCGGGTGCGCGCTGCACCCGCGGTCTCGCGTGCGGTTTGCACAAAACAAGGTGCACACGAGCATACAGGGCAGCGGAGAACACCCGGCCTTCCCTGCGCAATGGCTTTACGGCTTATGCCGTGATCTCCCCGGAGACGAGTTCTTGGTTGACTCCGTCGCTGCCGTTTCCGCTTGCGCTTCTCCGACAGCTTGACGCCTGCAACGGGCGCCAGGACCACACGGTTTTGCCGTACGCCCGTCCGCGCCGTCGTCTCAGCGCAAACAAGCGTCCACCGCAACCCGCCCAACGTCCGTGACGACGGCCGACGCCCTTCTGAGTAGGACGGGATGGGCAAACACATACGCCTGATTTGTGTTCTGGTAAACAGAAATATTTTTTATTTTGGGGCTTGACACGATTTCCGAAAATGCGAAGTGATTTGCCCGTCGGGTTGTTTTGTCGCAGTCGAAGCAACCCCCTCAATCGTCATTCCCCGATGCGCAATTGCGCATCTGAGGGCTCGCGGAGCGAGAACCCGAAAATCCATTGAGCGACGGCGCATGCGCCCTGATGGGTTAAAATCCCCAACAAGCCCACCAGTGAGCTGGATGACTGAGGACGCATTTTAGATTATCGACCGCCTCTTTGATATCCGCCTCCGCTTCGCGCATCACCTTACCCAGCGCGTAGACAACACAAGAAATAGCGCCCGATTACCCCGGTACTTGGCCGCTGGTCTGGTGCTCTCAAACCCGCCGATAATCGTGGCCCCATAGCGGTCACAGACCCGCCATTCCCACTTGGTCGAGCTTCGCTTGGTAATCAACACTTCCAACACGGTGCGTCCCGCCATCCCCAGTTGCGCACCATCAAGATACCAACGGGCTTTAAGGTGTCGGTTCGCTTTTAGACTCTCAGATGTAGTTTGATGAAAGTGAGTGTTTGAAACAGTGTTTGAAACACGGCGTCTATCGATGTCTCAGTTTGGCAGGTTTGTCACTTTTGTGCCGATGCCGCACGGCTGCCACGTGGTGCTCATTGGTGACGTGATGGCGAGGCCCGCTCGGTCGTTGAGCGATCGGCGGATGTAACTGATCCCAACGCTCCAACAGGACCCCCGGCGGACGATAGCTCACAGCTTTCTTGTACATGGAGCCCAACAAGGGATCGTTTGGCATCGATGTCGCCATAACGGCGATGTTCGGGCAGTCTTGCCGGGCGTATGCTGTTTGGCTGATGACGACACTCCGCCTGCAGGGCGCGCGACAATCACTCCTCAACGTCACAGCACGCATCCGCAGCGGGCCGATCGAGCGTAGGCCAAAAGCCGGGGGTCGGCCTTGGAATGCGCCTCGCAAAAGCGGCCTATGATTTGGGTCACTTTCTCGCTGTAGTCTCGCTGCCAGTGTCCCAGCCCGTGTAGAGCGCTCTCCTGGCAAGCGATCGAGTTGAGATGAAGGATGCGCTCCATGGTACGCAGCGCGCAATCGTGGAGAGTTTGCAGGTCCGGATCGCCCGCATGAGCCAAACTCGGAAACGCATCCCACCACATATAGCAAACACAGTTAAGCGTTCCGGCATCGGCTTCGCTTAGGTGAGATAAACTGGGAGCGCACCGTGGCTCGAACAATTTCGTAAATAGTGCTGCGACAGACTTAACGCAGCGGACACGGTCTTCGACCGGCACATCAGTTGAACAAAACCATCTGTTATCGCCGCTTGCGCTCGTATTCACGAGGTAGGTTAAGCCCTGTGCAATTTGGCTGTCAGCAAATCCCTGTAATGCCGGCTCGGGGTCTTCAAACAGTCGAGTGAAGTAGGATACGGCTTCCACAGGTGGCGGATCCCACCAATCATGGTCCGGATCGAAGTACCAAGGCGCTTGCTGAAAGCGAACTTCGCGTCCAAACGAGTGTTCCAGCCAATCATCAAAAGTGAGTTTTTGCAGGCGCATCACGGAAGCCGCGACCAGTACATCAAGAGGCGATAATCTTGTTGCCTCTCACCGTAGAAGCTCTGAAGTCAGATCAGGTCAATCATTGCCTTCAGCCTTGACCGGCGGCTTCTGCGCGCTCTGAACGCTCTGGCTCAGCGACGCCAGCGCAGTCTTCAGCTCGTCAGAGATGGATGCGATGTCCCGAATGTCTTCGAAGGCCTGAGCGACGCGCTCACTCGCTGATTTCTCGAATGGTTCGAAGCCTTCAGAGATGCGCGGTCCTGCTCCAAGATCTGTGAAAGCGGCCATAGGCCCGAGCAGGAGGATTGCGGTTCCGACGATGCCGATTTTACGGATGTGACGGATTGGCGGTGGCTGCACTAGGCGGTCGTTGGTCATGTCTCCACCTCACGGCGCATAGGCTTGCATCATGCCAATGGTCGCGAACAAACGGTAGATCGGGCGTCGACCATTAGGAGGTACTCCCAAGCAGAGGCGCTTTCTTGTCCAACCATCAGAGCGCGGTCAGCACCATGCGCCGGCAACACCCGCGCGAACTCCCCCTGGCTAACGCCAGTTCGTAGGGCGGGTTCTCTTTAACCCGCCATCTCGCTAGGCAGCCATCGTTTCGGGAGATCAGTGATACAGTTTGTAGACCCATTCGATCGTCGGCAGTGACGTCCCCACAAATACGCCGATCGAGAACGCCTTTCGAATTGGTGTCCCCCAAGGAAACCATCTCGCTCCGCCCATAAAATATACTGCGGCCCAACCGAGAGCAAACACCGTCCAATCGCGCCAAGCGATTTCCATTGCCACTGCAACTATAGCTGCGAAAGGAATAGGCCTAACCGGGAAAGAAGTTGCCCAATCGACTCCCGCACAGGGCCTGACGGGGTCATTTGTTTCTGTTCCATCTTTCAGCCGGTGTGCAGTAGCAGGTAGAAGGATTACCGGATGTCGCGGGGCCTGTCATCGGGCGTGCATTCGCGCGACCCGTTGGCTCATCCGGGCTGACCATCGACCGGCTGAAGCGAGAGCAGCGAATTTAGCAGGCGGTGATCGACTGATATGCATTTCGCGCAGCGACGAGCCACTTATCATGGCCGTCGCGATTGGCTACACTGCTCCAATCGAAATCTAGAAAATCACCTGACATAACGGGAGTGAGACAGTGGATCTTGGAATCAAAGGCCGCCGCGCCATCGTATGTGCCTCCAGCAAAGGTTTGGGACGCGCCTGCGCGATGCAACTGGCCAATGAAGGCGTGCACGTCACCTTGACGGCGCGCGGCGCCGAGGCGCTGAAAAAGACCGCCGATGAAATCCGCAAAGCGCATCCCGGCGTAACGGTGACGGAAGTCGCCGGCGACATCACCACGCCCCAGGGACGCGCGGACGTGCTCAAAGCCTGTCCCGATCCGGACATTCTGATCAACAACGCCGGCGGCCCGCCGCCCGGCGATTTCCGCAACTGGACCCGCGACGACTGGATCAAGGCTGTTGACGCCAACATGCTCACCCCGATCGAGCTGATCAAGGCGACGGTGGATGGCATGATGGCGCGCAAGTTCGGCCGCATCGTCAACATCACCTCCGCCGCGGTGAAATCGCCGATCGACATATTGGGCCTTTCCAACGGCGCCCGCGCCGGCCTCACCGGCTTTGTTGCCGGTATCTCGCGCAAGACCGTGATCAACAACGTCACCATCAACGGGCTGCTGCCGGGTCCCTTCGACACCGACCGCCTGCGCGGCACCGCAAAGGGCGAAGCCGAGAAGCGCAAAATCGACGTCGAGCAGGTGCTGGCAGAGCGCGCCAAGCTCAATCCCGCCGGACGGTTCGGCACCCCGGAAGAATTCGGCGAGGCCTGCGCCTTCCTGTGCAGCGCCAAGGCCGGCTTCATCACCGGGCAGAACATCCTGCTCGACGGCGGTGCGTTCCCCGGAACGCTGTAGTGTAAGGGGCGCCAGATGAAAGCGGTCTGGTACGAGCGGACGGGCCCTGCGCCCGAGGTGCTGACCTATGGCGAGATGCCGACACCTGAGGCCGGCCCGGGCGAAGTCCGGGTGCGGCTGAAGGCGTCCGGCGTCAATCCCGCCGATGTCGGCCGCCGCGGCGGCAGCTATCGCGCGATGGAATATCCGCGCGTGATCCCCAACAGCGACGGCGCCGGGATCATCGACCAGGTCGGCGAAGGCGCCATGCATCTGAGAGTCGGCCAGCGCGTCTGGCTGTTCAACGGTCAGCGCAACGGCCGCGCCTTCGGCACCGCGGCGGAGTACATCGCGCTCGCCGAGCATCTGGTGACGCCGCTGCCGGACAGTCTTTCATACGCCGCCGGCGCCACGCTCGGAATTCCCGGCATGACGGCGTGGTGCTGCCTGTTCTGCGATGGTCCGATTACGGGAAAAACCGTGCTGGTCACCGGCGGCGCCGGCGCGGTCGGCCATTATGCGGTGCAACTTGCAAAATGGGGCGGCGCGCAGGTGATCGCGACCGTCAGTTCGGAAGCGAAGGCCGAACAGGCGCGGCTTGCCGGCGCCGATCTCGTCATCAACTACCGCAATGATGACGTCATCGCCAAAGTGCTGGCCTTCACCGGCGGGCGCGGCGTCGACCGCGTGGTCGACGTCGATTTTGGCGGCAACATCGCCATCACCCTGAAATTGATGGCGATGAATTCGACCATCGCGGTCTACGCCACCAATGGCAATCGCACGCCGCTGGTCCCGATGCGCGACCTGATGGAGAAATGCATCGCGCTACGCGCGCTGGTGCTGTTCGCACTGCCGCCGCCGCTGCTGGCCGCAGCCCAGGCCGACATCACAAAATGGCTCACGGCGGGCAAGCGCATCCACAACGTGGCCCGGGAGTTTGCACTGTCGGAGACGGCCCAGGCGCATCTCGCGGTGGAAAAGGGCGACAAGCTCGGCACCGTCATCGTCGACTGCGCGCGGTAGCTGACTCCCTCGCCCCGCTCTTGCGGGGAGAGGGTTGGGGTGAGGGGCTCCCTCAACGAGCGATTTGCTGGTTGGATAGACCTACCCCCTCACCCGGCGCTACGCGCCGACCTCTCCCCGCAAGCGGGGCGAGGTAAGCAAGAAACGAAACAAGGGAGGAACCGCCGGATGCACTGGACGATAGGCAAGGTCAAAATCACCAAGGTCGTCGAGCTCGAGACCGTCGGCAGCACCCGCTTCATCCTGCCGCTCGCGACCAACGAGGAGATCCAGAAGCTGCCCTGGCTGATCCCGCATTTCGCCAATGAAGAGGGCCGCCTCAAAATGTCGATCCATTCGCTGCTGGTGGAGACACCCAAGCGGCGGATCATCGTCGACACCGGATTGGGAAACGACAAGCAGGGCCGCAACGTACCGACCTGGAACAACCGCCAGGACCCGTTCCTCGACAGATTGACCGCGGCGGGCTTTGCGCCTGACAGCATCGACACGGTGCTCTGCACCCACCTGCATGTCGACCATGTCGGCTGGAACACCAGGCTGGTCGGCGGCCAGTGGGTGCCGACCTTCGCCAACGCCCGCTATGTGTTCGGCAAGACCGAATTCGAGCACTGGCGCGACCACAGCGACGAGCCCGACAAAAAGGCGGTGTTCGGCGATTCCGTCAAACCGATCGCGGATGCCGGCAAGGCCGATCTGGTGCCGAGCGATGCCAGGCTTTCGGACGAAATCACCCTGATCCCGACGCCCGGCCACAGCCCCGGCCATATGAGCATCCACATCAAGTCCGACGGCCAGGAGGGCCTGCTCACCGGCGACGTCGCCCATCACCCCTGCCAGATGGCCCATCTCGACTGGTCGTCAACCGCGGATTCCGACCCCAAAGCGTCGGCCGTGACGCGGCGCGAGCTGTTCGGGCGTTTTGCCGACACGCCGACGCTTGTCATCGGCGGGCACTTCAATGCCGGCCATATCAGGCGCGAGGGGGACGCCTTCAAGTTCATCGCGCTGGGGTGAACCCGGATTGTAGGGTGGGTGGAGCGAAGCGATACCCACCGCCTCAGGATGCAGGAAAGCTGGTGGGTATCGCTGCGCTCCACCCACCCTACGAATTAAGAGACCTGCAATGCGGGGCGCTTCCGTGGTTGAATTTCCCCGCCCGCTGTTCCATGAAGCATTCCAAGTAAATAAACCCCTGAGGGAGCAGTACAATGAAGCTTGTTCGTTACGGCGCGCTTGGCCAGGAAAAGCCCGGCCTGATCGATAAATCCGGCCAGCTGCGCGATCTTTCCGCGCATGTGAAGGATCTTAACGGCGAGGCCTACGCGCCCGCTTCGCTGGCCAAGCTTGCAGCATTGGACCCCTCAAAACTTCCCGCCGTCGACGGCAAGCCGCGCTTCGGTGCGCCGGTCACCGGCATCTCGAAATTCGTCGCGATCGGCCTCAACTACGTCGATCACGCCAAGGAAACCGGCAATCCGATTCCGCCCGAGCCGATCTTCTTTTTGAAGGCCAACACCTCGCTGAGCGGCCCGAACGACGCGATCGAAAAGCCGCGCGAGTCCAAGAAGCTCGACTGGGAAGTCGAGATCGCCGCCATCATCGGCACCCGCGCCAAATATGTCAGCGAGGCCGACGCGCTCAATCACGTCGCCGGCTACTGCGTCTGCAACGACGTCTCCGAGCGCTACTTCCAGCAGGAGCGCGGCGGCCAATGGACCAAGGGCAAGTCTCACGACACGTTCGGCCCGGTCGGCCCATGGCTGGTGACCAAGGATGAAATCGCCGACGTGCAGAAGCTGTCGATGTGGCTCGACGTCAACGGCAAGCGCTGCCAGACCGGCTCGACCTCGACCATGATCTTCACGATGGCGAAGTGCATTGCCTACGTCTCGACATTCCTCACGCTGCTGCCCGGCGACATCATCACCACGGGCACGCCGCCCGGCGTCGGCGCCGGCATGAAGCCGCCGCAATTCCTCAATGTCGGCGACGTCGTCACCCTCGGCATCGAGGGCCTCGGCGAACAGCGGCAGCAAGTCATCGAGGCGTGAGGTTGGCGGGGTGGAGCACTTGCTCACTCGTCGTCATGCCCGGCCTTGTGCCGGGCATCCACGTCTTGACGGTGCATCGGCAACGAAGACGTGGATGGCCGGGACAAGCCCGGCCATGACGGAGAAACGAACTGGTCAGGGAATAACAACATGAAACTCAGCTTCTCTCCCGCCTCGCCATTCGCCCGCAAGGTCCGCATCGCCGCGATCGAGACCGGGCTGATCGACAAGATCGAATTCATTTCGGCGACGGTGGCGCCCGGCACCGTCAACGAGGAATATTCGAAGATCACGCCGCTGAAGAAGCTGCCGGTGCTGATCCTCGACAATGGCGACGTCATTCTGGATTCCTACGTCATCGTCGAGTATCTCGACGAACTCGCCGGTGGCAACAGGCTGATCCCGGCCTCCGGCCCGACGCGCTGGCAGGTCAAGTCGGATCATTCGCTGCTGCAGGGCATGCTCGATGCCATGCTGCTGTGCCGCTACGAGGGTATGGTGCGTCCGCAGGAATTGCGGTGGAAGGCCTGGTCCGACGACCACTGGAACCGGGCCTGGACCGGCATGGCGCGGTTCGAGAACAAGCTAGAGGTGCTGTCGCGGCCGTTCGACATCGTGCAGATCGGCCTCGTCTGCGTGCTCGGTTATGCCGATTTCCGCTTTGCCGATTGCGGCTGGCGCAAGGCGTTCCCGAAGCTCGATGCCTTCCATCAGAAAATGCTGGAGCGGCCGTCGGTGAAAATCTCGGCTCCCCCGCCGGCGTAACAATGGAGACGGCAGCATGCGTGAGGGCGGCAGGAAATTGCGGCGCCTCGGCATCGCTGCCGTGCTCCTGCTGTCGGCGTCCGTGACCGCGCTGGGACAAACCGGCATGGCTTGCGGAACGCCCACCGCCCTCGACGATGGCTGGGCCATCGCCTCCCCCGAAAGCGTCGGCCTCGATGGCGCGCGGCTTTGTGCGATCGCGGCGCGCCTGAAGGAAATTCAGGCCAACGTCCACGCCGTGGTCATCGTCCGCCACGGCAAGCTGGTGTTCGAACAGTATTTCGCGGGCTATGACGAGCCCTGGGGCCAGGGCGGCGGCCAGCACGCGTTCGACGCCACGACGAAGCACGACATGCGTTCGGTATCGAAGAGCGTGATCTCGCTTTTGGTCGGCATCGCGGTCGACCGCAAGCTGATCGCGAGCGCGGACGAGCCCGTCGTCAAATTCTATCCTGAATACGCTTCCGACAAATCGCCGGGCTGGGACCAGGTCACGCTACGCCATCTGCTCACAATGTCGTCCGGCATGCAGTGGGACGAGAACCGCGCCTGGAACGATCCGAAGAACGACGAACCGCATTTGGGCGGCGAGACCGACCCGATCCGCTACATTCTGTCGAAGCCGATCGTAAAGCCGCCGGACAATGTGTGGACCTATAATGGCGGCGGGACGGATTTGCTCGGCAATATCCTCGAACGCGTCTCCGGCAAGCCGCTGGAAGCGTTCGCGCGCGAGGTGCTGTTTGGGCCGATCGGAATTACCGATCTGGAATGGAAGACCTACTCGAAGAACGGCAAAGTCGCTTCCGCCGTCGGCCTGCGGATGCGGCCGCGCGATGCCGCCAAGCTCGGTCAGCTCGTGCTCAATCGCGGCACCTGGGGCGGACAACAAATTGTCTCGCCGGAATGGATCGAGCAATCGGTGCGGCCGCGGTTTCAGGCGATCGGCTATTTCAGCGGGCTGTTCTTCTATGGCCAGCAATGGTGGATGGGCCGTTCTATCGCGCAGGAGAAGGAAGTGAAATGGATTGCCGCGATGGGCCTCGGCGGCCAGCGGCTTTTCATCGTGCCCGACCGCGACCTTGTGGTGATGACGACATCAGGGCTTTATCCTCAACCACGCCAGGGCGACGGAGCGTTGGATATGATGGCGAACTACATCCTTCCCGCCGTTCGCGACGACAAGAACAAGGAAAAGCCATGAGCCTGAAATTCACCGTCGGCGATCTCACCATCCACCGTATCATCGAGCAGGAAGCCGCCTTCGTGCCGGCGCTGGAGATGCTGCCGGGGCTAACGCCGGAACTGCTGGCGGAAAACCGGGGCTGGATGCAGAAGGCCGGCGCGCTCGACGCCAATGACGTGCTGATCCTGTGCTTCCAGTCCTACATCGTGAAGACGCCGCACCACACCATCCTGATCGACAGCTGCATCGGCAACGACAAGCCGCGGCCGCTGCGTCCGAAATGGAACATGAAGACCGACGACACTTATATCCGAGGGCTTGCCGCGGCGGGTTTCGCCGTCGGCGATATCGACTATGTCATGTGTACGCATCTGCATGTCGATCACGTCGGCTGGAACACGCGGCTGGAAAACGGCCGCTGGGTGCCGACCTTCCCGAAGGCGCGTTACGTGTTCGGCAAGACCGAGTTCGATTACTGGACCGAGACGCATGCCAAGACGCCGGTACCGCCGTTCGGCGACAGCGTGTTGCCGGTGGTCGAAGCCAGACAGTCCGAAATCGTGCGCGACGATTTTGCGATCGGCGACCACGCGCGCCTCTTGCCGACGCCGGGCCACACCCCCGGCCATCTCGCCTTCACCTTCGGCCGCGGCAAGGACGATGCGGTGTTCTCGGGCGATCTGATGCATTCGCCGCTGCAGACGCGCTATCCGGAAATGTCGGTCAAGTTCGACGTCGACCAGGCGCAGGCGGGCGTCACGCGCCGCAGTTTCCTCGAACGCTATTGCGACACCGACACGCTGTGCTGCACCGCGCATTTCCCCTCACCGTCGACAGGCAAAATCCGTCGCGCCGGCAACGGATTTACCTGCGAGGCGATATGAGCGCGGCCCCGGAAACACCTGCCTTCGAAACCCTCGCGCTGGAACGGGTCGACGAGCACGTGACGATCGTGCGGCTGAACCGGCCGGACGCCTCCAATGCGCTCAACACCCAGATGGGCCGCGATCTCGTGCGCTGTTTCGAGGATGTGGCGCTCGACCCCGCCAATCTGCGCTGCATCGTCCTGACCGGATCCGGCGACAAGGCGTTCTGCGCCGGCGGCGACCTCAAGGAACGCCGCGGCATGACCGACGAGCAATGGACGCGCCAGCACGTGATTTTCGAGCGGATGGTGCGGGCGCTGATCGACTGCCCGGTCCCGATCATCGGCGCCGTCAATGGCGCGGCCTATGGCGGCGGCTGCGAGATCGCAGGCGCTTGCGATTTCCTCTACGCCGCCGAGACCGCACGCTTTGCCCTGACCGAGGTCACGCTCGGCATCATGCCGGGCGGCGGCGGCACGCAAACCCTGCCCCGCGCGGTCGGCGAGCGCCGGGCCAAGGAACTGATATTGACCGGCAAGCCGTTTACGGCAGCGCAGGCGCGCGACTGGGGCCTCGTCAACGAAGTGTTTCCGCAAGCCGATCTATTGCCGGAAGCGCTGGCGACCGCGTCGCACATCGCCCGCAACGCCCCGATCTCGGTCCGCCAAGCGAAACTCGCGGTCCACCGCGGCCTGCAATCATCGCTGCGCGACGGGCTTGCGCTCGAGATCGAGGCCTATAACCGGATGGTGCCGACCGAGGACCGCCGCGAAGGCGTGCTGGCGTTCAACGAAAAGCGCCCGCCGAACTTCAAGGGCAAATAATCTGCCTCAATCGAACAGGTTCGGCGTGTGGTTCACGACCGCGCCTTCGATCGCCAGCATTTTGAGTTTCGTCACCACGCCGCCATTGGCGGAGAAGCCGCCCGGCTTGTTGCCCGCCGCCAGCACGCGGTGGCAGGGCACCACGATCGGACAGGGGTTGCGGCCGAGTGCCTGGCCGACGTCGCGCGACAGCTCGACGCCGCCGAGCTTTTTCGCGATGTCGCCATAGGTCATGGTCTGGCCCGGCGGAATGGTGCGCGCGATGTCGTAGACGCCGCGGTTGAATTCGGGCACGCCGTCGAGGTCGAGCACGACGTCCGCCAGGTCGTTCGGCTTGCCGGCCAGGAGTTCGACGATACCTTCAATCGCAGCCTGCACGTTCGCCGGCGGATGCGCCTCGTCGATGTCGCCATGGCGCTGCTGCAGCCGGGTGCGGGTTTTCTTCTCGTCGCCCATCGGCAGTTGCACCGACACAATGCCGCGCTCGCCCCACACGATGCCACAGCGGCCGATCGGGGTGTCGAATATCGCAAATTGCTGTTCGGTCATGATCTCGCTCCAGATCCTCTCGCTCCGATAGTTTGAGCTTGATGCTGGTCCCAAATCTAGGCTTGGAGATTGTTGCTATCCACCCGAAACCTGAGGGAACTTGACGGCATAAACAACTTCCGATGATGTGGGATATTCACCGTTCAATGGCGCCGCCCCGCACACCGAGCCCCCCATGCAAACCCTCCCCGTCAACGGCTTCGACATGGCCTATCTCGAGGCCGGTGACGGCCCGCCGCTGGTGTGCGTGCATGGCTCGCTGTGCGACTTCCGGATCTGGTCGTCGGTGATGGGGCTGCTGTCGAAAAAACACCGCGTCGTCGCGCCGTCGCTGCGGCATTTCTTTCCCGACCATTGGGACGGAATCGGCGACACCTATTCGATCGCGCAGCATGTCGACGACGTGATCGCCTTCATCGAGAAACTCGGCATCGGACCGGTCGATCTGATGGGCCACTCCCGCGGCGGGCACATCACGTTTCGCGTCGCGCAGCGCCGGCCGGACCTGTTACGAAAACTGATCCTGGCCGAGCCCGGCGGCGAACTCGACGCCTCGCTCGATCCCGCCTACGAGCCCGGCCCCTCGCCGCTGGCGGCCCGAATTGCAGCGTCCGCGGAGGTCATCGCCAAGGGCGATATCGATGGCGGGCTTGCCATCTTCATCGACGCGCTCGAAGGACCCGGGGCCTGGAAGCGCCTGCCGGCGACGCCGAAGCAGTTGCTGCGCGACAACGCCACCACGCTGATCGGCCAGATGCGCGACTCGCGTCCGCCGTTCTCCAAGGCGGATGCGGAAGCGATCACGACGCCGACGCTGTTCATCGGCGGCGCCAACACCAGGGGCACGCCGCCGCTGGTGCTGCGTGCGCTGGCCGCGAATGTGAAGGGGTCCCGCACCGAGATGATCCCCCGCGCCACGCATCCGATGTTCGAACAGGCGCCGCAGAAATATTGCGAGATCGTGCTCGCGTTCCTGGCAGAGGCTTGATCCCATGCAAACGCTTCCCGTCAACGGCTACGACATCGCCTATCTCGACGTCGGACAGGGCCCGCCGCTGGTCTGCGTCCACGGCACGCTCGGCGATTTCCGCACCTGGTATCCGGTGCTCGGACCGCTGTCGAAAAAACACCGCGTGATCTCGCTCAGCCTGCGGCACTTTTTCCCGGAGCACTGGGACGGCGTCGGCGACGACTATCTGATGGCGCAGCATGTTGCCGACGTGATCGGCTTCATCGAGCAACTGAAACTCGGCCCCGTCGACCTGATGGGCCATTCCCGCGGCGGGCATATCGCCTTTCGCGTCGCCGAGCAGCGGCCGGATCTATTGCGCAAGCTGGTGCTCGCCGAGCCCGGCGGCGACCTCGACGCCACGCTCAGTTCAGCCGGTGCAGGCCCGGGTTCGTCGGCGATTGCGGCGCGGATTCCGGCCGCCGTAGAGAAAGTCAAAAGCGGCGATATCGACGGCGCGCTCGACCTGATCGTCGACATGATCGATGGCGAGGGCACGTGGAAGCGACTGCCGGCCGCACCCAAACAGCAGCTCCGCGACAACGCCTATACGCTGATCGGCCAGGTCGGCGAGAAACGCCGGCCATTTTCACGCAGCGAAGCGGAATCGATCAGGATGCCGACCTTGCTGATCGGCGGCGGCGACACGCAGGGCTCGCTGGCCCAGATCTGGCGCGTGCTGGCACTGCATATTCCGGGCGCCAGAACGGCCGTGATCCCCGGCGCCCGCCACTGGATCTTCGATCAAGCGCCGACGGAATACTCCGACGCCGTAATGGAATTCCTGGCGGCGTGATCGCCGCCGGTTGTCATTTCTGATCGAGAATCCATGCGCCGTCCCAATCGGCGGCCGGCGGGTTTGCCTGAAACTCACCGATGCGTTTGATGAATACCCTGGACGGCCCGTCGCCGGGGACCGCTTCGAGCCCGGCGCTGAAGGCGTGGCGCGCGTCGTCCCAACGGCGCTCGCGATAGGCGGCGAGCCCCTTCGAATAACTGTCCAGCAGCGACACCTGGTCCGGCGTGAGTTCGTCCTCGCGCCCGATGATCTCGAACACCGTCTCCGGCTGGCTCTGGCCGACCACGACCAGACGGTCGATCTCGCGAAACGCCAATCCGTCACCGGCTGCGGCGATGGTCGGCGCCGAGACCAGGCAATGGCTGCCATAGGCCTTGTTGGCGCCCTCCAGCCGCGACGCCAGATTCACCGCGTCGCCCATCACCGTGTAGCTCATCATGAATTCCGAACCGATGCTGCCGACCAGCACCTCGCCGGTCGCAACGCCGATCCGGACGTCGCAGTCGCTCGGCACCGTGCGCACGCCGAGCAATTCGGGAAGCTCCGTCCGCAACGTTGTACCGCGGCGAGCCATGTCGATCGCAGCCAAACATGCCAGCCGCGCCTGCTCGCCGTCTTCGTTGAACGGAGGACCCCAATAGGCCATGATCGCGTCGCCGATATATTTGTCGATGATGCCATGATGGTTGCGGATCGGCCCCGACATGGTCGACAGATAATGGTTCATGACCTTGACCAGCCCCTGCGGCGTCATGCCCGTGCTGAGGCTGGTAAATCCCTTCATGTCGCAGAACAGCACGGTCATCACGCGGCGCTCGCCATCGGTTGTGGTCAGCGATTGACGGTTGATCAATCCTTCCACGACGCGCGGGTCGATATAGCGGCCGAAGGTCTCGCGCATCTTCTCCTTGTGACGCAGTTGCTCGACCATGTTGTTGAACGCGGACGTGAGCTGGCCGATCTCGTCCCGCGTGGTGACGTCGATCGATCCATCGAGGCGGCCGGCCTCGACGGCGCGGGTGCCATCCAGCAGCCGCCGGACCGGCCGGGTGATGCCCATGCTGACGAAGATCGCGAACATCAACCCCAATACGGCCGCCAGCACCGTCAGGATCATGGAGATCACAATGGCCTTTTGCTGGTCACGCATCGTCACCACGGCATCGCTGCGGACCTGCACCAGCATATCCTTTCGGATTTCCTCCACCTTCTGATTGAAATCGTCGCGCAGCGTGTCGGCCCGGGCGAGGCTCGCCCTTACCTCGGCGAAATTGCCGGAAGCGAGCAGTGGCAACATCCGCTTGTTCTCATCGCTCAAGTAGCGGCGAAGGTCCTTGTTGACGTTCTCGATCCGGTCGTCGATCCGGCCGAGCCTGGCGTTATCGGAATCGGTAGAGGTGTCGTCGATGATCGCATTGATCAGCACCCGCGCGGCCTGCGCCTCTTTGTCGATCTCCAGGTCTTTCGCCTCATAGGTTTTTTGATGCTCCGCAAAAGCGGCATCATCCGGCGGCGACTGCGTCTTTGCGATTACCATCCTGCGAACCGCCAGCGCCTGCTCCAGCGAGCGGACATTCATCCGCGCCAGATGCCCGTAGGCCTCGACATATTTGCCGCTTAACTCATCGAGCTGATGGGCGACCTTTCGCGTCATCACCGTCGACAGAACCGATGTGATCGCCATCAGGACGATCAGCCCGACCGCGATGGCAAGGATTCGTTTGCGGATCGACGGTCGCAACATGGCTCGGGGCTCTGACATAACGGGCGGACCGGAATGGATGGTGGGGCAAACGAAAAAGCCCGGCCGATCGGGATCGGCCAGGCTTGTTCTTTAGCTCGCGCAGGTAAATTAAGCACGAGCCCGCGCACTGGAATTGCGGCCAGTGTCCCGGGATT
Organism: Bradyrhizobium sp. AUGA SZCCT0182; assembly: GCF_018130185.1. Lineage (NCBI taxonomy): Bacteria > Pseudomonadati > Pseudomonadota > Alphaproteobacteria > Hyphomicrobiales > Nitrobacteraceae > Bradyrhizobium > Bradyrhizobium sp. AUGA SZCCT0182. The sequence goes on along the minus strand of NZ_JAFCLY010000017.1, from coordinate 40,806 downwards.
CCGGGCCGGACCCCCGCGTAATCGCCCCTCACACCTTCCAGACGCCCACCGGCTGGCGCACGGCGACGTTGAGCCTGTTCCAGACATTGATGTTGGCGATCGCCAGGACCAGCGCTGCAAGCTCCTGTTCGTCGAACTGCTTGTCGGCCTCATTCCAGATCGCATCCGGCACCGGGTCGGCGCGGTCGCTGATGCGGGTCAGCGCTTCCGTCAGCGCCAATGCGGCCCGCTCGGCGTCCGTGAAGTAAGGCGTGTCATGCCAGGCCGCGACCGCGAACAGCCGCTCATCGGTCTCGCCGGCTTTCTTGGCGAGCTTGGGGTGCATGTCGACGCAGACGCTGCAGCCGTTGATCTGGCTGGCGCGCAGATGCACCAGTTCAAGCAGCTTTTCCGGCAAGCTGTTCTTGGTCAGTTCGCCGAGCGAGTGCAGCGCCTTCATGGCGTCGGGAACGACCATGACGGGGTGGTTCATTCGAGCCTGCATCATCTTTGATTCTCCATCCAATTTTGTTCGGTTTTGACGCCGCCGTGCCGATTTGCTGTCACATCGGCACGGTTTCGTTCGTCATAGCCAAGACGGAACGCGACATGGGAATGTGACCAATGGACGAGAAAAAGTTTCTGGCCGAGAAATTCGAGGCCAACCGAGGCCATTTGCGGGCGGTGGCCTACCGCATGCTGGGATCGACCGCCGAGGTCGACGATGCCGTGCAGGAGACCTGGCTGCGCTTGAGCCGCACCGATACCGGCGCGGTCGAAAACCTCGGCGGCTGGCTGACCACGGTGGTCGCCCGTGTCTGCCTCGACATGCTGCGGTCACGCAAATCGCGGCGCGAGCAACCGATCGGCCCGGATGTGCCGGAACCTGCGGCCAACGACGAACACGAGCGCGATGCTGATATGGCCGATTCCGTCGGCGCGGCGCTGTTGGTGGTGCTGGAGACGCTGGCGCCGGCCGAGCGGCTGGCCTTCGTGCTGCACGACATGTTTGCCGTTCCCTTTGAGGAGATCGCACCGATCGTCGGCCGCACGCCCGCCGCAGCGAGGCAACTCGCCAGCCGCGCCCGCCGCCGGGTGCAGGGCACCCCGCCCGCGCCGGACGCCGATTTCAGCCGCCAGAGACAGATCGTCGATGCGTTCCTGGCGGCCTCGCGCAGCGGTGACTTCGAAGGACTGCTCGCGGTGCTGGATCCTGACGTGGTGTTCCGTGCCGACCAGGCCGCTCAGCGGCTCGGTTCGCTGCCGGAAATCCGCGGCGCTGCGGCGGTTGCCGAAACCTTCAAGGGCCGCGCCCAGGCCGCAAGGCCCGCGCTGGTCGACGGCGCGCTGGCGGTCGCCGTCGTCCTCGGCGGGCAATTGCGCATCGTGCTGCGGCTGACCATCAGCGGCGAGCGGATATCGGCGGTGGACGCGGTGGCGGACGCGGAAGCGATCGGCACGTTCGACGTGGAGGTGCTTGCGCCCGGCTAGCTTCGGCCAGAGTTCCACACGTCAAAGCCCCCTTGACCGTGCAGCCAGCCAGGGGTATGAATACCGAATACGGAATTCCGTATTCCATTTTGGACGGCTGGCATGATCCCGTTAGATCCGCTCCCCAACCTGATCGACCAGGTCTATGCCCGGATCCTCGAGGCGATCATTGATCGGACGCTGCCGCCGGGGCAGCGCATCACCCAGAACGAGCTGGCCGAGAAGCTTGGCGTATCGCGCCAGCCGGTTTCCCACGCCCTGCATCTGCTGCACCGGCAGGGCCTGGTGGCCGAGAGCGGCCGCCGTGGGTTCGAGGTCACCGAGCTCGACCCGGCGCGTATCCGCCAGCTCTACGAGGTCCGCGGGGCCATCGACGCCCTGGCGGCACGGCTTGCCGCCGGACGCGTGAAGACCGACACGGCCGGGCGCGCGGCGCTGGAAGCGGCACTGCAAGCCGGCCGGACCATCGGCGAGGACACCCCGCTGGCGCGGCTGATTGCGCTCGACGTCGACTTTCACAGCGCGATCTACCGCCTCGCAGGAAACCCCGCGATCGAGGAAATGATCGCACCGCAATGGCCGCATATGCGCCGCTCGATGGCCACCGTGCTGGCCGAACTCGACTACCGCGACAGCGCCTGGAGCGAACACGAGGCGATCGCGGTGCAGATTCTGGCCGGCAAGGCTGGGGAAGCCGAGGCCGCGGCATTGGCGCATGCGCAAACGGCGGGACGGATGACGGAGGAAAGACTGAGGGCGACGGATAGGGCGGCGTAAGTCGTCATTCCGGGGCGTGACGAAGTCACGAGCCCGGAATCCATAACCACGATCGTGAGTATGGATTCCGGGCCTGCGCCAAGAGGCGCATCCTGGAATGACAAACAATAGAAAATAAACCAGGAGGAACGACCATGAAACTCACGCAAGAGCAGATCGACTATTTCAACCGCGAAGGCTGGCTGTTTCTGCCCGAGCTGTTCAGCCCCGAGGAAGTGGCCTATCTCGCGCGCGAGGCCGAAGGCATCTACGACGCTGATCGACCCGAGGTGTGGCGCGAGAAGAGCGGTGCGCCGCGCACCGCCTTTGCGGCGCATCTCTACAACGAGGCGTTCGGCGTGCTCGGCGCGCATCCGCGCATGATCGAGCCGGTCGAGCAGGTGTTCGGCGAAAAAGTCTACATGCATCAATACAAGATCAACGCCAAATCCGCCTTCACCGGCGACGTCTGGCAATGGCATCAGGATTACGGCACCTGGAAGCGCGACGACGGCATGCTGCTGCCGCGCGCGATGAACATCGCGATCTTCCTCGACGAGGTGATGCCGATCAACGGTCCCCTGATGCTGGTGCCGAAGAGCCAGCACGCCGGCGACCTCAAGGCCTCGCACGATCTCGAAACCACTTCCTATCCGCTGTGGACGCTGGACGAGGCCACGGTGACGAGGCTGGTGAAGGAAGGCGGCATCGTCGCGCCCACCGGCAAGGCCGGCGGCATGCTGATGTTCCACGGCAATCTGGTGCACGGTTCAGCCGGCAACATCACGCCCTATCCGCGCAAGATCGTCTATTTGACGCTGAATGCGGTTTCCAATTACATCCGCACCCCGACGCGGCCGGAATATATCGCCCATCGCGACTTCAAGCCGATCCAGACCGTGGACGACGACGCGTTGCTGCGATTGGCGCGGGCGCATCGCCAGGCGGCGGAGTAGAACCGCTCTCGTGCCCCGGACGCAGCGCAGCGTGCACAGGATCGCGCTACGCGCGATTCCGACGTTGCGCTGCTGAGCCGGGGCCTTTCTTTCGATCGTCCACTTGGGTCCCGGCTCTGCGGAGCAGCGTTTCACGCTGCACCGCGTCCGGGACACGCCACACCCGGAAATCCGCCATGAACCTCCACCACCTCCTCCAGGCCCGCCATGCGGCGGGCAAACCGGTTCGCGTCGCGCTGATCGGCGCCGGCAAATTCGGCTCGATGTTCCTGGCACAGGTGCCGCACACGCCTGGACTTGAGGTGCCGCTGATTATCGATCTCGACCGCGACCGCGCGCGCGAGGCGTGCCGTACCGTCGGCTGGGACCAGGAGCGGATCGCACGGACCGCCTTCACCGATGATGGCGCGCGCGCGATCGCGGGCGGCGCAATGGATGTCGTGGTGGAAGCGACCGGCAATCCGGCCGTCGGCATCCGGCATGCCCGCGCCGCGATTGCCGCCGGCAAGCATGTCGTGATGGTCAATGTCGAGGCCGATGTGCTGGCAGGTCCGCTGCTCGCGGAGGAAGCCCGCAAGGCCGGCGTGGTCTATTCGCTGGCCTATGGCGATCAGCCTGCGCTCACATCAGAGATGGTGGACTGGGCGCGCGCGACGGGATTCCGCGTCGTTGCCGCCGGTAAAGGTACAAAGTATCTGCCAGCCTATCATGATGTGACGCCGGAAGGCGTCTGGGGCCATTACGGCCTCACCGCGGATGAAGCGCAGTCGGCGGGCATGAACCCGCAAATGTTCAACTCGTTTCTGGACGGCACCAAATCCGCGATCGAGATGGCGGCAATCGCCAACGCTTGCCAGCTCGACGTGCCCACGGACGGCCTAAAGTTTCCGCCCTGCGGCGTCGACGACCTGCCGCATGTGATGCGGCCGCGCGACAAAGGCGGCGTGCTGGAGAAATCCGGCGTGGTCGAAGTGGTGTCGTCGCTGGAGCGCGACGGACGCCCGGTGTTTCGCGATCTGCGCTGGGGCGTCTACGTCGTGCTCGAAGCGCCGAACGATTACGCCGCTGACTGTTTCAAGCAATACGGGCTGAAGACCGACGCCTCGGGCCGGTATGCGGCGATGTACAAGCCCTATCATCTGATCGGGCTGGAGCTGAACATCTCCATCCTGTCGGCGGCACTGCGCAATGAGCCGACCGGGCAGCCCCATGGTTTTCGCGGGGACGTCGCGGCGGTCGCCAAACGCGACTTACGCGCCGGCGAAATGCTCGACGGCGAAGGCGGCTACACGGTGTGGGGCAAGTTGATGCCGGCGGCCGCCAGCCTCAAAGCCGGCGCGCTGCCGATTGGTCTGGCCCATCGCGTCAAGCTGAAGAACAACGTCGCCCACGGCGCGGTGGTGCGCTGGAGCGATGTCGAGGTCGACGAAGCCAACGATACCATCAAGACGCGCAAGGCGATGGAAGCGAAGTTTGCCGCGACGGGTAACATGTAGCGATTGGATTACACTTGGTTCCGGCGGCAAACCGCCTCGATGTTGTGGCCGTCGGGATCGAGCACGAACGCGCCGTAGTAATCTTCGTGATAATTCGGGCGCAGTCCCGGTTGCCCGTTGTCTCGTCCCCCGGCTGCGAGCGCGGCCTGGTGAAATCGATCTACGGTTTCCCTGTCGTGGGCCGCAAAGGCGACGTGGCTGCCGGTCTGCGAAGCGTCTTTCTCGCCGATCCAGAAGAATGCCTTCCGGTCGGCCCCATAGCCGGCGGCGGTTGGACCGTCAGCGTACAAGCGCTCGATGCCGAGCGGACGGAGCGCCTGATCATAGAATTTCCTTGACCGCTCGATATCGCTGACGCCCAGCGAGACGTGATCCAGCATCTTGAGTCTCCAATGTTTCATCCCGTCAAATCATGATGGCATCTGGCGCGGATCAGCGCAGCCCCCGAGAGTGCTACGGCAGCAAGCGGCTCGATCGCGCCAGTCCGAACCACTTCCGGAACATCGCCTCGGTGTCCATCATCTCCGTAAAGCCGGCCTGGTTGATCTTCACCGTCGAGACGATCGAGGGCGGGCCCGATTGGGTCTGGCCATGGCGCATGCTGTAATCGGCATACTGGAATGACAGGCCGACAAATTCTTCAAGGCCGGGCGAAATCAGATTATGCTTGCGCCGCAACTCGTCCCACGGCGCGATCCACTTGGGATATTCCTGCGCCAGCGACAGCGGCACGGCGTTGCCCGGCTTCATCTCAAGCGCATCTGCTATCGCCGGCCAGACATTCTCCCAGGTGAAGACATCGCCATTGGTGACGTTGAAGGCTTCGTTGCGCGCGGCGGCCGCCTCGCCGGCCCAGGCGATCGCGCGCGCCAAAAGATCGACGTCGACCGCTTGCGACACCCGCGCGGCACCGCCGGGATAATCGAGCGGCCGGCCCTGCTCGCGCAGCATGGCGGCATAGACGCCGAGCGGCGGGATCAGGTCCATCGCGCCGCCGATTGTCTCACCGACGATCAACACCGGACGCAAAATGCTCCAGTGCCAGGCCTTGCCCTGCTGCAGCTCACGCAGGAAATTCTCCTGCGCCCAGTAGAAATTCGGCTGCTCGTACATTTCCGAGCGGCCTTCGCGCGCCGGCACGGTGAGCGGGCGGACGTGGACGCCATAGGCCTTGGTGCCCTGCAGAAGTGCGACATGCCGAAGCTGCGGCGCGACCGGTTCGAGCGCGGCCATCAGATTGCGCAGCATCAAATCGTTGGTGCGGATCTGATCCTGATCGCGCCAGCCGTCGACCAGATTGGGCGCTTCATACAGCGCAGCGTAGACGAGATGGGTGGCGCCCTGCAGTTCGGTTGCAGCGCGCCGGCACTGCGCGGGATCGGTGAGGTCGATCTGCACGTGCCTGAAGCCATGGAGCTCGCGCGGCCTGCGCCGCGACAGCGCCAGAACGTCGCATCCCCCGGCGGCGCCGAAGTGCCGCAATGCGGCATTTCCCACCAATCCCGTGGCGCCCGCGACCACGACCTTCTTCTCTGCCATTTCCGGCTCCAGCGGCGATTACCGGCCTTCCTATCAGACCAACGCCGGTCGCGTCAGTCTACGTCTTAGCCTTTCGTCGTGTGAAGGCCGGGCATGTGAAGGCCGGACCATTGCGTAAACTTATTGCAGCTGTTCGCAGCTGCGGCGGGGCCAGAACCCTTGATTATCGACCCCCGATTGGTCATCCTGACCTACGGGTTTGAAAGGATTGATCTCAATCACCAATCGAACGTCGGCCATCGTCGGACAGAAACGACAATTCAAGATCGTTGTCCCGTGGTCAGTATTAAAAAACAAAAGGGGAAACGAATGAAACGTCGTGATTTTATCAAAGTAGGCGGTGTCGGTCTCGCTGCGACTGCGGTCGCATCACCTGCCATCGCGCAATCCAATCCTGAAATTAAGTGGCGGCTTGCGGCCAGCTGGCCAAAGGCACTCGATACGCTCTACGGCGGCTGCGAATTTTTCTGCAAGCGCGTTGCCGATATCACCGACAACAAATTCCAGATTCAACCGTTCGCCGCCGGCGAAATCGTGCCGGGCCTGCAGGTGCTCGACGCCGTCTCCAACGGCACCGTCGAGATGGGCAACACGGCGCTTTATTACTACTGGGGCAAGAATCCCGCGTTCACCTTCGGCACCTCGCTGCCGTTCGGGCTCAACACGCGCGCGCATATCGCGTGGATGCGGTTCGGCGGCGGCATGGATATGCTGAACGACCTAATGAAGGAATATAAGGTCACCGGCGTTCCGACCGGAAGTACGGGCGCCCAGATGGGCGGCTGGTTCCGGAAGGAAATCAAGTCGATGGAGGATTTCAAGGGCCTGAAATTCCGCGTCGGCGGTTTCGCGGGCACCATCATCGCCAAGGTCGGCGGCGTCCCGCAGCAGATCGCGGGCGGCGACATCTATCCGGCGCTCGAAAAGGGCACCATCGATGCGGCCGAATGGGTCGGTCCCTACGACGACGAGAAGCTCGGCTTCGTCAAGGTCGCCAAGTACTACTACTATCCGGGTTGGTGGGAAGGCACCGGCCAGGGCCACAACATCATGAACACCGAAAAGTTCAACGCCCTGCCGAAGCACTATCAGGCCGCGATCGAAGCCGCGTCCTACGACACGTTCAGCTGGGTCACCGGCAAATACGACTACGTCAACGCCGCAGCCTTGAAGCGGCTGCTGGTGGCCGGTGCGATCCTGAAGCCGTTCCCGCAGGAAGTGCTGGAAGCCTGCTACAACGCGGCGAACGAGATCTACGCCGATTTGTCCAAGACCAATCCGCACTTCGCCAAGATGTACACCAGCCTGACCGCCTTCCGCGCCGAATCGGTGGCGTGGATGCAGGTGGCCGAACTGAGCTACGACAGCTTCATGATGCGGATGCGCACCAGGACCTGAGGCGTTACAGTCAAAACGACAAAAGCCCCGGAGATTTCTCCGGGGCTTTTTTGTTGGGCGGCTTGACCGCGGTCTTGTTGTTAGAGCGTTTGTCTGGAGCTTCGGTTCTGATCCAATCAGAACCGATAAGCCTCTAGTCCTCGCTGAGCGCCTCGGCGAGCTTGTCGTAGTACTTCGTCACCAGGTCGATATTGCCCTTGTTCTCGATCACCGGCTGCGGCGATTTCAGCGCCTCGTTGAGATCGGCAAGCGCTTCCTTCTTGTCCTTGGCCGCCATTTTCTTGTCGGCCTGGACCTGTGCGATTGCTGTCTTGAGAACCGCTTCGGCGCCGACATACTTCTTGGTCGCCTGATCGAACCCGCTCAGCACCAATGTGATGTTGTCGACGACAATGTTGTAATCGTCAAAGTTGGCAAAACCGTTCTTCTTGGCGATGCCGTCGAGCTGGGCGGTAATCTTCGGATCCGGCTTGGCGTTCTCGTCGATCTTTTCGGTGATCGGGTCCATTTCCTTGGCGGCGGAGAGCACGCCCTGAACCTGGGCTTCGGTCAGCGCGATCTGCTTGAGCGGAGCTTCCTGTTGGGGCGGCGGGGGAGCCGGCGCGGGAGCGGCCTGCTTCGGCGGCGCCTGCTTGGCCTGCGCCATCGCGTCGCCGCTGGACAGCGCGGCCATCGCAAATGCGAGGCTGGC